>NZ_NUOW01000013.1:0-499595 GCF_002584635.1 Bacillus sp. AFS031507
TTACCTATCTGTATGAAGTACATAATTTTAATGACTGCAATTAAGCAGTAATTTTATCAACCCCAAGCTCCAACAACATTGACACAGACGGAGTATCCTTCAAAGGGATCTCTCGGGATCCTCTTTTATATCATGATCCGAAAAAGATCACAATTGCATTCCAATCGAAAAAATCCCTCGTGAGCCTTGGTCAGCTTGAGGGATCTTTTCTATTATATACTTAAGAAGAATAATGGATCATTTATCTCCTTTTGTTAGGTTTAACTCTTAGCCTGTAGTTTCTCTTACTAATCGGTGAAGTTCATCCTTTGGGTAACTAGCAATAACATTTTTCACAAACTCATGGTCTAACTCAACACCGTTTGATGTGAGTCCTCTTTGGTTCCCACGAATAACCACTTCTCGAATGCTACTGGTGTATGAATATTCTTTAATTATCCACCGTTCGAGACTATTTGCCTCGTAGGATTCAACAAGATAAATAAAGTTTTGCAACCGTCTAATTTCTTCTTTTGCACTTGGAACCGTTAATATTTTCACGTCAAAGATCCCTCCTTTTAACTACAAATTCGCTAGGAAGGATCACACCTTTCGTCAATTTTGTGAATTTCTTAAAATAAAAAAGGCACCCATGTGAGTGCCAATTTAATTATTAAATCAATTACTTTTTTAACTTAATAAGCATTTTCATTTGTTTAAATTCCTTAACATCTTTAACTTCCATTAATTTAAGGTCATTTCTAAATTCCTTCGTCTTCATATTAATTGGTGAAAGTACAAATTGGTCATTATAAACTGCAAGTGAAACGAATGTTTTATTTTTGTCTTTAACAAGGATATATGTATTAGATTCGGAAGCAAATCCATATCCAAGAAAAAAAGATGTCCCACATAATACGATAAAAACCAGCACTATTGAACCAAAAAAGCTCTTTCTTCTATATAAAAGAATAGAACTAAATATTAATATAGATGAAATAAAACCTGTAGAAACACCAAGTAAAACATAGTAAGTTAGGACTTTGATTTTAATTAAATACAATATTGTTGCTATAAATAACAAAACTAAAACTATATATAATACTAATAGGAACCGTAATAATCGAAATTTACCCTTTGTTTTCTTTTTATTTTTTCGACTTTGTCCACTAACTTGGTTTATTTCTGGGTTTGACTTTCGCTGTTTTGCTTTTTTTATCTTATTTAATAGAAGGACTATAACAATTGAACTACCAAAAAACGTTATTAATAACGGGGAAAAATGTAACATTGAATTAATAATGTTTTTAATACTAATCTCTATTAAAAATAGAGGAATTTTATAATAGTAAAATTGCCCGGCATAATACAAAAAGGAAATTACATATAATATTCCGGTTAAAATAGCAATTATAAAAGCAGTATCCAATGTTAATAATTTATTACTATCTGAACTCATTTCTTTTGACACTTCCTTATCAAATATACTGAAATATTTATTCAAAAAGACATAATTCGATAAAGAATGCGGATTTCCTTTTTTTATCAATTAAATAGTTTAAAAATATCGTGATTAAGATTAGTAGAAAATAATGATGTTACTTGCCTCCAAATAGTTTTGAAAAGAACGATCTCTTTTGAGGAAGTGATAATGGTCTCTCTTTGATTACTCCTGTTTTATAAAGTTCAACGCACTTTGCTTGTCCTCTTGTATATCCTCTTTCGTATTCCTCAATACAACCTTCATGTGTTCCCTCAGGAATATATTTAGCTAGGTTCCAATAACCATCATGTTGTCCAGCCTCATATAAGCCATTGAAACTAAGCTCCACTAACCAAGGTTCATATTGCTTTAAAGCATGCACCTTTCGTGTAAAGTCTTTATATTCAATTATAGGGTTGCAGGTATAACACTTATGTCCACCGTGTGTATAGTTTCTTCCGAACATTGATTGTGGAGCATGCCCACACTTGAAATCAATTTTAATAGAATTGGCGGATTGATATTTTCCCACAAAAGTATGGTTATCCTTTTCTAGTCTATGTGCGATGTCATCTAACACCCTTTTACTAGTTATTTTTACATCACCATCTTTTTTGATTAACGTTGAACACAATTCAATTCCTTTATAAGTTGTCATATCTTGCCTCCTCTCCTTAAGCCATAAATTTGGTCAAATACGACATTAAGATTTCTTTAGTTCCTCTGTCTCGGTTATATTTTCTGATGAAATACAAACATCTTCATGTAAGAAAACCATTAAGTTTTTATCCGGATCCCAATAACCTGTGTTTTTGAATAAAACATACTCAATTGCCTTTAGGACAAAATCTAAAGGTTTAAAACAATTGATATCCTCGAAGTTCACATGTAGGGATAGTTTCAATGGTTTAGCAGATTCTTTCCACTTTCCAACTAATTCAGGCATATTAATAAGTTTGCTAATATCCCATATAAACTCAGGGCATTCCCTAATATGCCTTACATTTGAATTATTTTCAGCATCTTCCTTTATCAAGAAACCATTTATACATTTATCTGTGTTAAAACGATGGAAAAGCATCTCATCCTTGAACTCTTTCCCCTTAAATTTAATTATTGGTGGTGAGCCTTCCTCATAGTGAATTTGAATCCCTAAATCAGCAAAAAAAGAAGAAAATATTTCATTTTTAATTATTGATTTTAAATTCAAAATTCCATTTTTCCGAAAACTACTATCATCTATTCCGGAAGTCAGATGGAACATAAGTAATTTATCAGGTAAAATTTCATCTTCACGTAAATTAAAATAATTTAGTACATCTTCAATATAAAGATTATCATAATGCCAACATTTATCTTTATTAGTTATTCGATACTTATTTCTCTTAATGAACAAATTTATAGTCTTTTCGTTAGTTTTAAGCAAATCAGATAGAGAATTTATTGTTGTTTCAACTGTTGAACAATCTAGTATACACAATTTAATTTCACCCTCATTGTAATTAATAGTCTTAATATTACTTCCGCTCACCCGTTTCTTGAAATAAAGAAAAAATACGCTTTACCCTTATTGAAGTAAAGCACTCCGTTAGTTAAAGAAGCAATATCAATATTAGGCATTATTTTTAAATAAGGATTTGGTTGTTAATATGATGTTCCATATGTTTAAGATAATCTTTTACGAGCCACTCTAATGTTTTTTGTTGATTATTTCCTATAGCACAAAGATTTGATAATCTCTCTTTTGGAATATTCGATATAATATTTATGATTTGCTTATTTAATGCTAAAAAAAGGTTTAATATCTCATCAAGTGGTCTTTCTTGATAATTCTGAAGTATTACCCATTGGTTTTGATTATATGATTGGATAACAAATGGTTGTTCTTCGTACTGAATCTTTATAAACCTATTAATATTATTTATTGCAGAGTCGCATAGATGTCCTAAAATCTCTTTTTTGGACCATTTATTTGGTAATGGGCGATTTGATATTTCTGTTTCTGACATTGAGTTATATACCTTCGGTAATGTTTGTATCCAGTGGTTTAATGCATTAATTATATCCTCCACACGCCTTCACCCCTTCAATATGTATCTAAAACAATATTCGTCTAAAGACATTAATATCCCTTCTTAAACTAAACTGCTTCGTTAGTTGAACAAGAAAATCAATTGTATCATTATTAAACCTTAAAAAATTGAGCGGGTCTTAAAAAGGCAAATTATCGTCCATAATCCTTTTCACTTCTTTATCTTCTAATTCCATTACTAACTCGGTAATATCTTGATCCCCATTCACTACAACTTTTTCTAACTCAGCATGTTGTGACATATTCTTTTTAATTTGTTTCCACCACTCAAGAGCAATGACTTCAGGCTTTTTGCCTCTCAGTGGAAAGGATCCTTGTTGTAAGGCTTTACTATTAGCATAATAATGGATCTCTATCTTTATCACGTTCATTTCTTTATATCTCCTAATGAAAGATCACATTTATAAATTGTACTTTTTCTTTATTTTATCCAACTTATTATTCAATTCACGGTTCTGTCGTTCAGAGAGGTTGACCTTTTTCTTTGGTTTCGTTGTGACGAAATGTACAAATATAACAAATACTATGAAACAAAAAACAGATGATGTCATGGTAAATCCTCCTGTGAAAAAACGATTAGTCGAATAAGTAAATTGTACCATGTTTTGGTAAAAAGCAAGCGATCAAAAAAAAGAGACCGCCGTAGCGATCCCAACTTACACATTTTTCAATGGACTAAACAAATTATGTTGTCTCTTGAGATCTAAGTTACTCATTTGAACGTACCTTTTGGTCATGGACATATCAGAGTGCCCCAATATGGTTTGCAAGCTAAACGGATCCCCACCGTTCATAATGTACAACACTGCACCAGTATGACGAAGAATGTGAGGTCGAATAGCCTTCTTGATCCCCGATTGTCCGGCTACTTCGTGGAGCCTTGTCCTCCAAGTGTTGCTCAACATCTCCCGCCCATCGTAAGTAAGGAATAAGAACCCTTCCTCGGTCTCTTCCGTTTCTTCCATGTATTCTTTCAATAGTTTGATCGTCTTGGATGAGATCAGCACCTCACGAGCCTTCCTTGTCTTTGTGTTCATCGCCTCTAGTTTTATGATGCCTTTCTTGAGATCCACATTGGAGCGTTTCATCGCAAGCAACTCGGAAATACGAACCATTGAATCAAGAAGAACCATAACCATGACTTTATCCCGAAATCCTACCCATGTTGAGAGATCGAAGTTATTCAGCAGTGTTTTGATCTCCACCGGAGATAATGTCTCGATCGGCTCTTGTACCGGTTTGCTCTTTGGTTTGAAATCCTCATGGATTGGATCCACAATATACTCCTCTTTATGGCACCAACGCAGAAATGCACGCATTGTCCGAATACGAATGTTGACCGTGTTATCAGCGAGTTTCATTACATCACGCATATGTTTTACCCATTTGAGAAATAATCCTAATGTCACATCATCAGCCGGCAGATCCTTTCCCAAGTAATCCATCAGCCAACGGAAATGAAGTTCATACTCTTCGATTGTCCTCGGAGCCAAACCCTCAGTGTTTTTGAACCACATAAATTTTTCGAACATTTCTGTCAAAGTGTACTCTTCGATCACCTTTTTCGTTGTTGCACCACGACCATGTTTACGAGTTGTTTTACGTTTGAAATCCATACAAAAAACCTCCAAATATTGTAATTTGAAGGTACATCAACACACGCAGTTTCGACCTTGCGAACTCTCCAAACTAGTCGAAAAACAACAATAAACTGTGTGGGTTACTTAAGCGTAAACCCATAACTATCAAAGACCTATGCCCCGCAACTGAATCGCAGTTTTGAAGACTGTGGAGGACACCAGTACCCCATTCAGCCCCATGGATGTTAAAATATCAAAGATGTTTGGACTACAGTAACACAGTCTTTTGGGGAAAGAAACAAATTACTTCGCTTCCCTATCATTTGATATCATATTACTATGGAATATGGTGATAATCAATAGAATCAATGGATTTGTCATTTTTTCGACAAGCTTTTCATCAGAAAACTACAGAACAATAAACTGTTTCGCACATTCATCATGATTCGATTCTTGATTAAAATCTAAAGTATAATTTCCTTCAATTTTGTCCAATACTTGTCTTAATTCATAAAAACAGACTATAATAAAAAGAAAAATAGTTATCTTGTAGGTGAATAGATATGCTTCATGGTTGGTTTCTATGGTTTATCCTGTTCTGGGTATTTTTCCTAGTTGGGTCATTTGCCATCGGTGGATTTTTTATGTTCCGAAAGTTTTTGAAGAAGATGCCGAAAGAAGATGGCAAATCCGTTATGGATTGGGAAGAACATTATGTAAATGAATCGCGGCACTTGTGGGGGCCCGAGGAGAAAGAACTCCTAGAGGATTTAGTCAGCCCTGTTCCCGAATTATTCCGTGATGTTGCCAGACATAAGATTGCCGGAAAGATTGGCGAAATCGCCCTTCGAGAAAAGGCATCAAAAATTACTCAGGACCTCGTCATTCGTGGCTATATTCAAGCCACACCAAAAAGAGATCATAAATTTTTACGAAAAAAGCTTTTTGAAAATAGAATTGATGTCGCTCCTTTTGAGCACTTATTTTAACCATCTAGCTAATAGATGGTTTTTTTATTTTGTCATCAACGGACACCATTGGATACATTTTTCATAGTTCTTTCCTAAAATTTGTCGTCAATAGCCCTCATTGGCGACACTTTTCTCTGATTTTCACTGACTTTTGTCGCCAATAGCCCGGAACTATGCAAACATTTTCGACCAATATTTCAAACTCATTATTTAACAAATCCTAAAAAGAAAAACTGATCCAATAAAGGACCAGTCTCTCACAAAATTATAATTGCTTATCACCATGAAGTTGCCTAAACAGCTTTTTGTAGTCCATATACATCGCAATCCGCCAGGGGACAATCATACAATAGGCAAGGAAAAAGAACATCCCACTTAATTCTCCCAAATCAATGCTTGCACTTAGTACCGACTTCATAACAAGGCGAACAACTAATAGACCAATTAAAATAAAGAAAAATGCCTTGGATCGCTTTAGATAAATATCGTTATCGCGGATCTCAAACTTTGAGGTTTTAATTAGTAAGATAGAGAATAGCATCCCAACAATCGCTGCCTCGATCATTTCTGCTCCAGTTAGTCTAAATTGCGGTTCTATATACATTAAAGCCCCACTCGACATGAAAAATGGAGGTAGAATTATTTTACGAGCATTCGTGGGTTTCTTTGCAGCTTTCATACGGACAACCAAGGCAAGGCTGCCCATAAAAACCGCTCCAATTGAAGAAGCAACAACTAAGTTCATTAGATTCATTCCTTATCTAATTTATTTACTAACCCATTATATCTCAAATAAATTCATTTGAAAAAAATTAACTCATGATAAAATGTTCCCAATTCCAACACTCAGGTGATTGACACAAAAAGGGAAAAAACCTTCTTAGGAATTTCCCTTTCAAAGAATATTATATTTTTATATATTTATCATTTTCGAGTTTACCTTTAGAACCCTGTAAAGCCGCCAAACAAATTAGAAAAAATCATAATGATTTTTGTCATCCAGTCAAAGAACAAAACAACCCCCATTACAATCATTATGTAACCGCCAATTTTTACAATTTTGCCGCTGTTCTTCTTAATCCAAGTCATGCGGCCAAGGAAGAACGAAAGAATAAAGAATGGTATGGCAAAGCCTAGACAATAGGCAATCATATACATCATACCTGAACCTGGATTTGTGGCTGCAAGGGAAATAACGAACGATAGAATTGGACCTGTACAAGGCGTCCAACCCGCGGCAAATGCCATCCCAATTAAAACAGAACCAAAATAACCTGAAGGACGATTTTTAAATTCAATGCGGCGATCCTTCATCATAAACTTCGGATTTAAAATCCCAACGATCACTAAACCAAAGAAAACAATAAAAATTCCACCTAGTTGACGAATAAGATCTTTATACTGTAAGAAAAAGCTTCCTAGAAACGAAGTTCCAAATCCAATGGCGATAAAAATAATCGAAAAGCCTAAAAGGAAAAATAATGTGTGGAGTAGACTCCGCTTTTGAAGCATGGCATTTTCAGCTTTAAGTTCCCCAACAGACATTCCTGTGATGTACGAGAGAAATGCAGGATAAAGCGGTAAACAACAAGGAGAAATAAAGCTTAAAAATCCTGCTCCTAATGCTAAAAATATATTTACATCTGACATATTAACACTCCCACTATAGTCGATACGTTTATATTCTAACAAATGTTTGATATAAATGATAATGGTTAACTTGAATATTTTGTGTCGGCGCTTTTTTTTGTTCCACTGAAATGTCTCCTCCATAAAATATATGCATAATTTTGGTTGGATATTTATTTACAAATGTCTTTGAAAAAATTTACATCATAGGTTATACTAGTAAAATCAATGTCATTTTGATATATTAGTAGTCTATTTGCACCATAATTTAGGAGTTACTCCGGAAAGGACATCGGCCGTGACAAAAAATGATTTAGTGACATTAATTGAAAAAAAACGAGCTGAATTAATACAAGTCGCCATTACGAACGGCTTGACATCCTCCGTTGCAATTCGTTACAGCCAGGAACTTGATCATCTCTTAAATGAATATCATAGAGTATATATAAACAAGATGCCTTCATCAGCTAGTTAAAAGAAAGTTCTTGTATGTCGTCACCATTAGAAATAGTCAATAGAACTATATAATGAAAAAAGCCTGGCAAATCGCCAGGCTTTTTTCTATCAATTTACAACATCCTCAAGACGTTCAACAGCTCCGTTTTGCAAAAGGAACATTTTATGGTACAAGCCACCTTGGGCAAGCAGTTCTTGATGGGTTCCCCGTTCAACAATTTCCCCCTGATGCAATACTAAGATTAAATCAGCATCCTGAATGGTTGACAGGCGATGCGCAATCGCAATTGTCGTTCGCCCATTTCGCATTTTGGCGAGTGCGGTTTGAATGGCTTCTTCTGTTTCTGTATCAATGTTGGCGGTCGCTTCGTCGAGAACCAATATTTTGGGATTAGCGGCGATCGTTCGGGCAAAAGCGATCAGTTGCCTTTGACCGCTTGAAAATGTGGTCCCACGCTCGACAACCTTATGTTCAAAGCCACCCTCCAACTTTTCGATAAAGGTGTGGGCTTGAACAAACTTTGCTGCTTCTTCGACTTGTTCATCCGTCATCTCATCCGAATGAAGGCGGATATTATCCTTTACCGTCCCGTAGAACAAGAATGGATCCTGTAAGACTAAGCTCATTTTCTCCCTGAGTTCTGTCTTTGTGAAGTTCCGAATCGATTGACCATCAATCAAAATGTCCCCCCGTTCATATTCATAAAAACGCATTAACAAATTGATAATCGAGCTTTTTCCACTTCCAGTATGGCCAACCAGTGCGACTGTTTCACCAGGATTTGCCTTAAAGGAAATAGATTTTATCACATCCCGTTTTCCATCATAGGAAAAACTTAAATTCGTAAACTCAATCATTCCTTTTTCAATGGAATTGGTCCGCTCTTCTTTTTGTATTGGTGCTAATTCTTCCTCATCCAGCAGTTTAAAAACACGGGAGCCAGCGACAATCGCTTGTTGGTACAAGGATAGCCTCATCATCATCTGATTAACCGGTTCGAAAAAACGATCCAAATAATTTATGAAGGCATATAACACGCCGATTTCCACCACATGGTTAAAAGACGTTATTCCAAAATAACTTAATACAATGATTAAGCCCAAAATATAAATTAAATCAATCGCTGGTCTTAATAGAAGGCCATCTATTTTGATATTTTTCATTCCTGCCTGATAGTGTTGGTCATTAATAGCTCCGAATTCTGCCCGGAGTCTTTTTTCCTGCCGAAACACTTGGATAATACCCATTCCAGATAATGATTCACTGAGCTTGGCATTTAACTGGCTTAGCCGTTCGCGCATATCAAGGTAAAATCGTGAACTTAATTTTCTGTATAGGTTCATGACAAACATTAATAACGGAAGGATCACCACACAAAATAAGCCAAGTTTGATGTTTAGAATAAACATCGCAATAAAAATACCTAGTAATAAAAATCCACCTTGGATAAACGTTGCAATAACGGTAACAAACATGTCTTTAATGGCTTCGGTATCATTGGTCACCCTTGAAACGATACTTCCTGCTGGGGTCTTATCAAAATACTTTAGCCCGAGCGACTGTACTTTAGAAAAAACATCAATGCGCAGCTGCTGGATAATTTTCAAAGCCAGTTCCTGGAATTTAACCAATTGAAAAAACATGAGAATCGCTTTAATGATTTGGATTGACATGTACGTGGAACCTAGGATCAATAGTGGCTGAAACTCTAGCTTCCCAGGAGTTAAATAATCATCGATAAATATTTTTACGATAATCGGCAAAACAATATCGCCGATCGTTGTTAATAGTAAGAAGATAAATGCTGTGACAATCGTTTTTTTATGTGGTTTCGTATAAGAAAGCAAACGGAATAAAATATTTCTTTGTTCACGATCTGTAAGCTGAATTTTCTCATCCATCTTAATGCCCTCCATGCTCAACCAACTCTTCTAGCTGCTGGCGTAAATACATTTCCTTATACCATTCACCCGATTCCATCAATTCTTCATGTGTACCTCTTTCGACAATCTTTCCATCCTCAAGAACGAGAATGAGATTTGCATGTTGAATGGCACTTAATCTGTGTGAAGTAATGATGGTTGTTTTTCCTTCCCTATTCTGTTTCAATGCTGAAAGAATGGCTTCTTCTGTTTTTGCATCTACTGCAGATAAGGAATCATCGAGTACTAACACCTCTGGCTTCATCAAAATAGCCCGGGCAATCGAAATCCTTTGCTTCTGCCCGCCCGATAAGGATACCCCACGCTCCCCAACAACCGTTTGATAGCCTTCAGTAAATTGAAGGATATCAGTATGGATATTGGCAAGCTTAGCGGCATTCTCGACTTCCTCTATTGATGCCCCGGAGTTCGTAAAGGCGATATTTTCACCAACAGAGGCTGAAAACAGGAAATGATCTTGAGGTACATAACCAATGGCCTCGCGTAATTTTTCAAGCCTGTAATCCTGCAGAGATTTCCCTCCAAATCTAATCTCACCTTGATAACTATCAAACTCACGAATGAGCAGTTTTAAAAGAGTGGTTTTACCAGCACCGGTTTTACCAACAATGCCCACCGTCTCGCCGGTATATAACGAAAAATATATATCCTTTAAAACCGGTGTGGTTTCTCCAGGATAAGTAAAGCTAGAAAGTTTGTATTCAATATCACCTGCGGGCACCACGTTTATTGCCCCCTCCTTATCGGTTATATCTTCTTTTTCTTGAAGGAGCATGGAAACTCGGTCATAGGAAGCACTGCCTCGCTCAACAATGTTAAATAACCAGCCAAATGCAAGCATCGGCCAGATGAGTAAACCTAAATATGTAGTAAACGAGAGTAATTGCCCGATAGTTAGTTCCCCATTAAGCACGTATTTTGCACCAAACACAATCGATAAGAAAAAGGAAAAACCAACAATGATCGAAATCGTTGGATCGAAAAGAGAATCAATTTTTGCGACGGTGATATTTTTTTGGACGACATCTTCTGATTGCTTCCGAAAATCCTCGATATCTTCCTTTTCCTGGCCAAACGTCTTAATCACTTTAATCCCGGTAATACTTTCTTGAGTTTTATCATTTAATGACGAAAATGCTTCCTGTGCCTGATAAAAGGTTCGATGGAGCATTGTTCCAAACCAGCTCGTAAGGATTACCATAAAGGGCATCGGAATTAAACAGATTAATGTTAATTTCCAGCTAATCGTAAATGCCATGGCACAGATGACAAACCCACCAGTTGAAAGAGAATCAACAAAGGTTAACACGCCGGCGCCCGCTGTTTGTTGAATGGCTGACAGATCGTTTGTGGCATGTGCCATTAAATCCCCAATCCGACGTTTTTGGTAAAATGATGGCGACATATTTGTAAAATGATGATATAGCCGATTTCGAAGCAACTTACTTAACTTAACTGATGATCCAAAAATCATAATTCTCCAGTAGTACCTAAGGAAATACATTGCAAGGGCAACAATAACTAATACGGCCATCCACTGCATGAGAATTCCCGTTGTCATCGTCCCATTCTTAATTTGGTCAGCAATGATTCCTATGATCTTAGGCGGCACTAGTTGCAATATTGCTACAAGCATTAGGAGGAAAATCCCGGATATATACGCTTTTTTCTCCTGTTTAAAATACCAGCCTAATTCTAAAAATACTTTCATTAAACCGCCCCCAAATCACGAGTAATCGAGCTGCCAAAAATTGAATACGTTGATAATTAAAGTTATTCGGAAAAATAATCCAACGGACTGAGGTTTAATTTTACCAAATTTTTATAAAATAATAAAGATTTAGAATATTATTATCAGCACGAAAAAAGCACCCATCTATATGAGTGCTAGTCCGTTTTATTTTGATTGTTGTTTGTTCATGGCAGCCATCATTTGGTTGATCTTCTTTTGTGATGGTTTTTGTCCCATTTGCATCATCATCATTTTTAACATTTGTTCATTGATTGGCGGATTTTTCTTTAAGTAGCTCATCATATATTTACGAGCAATGAAAAATCCTAGTGCTACACCAGCTGCTAATGCTAGTATACCAACTAGAATGTAATAACCCATATTCAACTTCCTCCTTCATGTTGTCTACCATACAGTGTACTAAATAAAACACGATTAGACAATATCTGCAATTAGATAAATTTTCTTTCCTTTATGGGCTTTAACCAACCGTATCGCTGATGTTCAAGGTCTAGTGCCAAAAAGGAAGACTCACATTTTCTTAGAACTTCAAAAAAAGCCGTCTCTGCTTCATAGCTTCCTTGTGCCTCGATTGTAATTAAGTCTTGAAAAACCTCTAATTTTGCCGTACTTAGTTTTCCACTTAATTCAATTGAATATGCACCATGCTCAGCTTTAAATCCCTTGATTTTTCCAAGCTGCTTTTGGGTAAGTTGATGGATCTTTAGAACCTCAACCTTTTTTGTTATATAGGAAATTTGTTTTTGTGTAATAAATTTAAATTCGCCGTTTGCTTTTCGATGTTCCTGAAAAAGCTGAAAAAACAATCGTTCTCTTCCGAAGTAATGGGTCGCAAATTCATCTTCTATTAAATATAGCTGATATTTTCTCACCACTGTTCTCTCCTTCGTTGATTATCCTTTTTACTATTATAAAAAAAGATTAACGAAACATATGTCTTACGGTGGCAAAAACTTTCACTATTTTTGTCGATTAGCAGGAATCTAAACTATTCTTCTATAAATTCTGTAGATTTGTTGAATTTTCCTGCAAATATTAACCTTGTTCATAATATTGTTGAAATTTGTACTCTTTGAGCCATCAAAAAAGGAGAACGGATGATTTCCGCTCTCCCTAAATTCTCATTATTTTATTTTTGCAAAAGTGCTTTTATACGTGCAACTACGTTGTTTACAGTGAACCCGAATTCTTCCATAATCTTTTCTCCTGGTGCTGAAGCTCCGAAATGATCAATAGCAAGAACATCGCCTTCGTCACCAGTGTATTTATGCCAGCCAAATGATGCTCCCACTTCAATTCCAAGACGCTTTTTCACACTTTTTGGCAGAACAGAGTCTTTGTACTCTTGAGATTGCTGCTCGAATCGATCCCATGAAGGCATACTTACAACCGAAACATGAACACCTTCTCCAGCAAGGGCTTTTTGAGCTTCCACTGCAAGGCTTACTTCTGATCCAGTTGCTAATAACAACGCATCTGGAGTTTCTCTTTCTGAAGGAGACACTACATATGCCCCTTTAGAAACTCCCTCGTACGCATTGGTATCGGTTCCTTTTAATGTAGGTAAATCTTGACGAGTTAAAACAAGTGCAGTTGGTTTGTTGGTAGACTCCACTGCAAGTTTCCAAGCAGCTGCCGTTTCATTACCATCTGCAGGACGAATGATTGATAATCCTGACATGGCACGTAATGCTGCAAGCTGTTCAACTGGCTCATGTGTTGGTCCATCTTCCCCTACAGCAATACTGTCATGGGTAAAGACATAAGTGACAGGTAATCCCATTAAAGCTGCTAGACGAATGGCAGGACGCAAGTAGTCAGAGAAGACAAAGAATGTTCCGCCAAATACTTTTACGCCGCCATGAAGAGCAATACCATTCATTGCCGCACCCATCGCAAATTCACGCACACCAAACCAAATATTGCGGCCTTCATACGAACCAGGCATAAAGTCTTTTGTATCTTTAATCATTGTTTTATTCGAACCAGCAAGGTCTGCGGATCCACCGATAAAAATAGGTAGATTCTTAGCAATACCATTTAATACTTCCCCTGAAGAAGCACGGCTTGCCAGGCTTTTCCCTTCAGGGTATACAGGGATATCTTTATCCCATCCTTCAGGAAGTTCATTATTTAATGCTTGTTCAAGCTGAGTAGCTAATTCAGGGTACTCTTTTTTATATTGAGCGAACAAATCATTCCACTCTTTTTCCTTTTTCTCACCATTTTCAACGATAAGTTTCTGGAAGTTATCATAGACTTCTTGCGGCACATGGAAATCTTCTTCAAATGTCCATTTATAAGCCTCTTTTGTAAGTTTTAATTCATTCGCTCCAAGTGGTGAACCATGAACACCTGAAGTTCCCGCACGGTTTGGTGAACCGTATCCAATTACTGTTCTTACTTCAATCATCGTTGGTCTGTCTAAATCATTTTTAGCTTCTTCAAGAGCTTTTGCAATTTCTTCTAAATTATTGCCGTCTTCGACACGGACATATTGCCATCCGTATGATAGGAAGCGATCTTTGACACTTTCTGAGAACGACTTATCTAAGTCCCCATCAAGTGAGATATCGTTTGAATCATAAAGGACTACCAATCGCCCTAATTTCAAGTGTCCTGCTAGCGAGGCTGCCTCAGCAGATACACCCTCCATCAAATCTCCATCTCCACAGATACTGTATGTAAAATGGTTCACAAGTTCATATTTATCTTTATTATAAACACTTGCAACATGGCGTTCTGCCATTGCCATTCCTACTGCCATTGCAATCCCCTGTCCAAGTGGACCAGTAGTTGCTTCTACACCTTCAGTGTGGCCATACTCTGGGTGTCCAGGCGTTTTAGAGCCCCATTGGCGGAATTGCTTTAAGTCATCCATTGTTAAGTTGAAACCAGACAAGTGAAGCATGCTGTATAACAAAGCTGAACCATGACCTGCTGACAAGACAAAACGATCACGGTTAAACCACTGTGGATTCTTTGGATTTTGGTTCAAGAAACGCGTCCATAAAGTATAGGTCATTGGCGCTGCACCCATCGGCATTCCTGGATGTCCTGAGTTTGCTTTTTCGATCGCATCAATGGAAAGCGTTCGAATGGAGGTAACAGATAAATCATCAATAGTATTAAACATGAATTACATCCTTTCTAATCACAAGGTTACTAAATACATTTTCAATTTTATATCGCTACCGTTTTTTATTCAACAAATAGCATAATAATAAGAAACAAAAGTCACTATTTTTTTATTTTTACACAAATATAGTCAGTATATGTAAAATAGGAATACAAAAAATGTATTCCTGAACTTTTAGTGAAGTGTATTTTTTTTCCTAGCCTTGATTTTTTCCGGTGTAACGTCATTTCCTTCCGGATCAATAAACTTGGTGTTGGTAAGGGTATCAAGCATATTCGAACGAAAAGTAGCCAAATATTCACTTCTTAATTTAGTTTGCTCTTTCGCTTCTGTTTCAGTCAATCCCGTTGCTTTTGCTTTTCGTGCCAGCTCATTAATTCTAGCCATCTTTTCTTTTGAAAGCATTTAAACACCTTCCTTTCAAACTATTTACATGACACCTGATTTTACTAAAAAAAAAACCTAATGACAAGGCAAAAGGTCTACTCTTCTTGTGATTCAATGTATTCCTGGAATCTTCTATGAACCGTGGCTTTAGAAATGTTATAGCCAAAACCTCTAAGTGTAGCAGCTATTTCTGAAAAAATTAATCCATTTTTTCTTAATCGGACAATTTCTCCAATTGGAACCTCAATTTTCTCGCGTCCAGAGGATTCTCCGAGATTTTTTAAGTTTTTTTCTGGTTTATATCCATTCTTGACTGCTCGCTTCATTCCACGTTTGATTTTTGCATTATGTAGTTTTCGTTGGTACTCTTCAACCATACTTACGATGTTCAAAACCATGGAATCCGATTCTGAAAGCTGTAATTCTCCACTATGGGAGATACTATAAAGTTTAATATTTTCTTTTAATATGCAATGCAAGAGTGCAATTTTGGCGTTACCTCTACCGAGTCGTGTTTCATCCTGAATTAAGATGGCTTGTACCTGCTTATCTCTAATTCGTTCTAATAATTGAAAAATCCCCTCACGATTGAAATCATAACCACTAGCCTTTTCTTTAATTACCCTATCAATCTCAAAGTGATAGGTGTTAGCTAGTTGCGTTAATTCCTCTTCCTGGCGCTTTAACGAAGATTCTTGTGTTTCCTTATTTGTGCTGACACGGCAGTATATAATTGCTTTCATAAAAATTCCTTTCTATTCACTAACGGCGCTAGCAAATTCATTCGTAGATGAGACTTCTTTACTCACCGGAATGATAATTTCGTCACCAGGAAAAATTTGATCATCATCTAATTCATTATGCTTTTTTATCCAAGCAACAAATTCCTTGTTTGATAATGAATGTTGACCCGAGAATTGATCAGAGATTTCCCATAGTGAATCTCCTTCTGAGATTGTAACCTTTAAATAATCATCTTGCGCGTTCGAATGATGTTGGAATGATAATATGATTGAAAGTGAACAACTTAAAATAATAAGAGTAATAGCATAGGAGTATTTGTTCCATAATTTTTTCATAAATAACACCTCTATAAGAATGTATGTTCGATTTGATATTTTCATTATAAATCGAACGTTTGTTTGTTGTCAACCATATTTTCGAACTTATGTTTGTATAAAAAATGCGAACATGTTATAATAAAGTCAACATTAACCAGGCGAGGTGGATTTTATCATGGCTAAAATATCAAAGAGGCAGCAAGATATCTTAGACTTCATTAAAAGTGAGGTTAAGAGTAAAGGATATCCCCCTTCAGTAAGGGAAATTGGAGAAGCGGTTGGACTCGCATCCAGCTCTACTGTTCACGGACATCTAGCAAGATTGGAAAGTAAAGGACTTATTAGACGAGATCCTACAAAACCAAGAGCAATTGAAATATTAGAAGCAGATGTTTCTGCACATATACCAAGAAATACAGTTGTCAATGTTCCAGTGGTTGGGAAAGTAACGGCAGGACTCCCAATTACAGCGATTGAAAATGTGGAAGAGTATTTTCCACTTCCAGAAAGTCTTGCACCTGCAGATGAACAAGTGTTCATGTTAGAAATCATGGGTGAGAGTATGATAGAAGCTGGGATCCTAGACGGGGATTATGTAATTGTGAAACAGCAGCCAAACGCTAATAACGGGGATATTGTTGTAGCAATGACCGAGGAAGATGAAGCCACCTGTAAAAGATTTTTCAAGGAAAAAGATTACATACGCCTGCAGCCGGAAAATTCTACAATGGACCCTATTATATTAAGGAATGTTTCGATTTTAGGTAAAGTTATTGGGGTTTACCGACATATTCATTAAGTTTAAGAGAGTTGGCATATACGTGCCGACTCTTTTTTTGTTGTGCAAATTAACCTCAAGCTGAAGGAATTACAGAAGCCGGGGTAGAGTGGGTCTACGTGACCTTTCTAGATGAATTCCTACGAGTTGGGGCACGTAGAGGCGGCCTACGTGACCGTTCCAGATGAATTCCAACGAGTTGGGGCACCTAGAGACGGACTACGTCACCTTTCCGGAAGAATTCCTACGAGTTGGGGCACCTAGAGACGGACTACGTCACCTTTCCGGAAAAATTCCTACGAGTTGGGGCACGTAGAGGCGGTCTACGTGACCGTTCCAGAAGAATTCCTACGAGTTGGGGCACGTAGAGGCGGCCTACGTGACCGTTACACAACAATTTCACAGAGTTGGGGCACGTAGAGGCGGCCTACGTGACCGTTCCAAAGAAATAACAATGAGGTCGTTTCCTGTTGTCTCTATGACAGAAGAGCTGCATTATTCAAACTAAAAAGGAGCAGCCATACGCCACTCCTTTATCTTCCTAATTCACTATTCTTGCTTGTATTTCAGATAGTTTCACCTTAAAAAGCACTTTATATACTTTCGTGTCCCCTTCATTAAAACTGGAATGTGTAACATACGTTCCTTTCAAGGTCTTGCGCTGTTCATCAAATAGAAAACATTCCTGACCTTTTGTTCCTGATTCTATCAAACTTAAAATAAGATCAGGCTTCTTATACGTCTTTTCTCGTAGTATTTCTTGGGTTAGAGCATTACAAATTTGCAGTTTATACAATTTAGAGCACCTCCCAAATGTTTACAACTTAAGCATATATTATTTAGGATTAAGTAAACCGTAAAAATTGTGAATTTTTAAAGAACATCAAGCACCTCTTCCTTTCTATTCTATTCCTATTAATTTTATTTAGAATGATCGAAGATGCCTAATTGGAAAAAGAGTCATTGTATGTATTGACGTCCGAAGTCGTTGAGAAAGAGTAATTTGGGTCAACAATCGGGCCTATTGACGACCGAACCTATTGAGAAAGAGCCAATCGGGTCGTCATTCATGCTTATTGGCTACCGTAATTGTTGTAATGGAACAAGCCTGGTAGCCAATGGGATAGCATTTTTCACTGAGAGAATTTTAGAAAAGAAGCGCGACATAGAAAAACCCTGACGCTAGGCGCCAGGGCTTTGATGAGATTAATACATGCTCATATATTGATCGCGTTCCCATTGGTGAACGACTGTGCGGAACATATCCCACTCGATTTCTTTTGCTTCAACAAAGTGTTCCATAATGTGCTCTCCAAGACCTGACACAATTACTTCGTCAGATTTTAGTTGATCTAATGCTTGAGCTAATGTTGCAGGAAGATCGACGATACCTTCTTCGATTCTCTCTTCTTTACTCATTACATAGATGTTTCTGTCAACTGGTGCCGGCGGAGTTAACTTGTTTTTAATTCCGTCTAAGCCAGCCTTAAGAAGAACAGCCATTGCAAGGTATGGATTAGCAGATGGGTCTACACTTCTTACTTCCACACGTGTGCTTAATCCACGAGAAGCAGGAATACGAATTAATGGTGAACGGTTTCTAGCTGACCAAGCCACATAGCATGGTGCTTCATAGCCAGGAACAAGACGCTTATATGAGTTTACAGTTGGGTTTGTTACCGCTGTAAAGGCTGGAGCATGTTTTAGAATTCCAGCGATAAATTGACGAGCATTATCACTCATTTCTAGATCACCAGATGGTTCGTAGAATGAATTAACTCCATCCTTAAACAATGAAAGATTCATGTGCATTCCAGATCCATTGACACCATACAATGGTTTTGGCATGAATGTCGCGTGCAAACCATGCTTACGTGCAATTGTTTTTACAACTAGCTTGAATGTTTGAATTTGGTCACAAGCTGTTAGTGCATCTGCATATTTAAAGTCGATTTCATGCTGACCTGGTGCAACTTCATGGTGGGAAGCTTCGATTTCAAAGCCCATTTCTTCTAATTCAAGCACGATATCACGGCGGCAGTTTTCGCCAAGATCGATAGGGGCTAAATCAAAATATCCGCCTTTGTCGTTTAGGTCTAATGATGGTTCGCCTTGTTCGTCTAATTTAAATAAGAAGAATTCTGGCTCAGGCCCTAAGTTAAAGCTAGTGAATCCAAGGTCTTCCATTTCTTTTAATACTCTTCTTAAGTTATTACGAGGGTCACCTTCAAATGGTTTTCCTTCTGGAGTATAAATATCACAAATTAAGCGGGCAACTTTCCCTTTTTCTGCTGTCCAAGGGAATACAACCCATGTGTTAAGGTCAGGATATAGTAACATATCAGATTCTTCAATACGTACAAAACCTTCAATTGAAGAACCGTCAAACATCATTTTGTTATCAAGTGCTTTTTCTAATTGGCTAATTGGAATCTCCACGTTTTTGATAGTTCCAAGGATGTCTGTGAATTGCAAACGAATAAATTTCACGTTTTCTTCGACCGCTAATCTTTTAATATCTTCTCTTGAATACTTTGCCATTTTCTTACCCCCTATTTTTTAAAAAGAAACTTTCACATTAATGAAAGAATCTTGACATATCTCCTTGACGTAAAGAGGATCGATTGTTTCGACCTAAATGCATCATTTCGTTGCGTAGCAACTTTCTAAGCTGTTCATCCGTTAATTCGCGCTTAGTTTTTTCTGTTTGTTGCTCAAGAATGTTTGATTGTTGCTCTTTTACTAGGAACAATTGTTTAATGCCTGCCATATTGACACCTTGATCAATTAAATCCTTAATTTCTAGAAGCCTATCAATATCATTTAAACAATATAGCCGTCTATTCCCCTCGGTTCTTGCTGGAGAAATCAATTGGTGTTCTTCGTAGTAACGAATTTGCCTGGCTGTAAGTTCCGTTAGTTGCATGACTGTTCCGATTGGAAACAGTGGCATGGAACGGCGAATTTCCTTTCCACTCATCTAATTCCTCCTCCCCTCGGGTTATTTATAATACTATTATATTTCGTGTTAGAAAAGTTGTCAATGATATGTTAGGTTTTCTTACATTAAAATTTTTAAAATAATTGGACACTTAGCTGTTCTCCTAAAACAATTCGATTAATCCTTTATCCGTTAATTGGTCTATGGCCAGACAAACAGCCATCTTTACATGTGCATAGGTTAATCCACCTTGTACATAGGCAACATATGGTGGTCTAATCGGTCCATCTGCGGTGAGTTCAATGCTCGCCCCCTGAATAAAAGTACCTGCTGCCATAATCACATCGTCCTCATACCCTGGCATATAGCTGGCATGGGGTGTGACATAAGAATTAATCGGTGATGCAAATTGAATGGCCTGACAAAAAGCAATCATTTTATCTCGGTCATCAAACTGGACAGACTGAATTAAGTCAGTCCTTTTAGCATTCCATTTCGGAGAAGAATTCATGCCTAATTTCTCCAACATCGCTGCTGTGAAAACGGCCCCTTTTAATGCCTGGCCAACCACATGGGGAGCAAGAAAAAAACCTTGATACATTTCTTGCAGACTATAGAGGGACGCTCCTGCTTCGGCTCCTATCCCTGGTGAAGTCATTCGATATGAACATGCCTCCACCCACTGTTTTTTACCAACAATATAGCCGCCAGTCTTCACAATCCCTCCGCCTGGATTTTTGATAAGTGACCCTGCGATTAGGTCCGCACCAACATGACAAGGCTCGATCTCCTCAACAAATTCCCCATAGCAATTATCTACAAATACGATCACATCTTGTTTAATTTCTTTGACAAACGTGATCATTTCTCCAATTTCTGCAACCGTAAATGATGGTCTTGTCGCATAGCCCTTGGAACGCTGAATGCCAATCATTTTTGTATTCGGTTTTATTTTCTTTGAGACAGCCTCCCAATCAATTCCACCTTGATTCGTCAGAGCTACACTATCATAGGAAATTCCAAATTCCTTTAATGAGCCAACCCCGTTCCCACGAAGTCCAACAATTTCTTCAAGCGTATCATAGGGTTTGCCCGTTATATATAGAAGTTCATCCCCAGGTCGAAGAACGCCAAATAAGGCAATGGAAATGGCATGTGTGCCCGAGATTATTTGCGGACGAACAAGTCCTGCTTCTCCCCCAAATACATCTGCATAGACCATTTCAAGTGTATCTCTGCCATGATCGTCATAGCCATAGCCGGTCGACGGATTAAAATGTGAATCACTCACTCTTTTGTTTTGAAAGCTTTTTAATACCCGAAATTGATTTGTTTCGATTCTATTGTCTATTTCTTTATGTACTTTAGTGATTTGTTGTTCAACTTCCTCAACCATCGGCTGAAGCTTTTCCCCATTTTTTAACTGTTGAAACATGTTGTGACTCCTATCTATATTGTGAATTTCTTTAATTGTCCTGTAATTTGATGATCCTGAAGTGTATATCCTTTGCATCGATAGAATTGATCTTCTTCATCAAATACAAGCTCTCTTAATATTGTCTCATTTTTTAATAAAGAAAGCAGCTTTCCTTCAGTGGACGGAATCTGAACTTCGTAAGAATCCATCATTTCCATAACTACCTTCTCCATTTGCTGCTTCAATGCTTGACGGTCCTCTGCATCAAATGCGCTAATAAACGCGGTCGGTGTATCAGCGGTTGGGACAAAATCTGAATGCTGTATATCTTTTTTATTATATACTGTTATTTGCGGGATATCTTTAACTTCCAAGTCTTCAAGCAACTTTTTAACTGTTTTTTCGTGATGGAAATAATCTGGGTTGGACATATCGACCACATGAAGAAGCAAATCAGCTTCCTTGACTTCCTCAAGCGTCGATCGAAATGCAGCAATAAGTGTTGTCGGTAAATCTTGTATAAACCCAACCGTATCGGTAATCAAGGCTAGGAAACCACTTGGTAAAATCAATTTTCGTGTCATTGGATCTAGTGTTGCAAACAATTGATTTTCCTCGTACGACTCTGCTTCGGATAAACGATTGAAAAGACTGGATTTACCGGCATTGGTATAACCGACAATCGCGACCTGAAAGGTTTTATTTTTCTTTCTTCTTTCTCTGTATCGATCCCTGTGCTGAACGATGACGGAAAGTTGGGTTTTAATTTCATCGATTCTGCGACGGATATGCCGGCGGTCAGATTCTAACTTTGTTTCACCAGGTCCTCTTGTTCCTATCCCAGCACCCAAACGTGATAATGCAGTTCCCTGACCAGCAAGACGAGGAAGCATGTATTGCAATTGGGCAAGTTCAACCTGTAATTTACCTTCTTTGGAGCGAGCTCTTTGTGCAAAAATGTCTAAGATGAGCTGGGTTCTGTCGATTATACGAGCATTTAGGTCCGTAGAGAGATTTCTTTTTTGACTTGGTGAAAGCTCGTCATTAAAAATGACTATATCTGCCTCCAATTCATCCACCAGGACATTAAGTTCCTCCACTTTCCCTTTACCTATATAGGTAGCTGGGTGGCGCCGGTCCCTTTTTTGAACGACTGACATCAATACTTCACCCTGAGCGGTTTCTGTTAGTGCACCTAACTCTTCCATTGAATAATGAAAGCGCAAATCAGTATCCCCATTGGTCTGACAGCCAACGAGGATCGCCTTCTCTTTCGTGTCTTTTTGTTCCATAAGGCATCGTTCCTTCCGTAATCTTCTATCTCCCATCATAACAAAAAAAGGTTGTATACTCTAATTTGCCCAACATTAGAAAAAACTTATTGTAATTTCCCCATATCCTGATATAATCTTACTGTTTTCTAATAACATTTTTATTACTATTTTCATAGAGTTAAATAAAATAAAGATTTCAAGGAGAATTCGGATAGATGACATGGGAAGTTTTAAGTATGATTGGAACAATCGCCTTCGCCGTTAGTGGGGCCATTGTTGCGATGGAAGAGGAATATGATATTTTTGGCGTATACATTTTAGGTATTGTCACCGCTTTTGGCGGTGGGGCGATTCGAAACCTATTAATCGGTGTACCTGTATCAGCACTTTGGGAACAAGGTTTATTTTTTCAAATTGCCTTATTATCCATAACTGCTGTGTTTTTATTTCCAAGTAACCTTTTAAAACACTGGCAAAAATGGGGGAACCTATTTGATGCGATTGGCCTTTCAGCCTTTGCCATCCAAGGTGCTCTTTACGCCGTTAAAATGAATCACCCGCTTAGTGCTGTTATTGTTGCAGCTGTGCTAACCGGAATCGGTGGCGGGATTATTCGTGATTTATTGGCAGGAAGAAAACCAATCGTCTTACGATCGGAAATCTATGCAATATGGGCAATATTGACTGGCCTTTTTATCGGACTTAAGATCGTGACGGATTCTTGGGAATTGTATTCTCTCTTTTTCATTGTGACGGTTTTACGCGTCCTTTCCTATACCTTTGATTGGAAGCTCCCGATACGTAAATTTGAGGCCAATTAATAACTAATCCAAATAGAAACGGCAGATTGCTTAGAATCTGCCGTTTTTTTGTCTCTAATCTTCTTCAAACACAAGATCATTACTTCTAATTGTCATTAATTCATGCCTGTCATAACTATTTAACATGAGCAGCCTCATGGCCTGGGCGCGGATCGATTTTTCAATGATATTTCGTACATACCTTCCATTTGAAAAACTATTTGGACTTAATACCGCTTTAACCCATATTAAATGTTCTTTTAACTTTTTTTCCGCCTCATGGCTAAACGTGTATTCTCTTTCGATTAACATCCTTGCCGAAATTTCCATTAGTTGATTTATATTGTAGTCAGGAAAATCAATAACTAATGGAAAGCGTGAATGGAGCCCAGGATTAAGTGTCAAGAAATACTCCATTTCACGAGAATATCCAGCAAGGATAAGAATAAACTCATGCTGCTTATCTTCCATATGCTTAACTAGTGTATCGATTGCTTCTTTGCCGAAATCCTTCTCACCGCCGCGCCCCAATGAGTATGCCTCATCGATGAACAAAATTCCCCCTTGGGCCTTCTTGATTAAATCCCTTGTCTTCTGTGCTGTATGACCAATATACTCCCCCACGAGGTCCGCACGTTCCGCCTCAATTAAGTGTCCTTTAGTTAAAACGCTCATTTTTTGAAATAACTTACCTATTAATCTAGCGACTGTCGTTTTACCTGTTCCAGGATTTCCTTTAAACATCATATGGAGGGCTTGTTTTCTTGCTTTCAAACCCATTTCCTCACGTTTTTTATTCACGTAAATCCATGCATAAATTTCCTTTATCATCTTTTTCATTTCTTCCATGCCAACAAGAGCCCCTAACTCCTCTTCAATTTCCTTTAGAGCCGAATGCTCAGGTGGAATGTCCTTTGGAACCACCTGAAAGTCAGGTAACTCTTTTGTCATCGTTTTCCCTATTTGCGAATTGAGAACTACTCTTATTTGGCCGTTACTTTTCATTCTGATGGGTTGGTCCAAAGCTTTCACCTCTCATTTTTACCAACAGTTTATATGATGCGTTTTTATGGCCACTCAGAATTTACATTCTGAACTGATTATTTGTACAAAGGAATGCATAATCCTTCATTTTATATGTATTCAAACTCCCTGAATTTCATTAAAAAAGTTTTTTAAAATAAATAGCAATGTTAAATTTCCATGTTGATTTCAGCTTCAGGCGCTTCGATTTCATCTCCAATCAACATGGTGCCAATATCAACAATGAGCTTTAACAGAGCAATATAAATAAAAAAAGCCCAATGTTTGGGCTTCTAAAAATGACTTATTGGTTATCCAGTTCAAGCTGCACGTTTCTTTGCGGTGCAAAAGTTGAAATTGCATGCTTATATACTAATTGTTGCTTTCCTTCTGATTCAAAAAGAACTGTAAAATTATCAAAGCCCTTAATTTGGCCTCTTAATTGAAAACCGTTAAGTAAAAAGACGGTAACATGTATGTTATCTTTGCGGCACTGGTTTAAAAATTGGTCCTGAATATTGATTGTTGTTTTCATTTATATTTCCTCCTCTTTTATCTCTACTAATATGTATTCGATTTTACTTTAAGCTTTCCTTCAACACAACGTGAAATTTCCGTTATTTTTTTTGAGGTGTCCTCCACATTGGTCATATCAAACCATGATACCTCCATTTTGTTCCGAAACCAAGTTAATTGCCGTTTTGCGTATCTTCTTGAATTTTGTTTTAAATTCTCAATAGCCGCTTCTAAAGGTACAATACCTTCTAAATAGGCATACATTTCTTTGTAGCCAATTGCTTGGATCGATTGACAATCGCGCAAACCCCTTTGATACAAACCTTTTACTTCCTCGATAAGCCCTTCCTGCATCATTAAATCCACTCGATAATTAATGCGCTCATAAAGTTTCTCGCGTTCCATCGATAAACCAACCATTGCTGTATTGTACAAAAGATCTGGTTGTTGAGTGCTTTGGAATTCTTGCATCGTCTTACCTGTAAGATGGAAGATTTCAAGTGCGCGAATGACTCTTCTTACATTATTTGGATGGATTTGTGAAGCACTACCTGGATCCACCTCCAACAATTCTTTATATAGTGCCTCATTCCCTATTTTCTGGGCTCTTTCCTCTAGCTTAAGACGATAAGTCTCATCGCCTGATACATCAGAAAATTGATAATCATATATGACGGACTGTATGTACAACCCTGTTCCACCGACAATTATGGGCAGCTTTCCCTTTTTAGCAATATCACCTATTTTAGCCCGAACAAGGAGTTGAAATTCAGCAACGGAAAAATTTTCAAAAGGCTCTTTAATATCAATCAGATAGTGAGGAATACCTTCCATTTCATCCTTTTTGATTTTTGCCGTCCCAATATCCATGCCACGATAGATTTGCATAGAATCTCCGCTGATAATTTCACCATTATAGCGTTTAGCCATGTCGATACTTAACTTTGTTTTTCCGACGGCGGTTGGTCCAATGATCACTAATAATTTTTGTTTTGAATCCAATATTTTCACACTGCCTTATCCCATTTTCAGTGAAAGCAGGTTTATGATTCCACTTCCACCCCTTTATCGTATCATAATTTTTAAAAGCAGTAGAACATCAAACTATTATATACATAAAAGTTCATTTCTATGCCGTTAATTGGACATGAATTTATTTTATCCATTTTTCTTCCCAAATAGGAATAATTTTCATGTTAATTTACAAAAGGATAACGGTTCATTTACAAAAGGCTTTCTACCCCCAAATTTATGGTAGACTAACGCGTAGCTTATTTTGAATGAAAAATAGGGAAATTAGGTGAAATAATATGTTATCTACTTTTGATATTGGTATTGATTTAGGAACTGCAAATATACTAGTTTATAGTAAAAATAAAGGAATCGTTATTAATGAGCCTTCTGTTGTGGCGATTGATACAGTGACAAAAAATGTTGTAGCTGTTGGTACAGAAGCAAAGGAAATGATAGGAAAGACACCAGAAAAAATCGTCGCCATTCGTCCCATGAAGGATGGCGTAATAGCAGATTATGATGTAACCACTGAATTGCTAAAACACATTATGCGCAATGCATCCAAAAAGATTGGTTTTGCTGTGCGTAAACCAAATGTCGTTGTTAGTATTCCATCTGGTTCCACAAGTGTGGAAAGAAGAGCGATTCAAGATGCAGTAAGACAGGCGGGGGCAAAAAAAATCAGCTTAATTGAGGAACCAGTTGCTGCCGCAATTGGTGCTGGATTACCCGTCGATGAACCAGTTGCCAATGTGGTAGTGGATATTGGCGGCGGCAATACTGAAGTAGCGATTATTTCCTTTGGCGGGGTAGTTGCATGCCATTCGATTAAAATTGGCGGTGACCGCCTCGATGAAGACATTATTCAACATGTTCGGAAAGAATATAATATCCTAATTGGTGAAAGAACTGCGGAAAACATCAAAATGGAAATTGGTTTTGCTCTCATTGACCATGAAGAACGTTTCATGGATGTCCGCGGTCGTGACCTTTTAACTGGACTGCCAAAAACGATTAAACTTTCATCCTATGAAATTCGTGTGGCGATCAAGGAAGCACTATTGCATATTTTAGAAGCCATTCGTGCAACCCTAGAGGATTGCCCAGCAGAGCTCAGTGGAGACATTGTCGACAGGGGTGTAATTCTGACTGGCGGTGGAGCATTATTGAATGGCATGGAGGCATGGCTAAGTGAAGAGATAGTTGTTCCTGTCCAGCTTGCCCCAAACCCTCTAGAATCGGTAGCCATAGGAACTGGAAAGGCCCTAATGTATATGAGCAAGCTCCCAGTAGCTGTGAAATAAGCAACTTTGGCGGCAAGATCATTTCCAGAGATTGCACTCAAATTAATAGTAATATCAAAGCTGCAGAAAAATCCTTTTCTGCAGCTTTTTTCTTTTGGGTTGTCATGAATAGCATGTCTACGTTACCCGATTCTTTATTTCCCCTCGGTTTCGGGCACGTAGAGCCATCCATCTTTTCAATAAAATCACTTAACCAACACTCAAAATAAAAGAACGCTCCTAATAAAATAGGAACGTTCTTCTTAGTTACATAACCCGTTTAAACATTTTCTCCATTTCATAAACCGAATAATGCACAATAATCGGTCTGCCGTGCGGACAAGTAAATGGATCAGATGCTTTCCTCAAATCATCAAGGAGTGCTTGAATCTCATCATTTCGTAAATGTCGATTTGCTTTTATGGATGCCTTGCAGCTCATCATAATCGCTGCTTCTTCACGTAGTTTCTTAATATCCACCTTTTTCATCAATAAAAGCTGTTCAATCATGTCTTCTATGATTTGTTTTTCTTCCCCTTTTGGGAACCACTGTGGATGAGAACGGACAATAAAACTATTTAGTCCAAATTCCTCAAGAAACACCCCGACCTTTTCAAGCTCACTTTGGTATTCATTTATTTTCAAAAATTCATCCGTCGAGTATTCAAAGGTTAATGGCACAAGCATTTCCTGCAGTTCTGATTGGACTTGCCCAACTTTCTCCCGGAAATACTCATACTTCAACCGTTCCTGGGCCGCATGCTGATCAATGATATAAAGGCCATTTTCATTTTGAGCAAAAATGTAGGTTCCATGCATTTGTCCAATCGGATATAGCCGTGGAACTCTGCTCTCGACCGAAACATTTCCTGTCTCAATAGGATTCACATTAGGTACAATCACTTTATTACTGTCATCTGGTTCATCATCTGATTCACTAAATGGATTAATAGATTGCCAACTGTCTCTTCCACCTGTCGCTTCATCACGCTGGAAACTCGGTAATTTTTTAAAAGGTGTCTCAACAGGCACTTCCAGCCATGGACGGTTCTCCTGGATAGTTGCAGCTGCAACTGGTTGTTTCCATTCAAACTCTTTCTCATCAGTTGCCGGTCTTGTACCTTCATCCAGAACCAATGAAGTTTGTTCTTCCTTCGGTACATCCTTTTTCACTGCTGTATATGCTGTCGGGATAAGGATCTTTGATTTAAACGCTTCTTTTATAATCGAAGTGACAAGCTCATTCAGTTCCGCTTCTTTACTAATGCGGACCTCCATTTTCGAGGGGTGAACATTGACATCAACGAGTAAAGGGTCCATTTCAATATTAAGGAGCACAATCGGGAACCTGCCGATCGGAAGCAAGGTATGATAGCCTTCTTGAATTGCCTTGGCTAATGGATAGTTCTTTATAAATCGTCCATTAATCATTGTCGAAATATAGTTTCTTGAGGCTCTCGTTACCTCAGGCATCGAAGCAAATCCATTAATTTTATAATCCAGCGATTGTCCGGTGATTGGAACTAACTGCTTGGCGATCCCCATACCGTAGATCGATGCCAGAACCTGACGAACATCCCCATTACCATTCGTTTGCAGCAGTTTGCGATCATTGTGTATCAGGCGGAAGGCCACCTCCGGATGAGAAAGGGCCAGTCGATTCACTACATCTGTAATATTTCCAAGCTCTGTATGAATCGTCTTCATATATTTTAAACGGGCAGGTGTGTTGAAAAATAAATCAGTAATCGAGATATCGGTCCCGCGCCTGCTTGATGCTTTTTCAAACGTTTCAACTTTGCCGCCTTCAATCACCAATCGATTTCCGGCACCTTCACCTGTAGAAGTCTTCATCTCGAGCCTTGAAACCGAGGCAACACTTGGCAGGGCTTCTCCACGGAACCCGAGAGTCCGGATACGGAACAAATCATTTTCATTTTTGATTTTGGATGTGGCATGACGTTGAAAGGCGAGTAAAACATCCTCTTCCTCGATGCCATTTCCATTATCAGTAATGCGGATTTTGGCGAGTCCCGCTTCTTCTACCTCAATTTCAATCACGGTGCTTCCGGCATCAATCGAATTTTCAACCAACTCTTTTACAACAGAGGCAGGCCGTTCGACTACTTCCCCGGCCGCGATTTTATTAGATAAGGCATCATCTAATTGAATAATTTTACCCATTCGGATTCACCCCCTACTTTAACTTTTTCTGAAGCTCGTACAACAGGTTGATCGCCTGAAGTGGTGTTAAATCCAATATATCAAGTTCCTTCATTTTCTCTATGACTCTTTTCTCCTTCGAAGACAGATCTTGCTTTTTCACTTCTTTTGGTTCATCAAAGAAAGATAGTTGGGCAGGTTGTTCTTGTACCTCCACTACTTCCACTACTTTTACCACATCTTTTTTTGGCTTGTCTGGTTGGATATCAGACTGCTCGAGTGCGGTTAATATTTCATTGGCACGGCTGATTAATTCTGACGGCAGCCCTGCAAGCTGGGCAACATGAATCCCGTAGCTCTTATCAGCCGGTCCTTCTTTAATTTTATGAAGGAAAACAACTTTTCCATTATGTTCAATCGCACTGACGTGAATGTTTTTTAACTTATCCAGTTCTTCCTCTAAAACCGTTAATTCATGATAATGGGTGGAGAATAGAGTCTTTGCCCCAATCTGGGTGTGAATATATTCAATGATGGCTTGAGCAAGTGCCATTCCATCATAAGTAGATGTACCGCGCCCAATTTCGTCAAACAAAATTAAGCTGTTTTGTGTCGCATTTGAAATCGCATTTTTGGCTTCCAACATTTCAACCATAAAGGTACTTTGTCCTGAGATCAAATCGTCAGCGGCACCGATGCGGGTAAATATTTGGTCAAAAATCGGCAGAACCGCTTCTGTGGCCGGAACATTACAGCCAATTTGGGCTAATATCGAGATTAACGCGATTTGGCGCATGTACGTACTTTTCCCTGACATGTTCGGACCCGTGATCAACATGACTTCGCGCTCGCTGTCCATGAAGCAATCATTCGGAACATATTCCTGGGCGTTTAATACCTTTTCAACGACTGGATGGCGGCCTTCCTTTACAACGACACGGCCTTCCATAGAAAACTGCGGTTTTATATAGTGCCGGTCTTCACTTACTTGAGCAAAACACTGCAAGACATCAAGCTCACTAATCGTTTTTGCCAAGGCCTGTAGGCGCGGGATTTGTTCCTTCACAATTTCGCGAATTTCGGTAAACAACTCATATTCAAGCTCACCGCATTTTTCTTCAGCTTGTAAAATTAATGCTTCTTTTTCCTTTAAATCTGGAGTAATAAACCTTTCTGCGTTCGATAAGGTTTGCTTCCGTTCATACTGACCTTCTGTTAAAAGATGCAGATTCGCCCGCGTAATCTCAATATAGTAACCAAATACACGATTATAGCCAACTTTCAACGATTTAATACCTGTTTTCTCGCGCTCCTCACGTTCAAGTTGGGCAATCCACGTTTTCCCGTTCCGGCTGGCATCACGATATTGATCGAGCTGAGCATTATATCCATCACGAATCATATTGCCTTCTTTTAAGGAAAGCGGTGGATTTTCAACAATCGACTGCTCCAATAGATCTGTGATCTCTTCACACGGGTCAAGAAGATCGGCAATTTGGCTCACCTTTTCATTTTGCATGCCTGCAAGGATTTGTTTCAAATAAGGGATCTGCATTAATGAACGCTTTAATTGGACCAAATCACGGGCATTAATATTGCCAAAAGCTACTCTTCCCGCTAATCGTTCTAAATCGTAAACTTCTTTCAGCTTTTCACGAAGTTCCTGACGCTCGAAATAATAAGACATCAGGACTTCTACGATGGTTTGACGTGATTCAATTTCATTCTGATTGATTAACGGTCGGTCGATCCAGTGTTTTAACATCCTGCCGCCCATTGCGGTCATCGTCTCATCCAGGAGCCATAATAATGAACCTTTCTTTCCTTTGGAACGAATCGTTTCCGTAAGTTCAAGATTGCGCTTTGAATAGTAATCAATTTTCATATATTGATGGATTTGATAGGTAGTAACTGGCTGAAGATGGTCCAAACTTCTTTTTTGTGACCGGTATAAATAGTTAAAAAGTCTTGCGATGGATTGCTTTAATTTTTCTTGATTCAAATCTTGAAGTAAATGAGAATAATTGATATCTATTGAACTATTATCTTCAAACGAAATCGCTAATACATCGCGTTCACGAAGTTTTTTTTGTAGTTCTCCGTCAAAACTGCTAGAGACAACGACTTCCTTTGCACTTAATACGGCTAACTCATTTAAAACTTCGTCAAAATTATTTGATAATAACGTAACCCGGCTTTCGCCGGTTGAGATATCATTGTAGGCAAAACCATAGGTTTGGTCATCAAAGCTTGTGATCGAGGCAATATAGTTATTCTCTTTATCATTTAATCCCTTGCCCTCCATCACTGTTCCCGGTGTGATCAATTGGACAACTTCCCTTTTTACCATCCCTTTGGTCAGTTTCGGGTCTTCAACTTGCTCACAAATGGCCACTTTATAGCCTTTTGAAATAAGTTGTTCAATATAGTTCGGTGCTGCATGGTAGGGAACGCCGCACATCGGAATCCGGTCATCGCTTCCACCTTGTCTGCTCGTTAAAGTTATTTCTAATTCTTGCGAAGCTCTAATCGCATCGTCAAAAAACATTTCATAAAAATCGCCTAAACGAAAAAATAAAAAGGCATCTTGGTAATCTGCCTTAATTGTTAAGTATTGCTGTATCATCGGCGTATATGCAGCCATAATGACCTCCACTAAATAAAGTCTTTCGATTTTCTTCGACAAATTATTATACCATAATTCGAGAAGACTTTATTAGGAAGAAAAAACCTAATCATAATCAAAAAGGAAATAATTAAAATTTCTTAAGAGGAGTAAAAGCAAATCCCATAGAATATAATTATTAAAGTAAAACTAGCATTAATTTACAATTGATAATTGTTTTGAATATTGTATACAGGGGTGGTGGTAATATGGATGGAGTGTTTGGCCGCAGTAACAAAAACTTTGATTTTGATATGTTTTCTGCAAGTCACTTTGTTATTATCTCTATCTTACTATTAGTTTCAGTCTGCCTGTTCCTGTTTAGGGATAAATTGAAGGCTAATGAATGGAGACGGACTGAAATCGGGGTCGCTATTTCGCTAATCATTATGGAATTGACTTATCATTTTTGGATGATTGTGAATGGACGTTGGGATGTAAGTCACGCTATCCCATTAGAATTGTGCAGCATCAGTCTGATATTAACCGTCATTTTATTGCTAACTAAGAAAAAAATAATCTATGAGATTTTATTATTCACAGCATTATTAGGCGCATCTCAGGCGTTATTAACCCCATCATTAAATTATGACTTCCCGCATTTTCGGTTTTTCCATTTCTTTTATACACATTTGATGGAAATCTGGGTGCCGCTTTATTTTACATGGGCAAAGGGATACCGACCGACGATATGGTCAGTATTAAAATTATGTATCTTTTTGAATGTGTTAATGCCGATTATTATGTTGATCAATAAGCTGGTGGACGGAAATTATATGTTCTTAAGTCATAAACCGGACAGTGCGAGTTTATTAGATGTTTTAGGACCTTATCCATGGTACATTTTATCGCTAGAAGGTCTATTAATTGGGCTTAGTATAATCGTCTGGTTGATTTTCCGTGAGAAGACTGCAAAAAAAACCGAAGTGGCGAGAGACCTGCCAATTCAATAATCTCAACTTTTTATTGACCTTTTAGAATTAACAAATTATAATAAATAACGTTCCTATTTGATTTGTCTCAGTAGCTCAGTAGGATAGAGCAACAGTTTCCTAAACTGTAGGTCGGAGGTTCGAATCCTCTCTGGGACATCATCGTTATTAAAGCGCTATGTATCGCGATTTGTCATCCGTCAATCAATACGGTGACAATGCGGTGACATGGCGTTTTTTTTTGTAGTCTGTAGGACGTGGTTTTTGACGCTGTAGGACGTAGACTGGTGAACGTAGGACACTTGCGGCTGAATTACAGAAGGAGCTAGAACCGTATGAAACGTAAGTTTATTGACGGTCGTCTTCGCCGGGCGCTTCTTGCTACCGTGTTCCTTTTATTATATACCCCAGGTAGGTATACTCGTAATGTCCTCTATAATTCCGTCAAATGAATAATATTAAGAAGGAAAACGCTTACAACTTGCCGAATGTATACTTTGAGTTACTAATAAAAGTACACGGAGGGATGTCTTTTGATGAACTGCAAAAAATGTGAAAAAGAGTTTTATTTCCAAGTTACGGAAATGAATGTCCCTGGAGGCAGAGAGCGTGAGTATATAAATTGCCCCCATTGCGGTGAAACAAATGGTTCAGTTGTAACGAGCGGTGTCGTGTATATTCATAAAATTGAGGAAAACTCTAAGAATTAATTATCGATACTTTACACGACAATTGGGCCCTGAACATAGGGCTTTCTTTAATTTTTGTACAAATAAAAACGCCACCGGTTAAGGTGACGCAAAGCAATCAATCAACGACCTTAACTCCGACAACACTATCGAACGCCACCCGCTCAAACTCTCCGACTTTAATTTCAATGCGTAGCTGATGCGTAATAGGATCCACGTGATGTATATGTCCGGTCATCTTCGTAGTAATGCCGTCCTCCCATACCGTAAGCCTCACCGCTAATTTGAACTCTATCGCGTAGTCTATCCGCTGGTCAAACTCCTCCGTATCGAATTCGCTTAGCAACGGCCATGGCTGGCGTTCTTGATCCTTGAACATTTCGCGCTGCTGCTCGAATACTTGCGGCATAAAGGACGTTGCATTCCATTTAATTAAACCGCGATCTTTTATCGTCATTACGGTCAACTCCTTCGCTATCATTATACACGAACGAACGTTCTGTATGTAGATAAAAAAAATCCAATGTAAATCTTTTCAGCATATTAATTCAAAATTGCGTATATTGTCGAAATTTTCTCATTCTTAATAATAAACAAATATGGTACTATTTTCTTATAAGCTTTAAAGCTTTAATACAGTAAAGGAAAACATCTAGAACGGGCTACAAAGCTTCATGCCTAAGGTTCTTCACTATGGTAGCTTAGCTATCAAAATATTTCAGGAGGATAGATGGATACAAATTTACCTAATGAAAAAGAACTAGATATGGAATGGATAGACCTAATTTTGGAAGCCCGAAATATAGGGATTTCTATCGAAAGAATTAGAGATTTCCTAATGCATTCTGCTTAGACCGTCAAGGGTCTTTTTTTTCTAAGCTATCTAATTTAGATTTGTTTATTACGATCGTAAAACAATTATTCACTTACTTTTTTATTTATTGTCGTTAATAACATAAAAAATGACCAACACACTGTCAAGAGAACCCTTATGTACACTGTGATTGTGAACATTTTAGTGAGAATGAGGAGTACATAAAATGTCAGATTTTAGACAAAAAAGCAGCTAACAACTTTATTTACATGTAAACTCTGTAATTATTCATGAACGTGCTTTCTAACCATTGTCAGCTTAGGGATTGTGTATATTAATAGACTTTGCTTAAGGAACATTTGCTCGACAAATTGTATACATTCTGTCATAAAAAGCTCAATAATTCCGCTGCTAAATACTTACGGACAGAGCTTAAAAAATTGCTGTGTACAGTGAACCAATGACTTAGGCAAAAAAAGAAGGTCAACCAATTTGGTTAACCTTTTTCAGAACGTTCCTTCAGCATACTATAAAGTTCTTCTTCGCTGACTCCAGTCATTTTAGTGATTCCTTCAATTTCCCAATCCCAGTCGTATAAATCCAATGCACTTGGATGGTCTTCTGGATTTACCTCTATCCTTCCTCTGGCTTTCTCAAGATCAGTTTTTGTTCCTTCCAGTTCTGCGATAACTCCAATCATATTGAACATAGCCTTTCCAACTGGAGTTGTTGTGTCGATTGAGTCACAAATGCTCACCAGATTGACTCCAAGCTCCTCTAGTTTCTCACTAATCTCAATTAAGTGTTGGATATTACTTACAAGTCTATCGAGCTTGTAAACAATGAGTATATCTCCAGAGCGTAACACGTCTAGACAACGGTCTAGTTCTGGAAGGGCTTTCTTTGTTCCAGACACTTTCTCTGTAAAGAGTCTTTCAACTCCAACTTTCTCTAGAGCGTCCAATTGTAAGTCCAAGTTCTGTTCCATTGTTGAACCACGAGCATACCCAATTTTCATTCCAAGCCCTCCACTTATTGGTTTTGTAAACAGTTAATAAAGGTATATGCTGACACATTAATTTAGAGACCACTGCTTATCTTAGTAATTTTCGTAAATTCAACTAATGTAACAGAATGTAAATTATGTTACATTCAGAACCTTATCAGACCAACATTCTCTTTATACAAATTCTTATACATTTCACAAACTTTGGATTCTAATTGATTCCAAAATGACCTTTTGAATAAAACCAACCGTGATAAGTGTTGGTTTTGAACGTCTAAATATCTTAATATTATTTAAATTTAGATTATTCGTAAAATATATATTTCATTGCTAATTTATATTTTCTCCATATAAATCATTACTCCACTCGAAGCTTCATTAAACTTGATTCAATCCATTTGACCGAACTTGTAATTAAGATTCCCATAATAATTATAACAATGATGCATACAAAAACACGGTCAACATTAATATTGGCTGATGATTGTGCCACAAAATAACCGATTCCTCCGGTAGAAACGACATTTCAGCGGCAATAACCCCAACAACCTGAAAAGGTTAGTCAGCTTGAGGATGAATGCGGTCTCATACGAGAGAAAGAAATTGCCTTTGCAAGGGAACCACTGGTTTCATCCGTGTCATCTGTATCCATCCCAATATTAATATAAGAAAAAACTGCTTGTAGCCGTAACAGTAGTGGGCTTTTCAGAGTTTATCCCTCAAAATGAAAATAACGAACTAGCTCATTATTTAATCCAAATCAGCAAAGATATTTCAGGTAGTTTCGGGTATATTTCACAAGTGGAATAGGAACTAGGATATATCAGTAAAAAAAGAGAAATAAATCTGATAAGGGACAAAACGAGGTTCGATTATAGAAGAAATGTCCTCCATCAAGCCGATGAAAGACAAAACTTGATTCGATCGCAGTAGAAATGTCCTTCATCATGCCTATGAAAGACAAAATTAAGTTAGATTATAGAAAAATGTCCTTCATCATTCCCATGAAAGACAAAATTAGTTAGATAGTAGAAAAAGTGTCCTTCATAGCGAGTATGAAGAACTTTTCCAACAAAAGGTTTCCCTCATTTCATCATTTGTTTAACCAATTCTCTATTGCGCTTCTTAAAGAGATCATTGTGGGAAGAGACCATCCCGATTTTACTTGCGTCAGGCTGAATAAATTGTTTTGCTTTATTTACTGCGTTCGCTGCATCTTGGAAGGCACCCGTTATTAAATTAACCTTACCAACATACATAAGGATATCACCGGCAGCATAAAGCCCCTCAATGGATGATTCACTCACTGAATTACCAGCAATATAATAATTGTCTGCTAGCTTTATATTTAAACTACTGTTTTCCAGTAATGCAGCGTCTTGTTCATATCCATGATTAATAATCACTTCATCAATTGGCAAATAAGAAACCTCTCCTGAAACATGGTTTGTCAGTTCCACCATTTCAATGGCTTCATGATTGCTGCTTGCAATCAGTTTGGTAATCGAGGTGTGAAATAAACAAACAGCCGAACTTTTCATTAACTGAGTTGCTTGTGCCTCGTGACCATTTAATGCATCTTTTCTATAGGTTACATAAACTTTTTTGGCAATCGACTCTAACTCATTCGCCCAATCAATGGCTGTATTTCCACCACCTGAAATGATGACAGTCTTATCTTTGAAATGTTTTAATGACTTGACTGTGTAATTTAAATTAGATACCTCAAATCTTTCAGCCCCTTCAATGTCCAGCTTTTGTGGGTTCAAGATTCCACTGCCGATTGCGACTATAACCGTTTTCGAAAAATGCATCTGGCCGGAAGCTGCTTGCAATACAAAAATACCATCTTCATTACGTGTAATCGACTCAACCTTTTCGTTTAACACTACGGTTGGATTAAACGTTAATCCCTGTGCAACCAATTGTTCTATTAATTTGGCTCCAGGAATGGGTGTTTGCCCGCCAACATCCCAGATCATCTTCTCTGGATAAACATGAATTTTCCCACCTAATTGCGGCTGGAATTCGATGATCTTAGTTTTCATTTCTCTAAGGCCGCTATAAAAAGTAGAATAAAGCCCTGCTGGTCCCCCGCCAATTACGGTCACATCAAATAATCCCTGCTGCTCCATCTATAAACACTCCCTGCCAAGACAATCTTTTTATGAATAATATGTAGTGGATTCATTACCATTTCGCGCATCACGTTCACAGACATGTTCAAAAGGACAAGATTCACAATTTTTTTCATTGTATACCTCATTAAATCTTGAAGAATTACCTAGTAAATGATTCATTAATTGCAAATAACGGATGCCTTCATCAATTCTTTCAGGTGTAGGAAAATAGGTATGCTTCCTTCCATCCAATAAAGTTGTCACTTCAATTCTACTAGGGATTTTATTAAATACCTTTTTTGAAAATACTGCGATTAAATAGTTATATAGCATTAACATGTCTTTTTCTGCGTCAACCAAGTATTTTTTAACAACAAAGGAGGAATTGGACCATTCCGCCACATCAATAGTTAACGAGAGATCCATATCTAGTTCTTGTATAGTGGATGTAAATTTTTCAAATAAAAACAAAGGCGGGGCTGAATCTGTTTCTGCGGTCAAATTTTGCATTAAGTAATCGGTAATTTTAGCTGTCATCGTATAATATTGAATTCGAGACTCAAATATTTGAGGAGAAATGTTGGACCAATATCGTTCAACCAATGAAAGTATCTTCGTTGCTGACCGCTGTTCAATTGGGAGTCGAAAATAGGAAAAAACGACATGATTTACCACCTGTTGCACCATATGTCTCCAGTCCTTTGGCCGTTTTTTCTTCTCAATATATTCATAATAAAATTTATAAGGACAAGTAATGAACTCTCTTAAATTTTCTTCTGTAAAATATTTCATTTCGTTCAGCTGGCTCTTCATGTCAAAGCCCCTCCCCTATCATCAATCCTACTCTGCTAATTGATAAATATTATCACTTAATCCCATTTTAATTGATAACGATTATCAATATCAAATGTTTTTTTAATTTTTTTGAATTTTTTTATTAAATTATCAACATCCACTCCGTCCTATCAACGATTTCCCACTCTTTTCACAACGATTCTCTGAAAAACTAAAAAAATAGTTATTGACAAGAAATAAATCGACCGAATATAGTTAGGTTTGAAAATGATAATCATTATCAACAACATGTTGTTACTAACTCTTGTTTAAAAGGAGGTCAATAATGGTTCGGTTATATACAGAGGATTTAAACATTAGCTATGATGAACAGTTGATTGTTAAAAATCTCAGTGTGAAAATACCCGATCGTAAAATTACAACCATCATCGGATCTAATGGCTGCGGGAAGTCTACATTATTGAAAGCAATCACACGGATTATTTCGCAGCAATCTGGAACCGTTTTGTTAGATGGAAAAGATATCTCAAAGGAAAATACCAAGATTCTTGCAAAAAAAATGGCCATTCTCCCGCAATCACCTGAAAGTGCCGGTGGATTGTCAGTGGGTGAGCTGGTTTCCTATGGCCGCTTTCCTTATCAAAAAGGCTTTGGCCGCTTAACGAAAAAAGATTATGAAGTTATTGACTGGGCACTTGAAGTCACAGGTTTACTAGACTTTAAGTTTCGTTCAGTCGATTCCTTATCAGGAGGTCAACGACAACGAGTTTGGATTGCCATGGCTCTTGCTCAAGAAACGGACATCATCTTTTTGGATGAACCAACCACCTATTTAGATATGGCCAATCAACTGGAAGTACTAGAGCTTCTTCAACGGCTGAACATTGAACAGGAACGTACAATTGTCATGGTCCTTCACGATTTAAATCATGCTGCGCGTTTCGCTGACTATATAATTGCTTTGAAAGAGGGCCATATCGTCAAGGCAGGAGATTGCGAGGAAGTTATGAATCCTGAAGTGTTGAAAAAAGTTTTCCAAATTGATGCCCAAATTGGACGAGATCCACGAACAAATAAGCCCATGTGTATTACTTACAACTTATTAAAAGGAGAAATTAATAATGAAAAAGCTGCTATTTCCGTTTATCCTGCTCCTAGTGTTAATTATTAGTGCCTGCAGTAACGAGACCTCAGGAAAAGAAGAGAGTTCCAGTAAAAAAGAAGAACAACCAAAAACCATTACATATCAATCAGAAAATGGACCAATAGAAGTCCCTGCCAACCCAAAACGTGTCATTTTGCTATCAGGATTCACCGGTAATGTCATTGATTTAGGTGTAAATATCGTTGGTGTAGATGTTTGGTCTAAAAATAATCCCACTTTTAAAGAAGAATTAAAAGATGTCGCAGAAGTATCTGATGAAAACCTAGAAAAAATTATCGAATTAGAACCAGATTTAATCATTGGGTTATCCAATATTAAAAACCTTGATAAATTAAAAGAAATTGCTCCAACTGTAACTTATACTTGGGGGAAAGCCGATTATTTAACTCAACACCTAGAAATCGGAAAATTGTTAAATAAAGAGAAAGAAGCCCAAGCTTGGATTGATGACTTCAAAACACGGGCCAAAACAGCGGGAGACGAAATTCGTTCAAAAATTGGTGAAGATACAACGGTTTCAGTCATCGAAGCTTATGATAAGGATCTATATGTATTCGGCAATAACTGGGCAAGAGGAACGGAAATCTTATATCAGGCCATGAATTTGAAAATGCCTGATAAGGTGAAGGAAATGGCATTGAAATCTGGTTACTATGCGATTTCAGCAGAGGTACTTCCTGAGTATGCTGGGGACTATGTGATCCTTAGTAAATACGCTGATGCGGATCACTCATTCCAAGAAACAGAAACATACAAGAATATTCCAGCCGTTAAAAACAATCGTGTCTTTGAACTAAATGGAAACGGTGCTTCCTTTAGTGACCCAGTTACATTAGATAAGCAATTAGACTTTTTTAAGAAGTCATTTCTCGGAAATTAATAATCTATGAGGGATTCTTATTCAAGAATTCCCTCTTCCCTTATTCTAGGAAAGAAAAGATGAGAGACTGATGACAAAAGAAAATTTCCCCTTTGTATATAAAATTATCGCTGCTTTCCTTGTTTTTGCTGGTATGACCATTGCTGCCTGTGTTTTTGGAGCGGCAGATACTACTGTCAAGGATGTATGGCGAGCGTTAACTTCAAATGTAAGTGATAATGCCACTTCGATGCTCCGTGAAATCCGATTTCCACGAGCAGCGGCAGCCATTTTTGTTGGTGCTGCTCTTGCTGTTTCAGGAGCAATCATGCAAGGACTGACGAGAAATCCACTAGCAGATCCTGGTTTACTTGGATTAACAGCTGGTGCGAATGCGGCACTTGCCATAACCATTGCGTTTATCCCTTCTGCCAATTATTTCAGCTTGACGATCGCTTGTTTTGTGGGGGCTGCTGTTGGAACATTGATGGTTTTTGGTATCGGTTCCATAAAGAAAGGCGGCTTTTCTCCGCTTAGAATTGTTTTAGCTGGAGCAGCGGTCTCTGCCTTCCTTTATGCAGTTGCAGAAGGAATTGGGATTTATTTCAAATTTTCCAAAAACGTTTCCATGTGGACTTCTGGAGGGATGATTGGGACGTCATGGAAACAGCTTCAAATCATCGTCCCATTTATTATTATTGGGATCCTTGTGTCACTTTTTCTCTCCAGACAGCTTACCATTTTAAGCTTAAATGAAGAAGTTGCCGTTGGACTAGGTCAAAAAACCACTCAAATAAAGACGATTCTATTTATAGTGATCATTCTATTAGCTGGTGCTTCTGTGGCACTTGTCGGGAATATGGCCTTCATCGGCTTAATGGTTCCCCATTTGGTTCGCGCAATCGTCGGAACGGATTACCGTTTCATCATTCCAATGTCCGCTATTTCTGGTGCCACTTTTATGCTTTTTGCTGATACCCTTGGCCGAACAATTAATGCTCCTTACGAAACACCTATCATTGCAATAATGGCTGTAATGGGGTTGCCCTTCTTCCTTGTTATTGTTCGTAAAGGAGGAAGAGTATTTTCATGATTCAACCTTCTTTATTAAAAAAACAGCGATTGCTTTTATCTATTTTATTAGTACTCATATTGATTTCAAGTATTATTGCCATGGGTTTGGGCTACTCCTCCCTTTCCTATGACAGACTCATACCAACCCTTCTCGGACATGGAACGTTTAAAGAAGATTTTGTTTTATTTTCTATCCGCTTACCAAGAATGATTATTACATTGTTAGCAGGGATGGCCTTGGCCTTATCTGGTTCTATTTTACAAGGAATCACACGAAATGATCTTGCTGACCCTGGTATTATTGGGATAAACTCTGGAGCAGGTGTTGCTATTACCGTTTTCTTTTTGTTTTTCCCGATCGAAGCAGGTTCATTTGTCTACGTGCTTCCCCTTGTTGCTTTTTGCGGTGCGATACTAACTGCCGCACTAATCTATCTATTTTCATATAAAAGAAATACTGGCATGCAGCCGGTTAGATTAGTTCTAGTTGGGATTGGTCTTTCGATGGCACTTTCTGGGGTGATGATTGTCCTGATTTCATCTGCCGAACGGGAAAAAGTAGATTTTATTGCTAAATGGTTAGCAGGGAATATTTGGGGAACGGATTGGCCTTTTATTTGGGCATTCTTACCTTGGTTATTGATTCTAATCCCCTACACATTATTCAAGGCTAATCGATTGAATCTTCTCGGACTAAGTGAGCCTGTAGCCATCGGTGTGGGTGTTTCGATAGAAAAGGAACGGATCGTTTTACTAGTAACAGCCGTGGCCCTTGCTGCTTCTGCCGTTTCAGTTACGGGAGGAATTTCCTTTATCGGATTGATGGCTCCCCATATAGCAAAAGCGTTGGTAGGACCTAGAAATCAACTATTTATTCCCTTAGCCATTCTAATAGGCGGTTGGCTCTTACTCATTGCTGATACAATTGGACGGAATTTGATTGAACCCAATGGTATTCCAGCTGGTATAATGGTTGCCTTAATCGGTGCTCCGTACTTTATGTATTTGTTATTGAAAAAATAAGAAACAATGAATCCCAATATTTGAGGGATTCATTGTTTCTTTATACTTCCTTGCTCATGCTCGAATTGTCCTCTTTCTGAATTCCTTCGGTGTCAGTCCATATTTCCCTTTAAATATCCGGTAAAAATAACTGATATTATCATAGCCAACCTGCTCCACAATTGAAGCAATCGCCATGTCGGTTCCTTCCAATAATTCTTTCGCTTTGATAAGTCGCCTCTCTTGCAGAAGCTCCTTGAATGTGTAGGAGGTAGCCTTTTTTATGGTTTTACTTAAACCATAGTGAGATTGTTTCAATCGATCGGCTAATTCATATAACGAGGCGTCCTTAAACTGTTCTTCAATATAATTAAGTGACTCTACTACCAAATAGTGATTGATAGATGCCTCTTCTTTTCTCTCCACCTTATCAGAATTTTTAATCAGTTCAATCAAGAAAAGCCCCATATACAGTTTAATGGTTGACTCTGAGAAAGCAGAAGGATGCATGATTTCCTCAATCATTTTTCCAATCATATCCTGAATAGCAGGTACATCAGCCACTTTAAAATAAAGGAATTGACCGTTCTGCGTGTTGTTATATAAGCTATTAAGCAGAAAATCACTGATTATATTTTCGGAACTTAAAAAGGAAAAAATAAAGTCGAAGAAAGAAGGACGAATGATAAAATTAATGACAATGTCTTCTTTGGAACAGGCCTTGATCTCATGTTCAATATGCTGATTTAATAAAAGAAGTTCTCCCTTTTTCAGGGTTAATTGTCTGCCGCCAACTGTTTGATTCAATTCCCCGTTATAAACATAATTGACTTCTATATAGTCATGTTTATGTAAGGGGAAATCAACAAATCTAGTGTGCTTTCGAACCATGATCATTTTGTCTTTGCTAAGGAATTTTTCGCTTTCAATAATAAAATTTGTCTTACTTGTGTATATGTCTTTACTTACTTCCGTTTTTTGCTCAAGGATGCTTTTCTCTTCATCCGTAATCTGTAAAAGTTCATTTAGAAGGTCATAGTTCATACAACTCACCTTTTTCCTGTGTTCTCTCCCAGCGTTGCATTCGTTAAGTCAAATCATATCATATCTCTCTTCACTCCATAGAACAAAAGACATGTTCCTTATTTCAGGAACACACCTTTGTTTACTTCTGATTAAATAAACAAAAACAGACCTCAAAGGTCTGTTTTTGTTTGGTCTTTTAGAATTAAACTAGCAAATCAATAAGATTTATCCTTCTAATAATAAAGAGTGCGGATCTTCCAACAATTCTTTCACTGCAACTAGGAAGCTAACAGCCTCTTTACCGTCGACAATTCGATGGTCGTAAGAAAGGGCAATATACATCATCGGGCGGTTTTCCATTCGTTCACGATCAATCGCTACTGGTCTTAATTGGATTTTATGCATACCGAGAATCCCCACTTGCGGACTATTCAAGATTGGCGTTGACATTAATGAACCGAAAACTCCGCCGTTTGTAATCGTAAATGTTCCACCTTGTAAATCATTTAAAGTAAGGGCATTATCACGAGCTTTTTTACCGAGATTACTGATTTCTTGTTCGATTTCGGCAAAGTTTTTCTGGTTCGCATTGCGTACAACCGGTACGACCAACCCCTCTGGTGCTGCCACGGCAATTCCGATATCATAGAACTTCTTCAAAATCAATTCATCGCCTTGAATTTCAGCATTTAAAAGCGGGAATTGCTTCAAAGCCGAAACCACGGCTTTTGTAAAGAACGACATGAACCCAAGACGAACCCCATGTTTTTCGAAAAAGGCGTCTTTCCGCTTAGTGCGTAAATCCATAACAGCAGACATATCCACTTCGTTAAATGTGGTCAACATCGCCGCTGTATGCTGGACTTCTACTAAGCGTTTAGCGATGGTTTGACGTCGGCGGGACATTTTCACACGTTCTACTGGTTTGTCAAACTCTTCATCTATTTGTTGTACGACGGGTTTTGGGCTGGTCTTTTCCAACTTTGGTTCTTCTTTAACCGCAGGTGTATGTGTATATGCTTTTACATCCTCTGTTCTAATTCTGCCAAGTGGATCACGGCTGCTTACTTGGTGTAAATCGATTCCCCGTTCTCTTGCCAATTTTCTTGCTGCTGGTGAAGCAATTGGACGTGCGGCTATCGAAAGTTCTGGCTCAGGTTGGTTGCTTTGTTGATTAAAAGTTTCTTCTGCCGGTCTTTCCGGAGCTGCATCTGGAACAGTTGGAGTGCCTGGAGTGGCTCCTGCAGCCGTATTCTCTTCGATAATCGCAATTACATCGCCTACTTCGACGATATCGCCCGTCTCTTTTAATAATTTTGAAACTATACCTGAGTATTCGGTATTTAATTCGATATTCACTTTGTCTGTTTCCAGCTCAACAACACTATCTCCTTTGGTCACTTTATCACCAATGTTAATGAGCCATTGTGAAATGGTACCTTCTGTAATGGATTCTGCCAGTTCTGGTACTTTTATTTCTATCATGTGGTGTATCCTCCTAGGTATGATGGTAAGTCTCCTATTATGCAAGTATTTCAACTATCGTAATTTGTGAGTGATGATGGTTAGTTAGAACTAAACTCTCTTTCTTGTTTCTGAGTATCTTCCAGACTCTATATAGTTCAAAGCCTGTTGGATAATGCGTTCTTGTTCCTTTTTATGAACGATTGGATCGCCGCCTGCCGTACTTGAACGCTCCTGACGTCCAATGTAACCAACTGTCAGGCTGCCGGAAGCAAGATCAAAGAGAATTGGGGCGATATAGTGCCACGCACCCATATTTTTCGGTTCTTCCTGTACCCAAATGATTTCCTTCAAGTTTGGGTAACGCTTCAAGATTGCTTCTACTTTTTCCTGAGGAAATGGATACAATTGTTCGATTCGAACGATGTGTAACTCTTCTAAGTTTTGATCTTCTTTCTTTGATTCGATCTCTACAGCAAGATCGATGGCCATCTTACCAGTTGTTAATACTAAACGCTTTACCTTGTCTGTCTCTTTTCCGAGCTGAGGCTGTTCCACTACTGTTTGGAAATGGCCTTCGCTTAGCGCAGTACCAGTAGAAGCAACCAACGGGTGACGAAGCAGACTCTTTGGTGTCATAATCACCAATGGCCGAACAAACTCTGTACCTAAGATGGAAGCTTGACGGCGTAAAATATGAAAATATTGGGCCGCACTTGTCAGGTTGGCAACTGTCCAGTTGTTTTCAGCTGCTAACTGTAAAAAGCGTTCCGGACGGGCACTTGAATGCTCCGGTCCTTGGCCTTCATACCCGTGAGGCAACAGGAGAATAAGCCCTGATTTTTGCCCCCATTTCGCTCTTGCGGATGAAACAAATTGATCATAGAGGGGTTGTGCTGTGTTGGCAAAGTCGCCATATTGTGCTTCCCACATGACAAGTGTTTCAGGAGCAAATACATTATATCCATATTCAAAACCTACAACCGCTGCTTCCGACAGCGGACTATTATGAACAGCAAACGAAGCCTGTGCTTGCGGAAGCTGGTGCAGTGGTGAATAGGTTTCGTTTGTTTCCGAATCATGGAGAACAATGTGCCGCTGCGCAAACGTTCCACGCTCAGAATCTTGGCCGGTTAGACGAATCGGCGTACCATCTTTTAACATCGACGCAAATGCCAACACTTCTGCTACCGCCCATTCTACTTTCCCGTTCTCTTCTAGTGCCGAATTACGGCGCTCCAGAATTCGTTTTAACTTTGGATATACATGAAAACCTTCCGGCCATTTCAGTAAATCTTGGTTTAATTCACGAAGGGTACCAAGGGGCACGCTTGTTTCTACCGGTGGAATTCCTTTGGCGATCACCCTCGGAACCTCTACTTCTGCAAGGGGTTCACTCTGCTTCTTCTCGGACGCTTTTTCAAACTCAGCCTGCAACAGTTCTTGCACGCTGCGGTTAATGTGCTCAACTTCATCTTGTATGAGAATGCCACTATTTTGCAACTGTTTGGAATACACTTCTCTTACCGTTGGATGGTTCGCGATTTTTTTGTAAACCTGTGGCTGGGTGACTGCTGCATCGTCCATTTCATTGTGGCCAAATCGTCGGTACCCAACTAAATCAATCAAAAAGTCCTTTTGGAACCGAGTTCGGTATTGATAAGCCAGACGAACGGCAGCCAGACATGCTTCTGGATCGTCCGCATTTACATGTACAATCGGAATCTCAAATCCTTTTGCTAAGTCACTCGAATATCTCGTTGAACGAGAATCGTGGCTATCTGTCGTAAAGCCGACCATGTTGTTGGCAATGATGTGGATGGTTCCACCTGTTCGATATCCTTTTAACCCGCTTAAATTCAAGGTCTCCGCTACAATTCCCTGGCCCGGAAAGGCTGCATCACCATGGACCAAAATCGCAAACGCCCTCTTAACATCCTGCTTAGGGTAACCGGCAGACTTTCGTTCTTCTTGGGCAGCTCTTGCAAAACCTTCGACTACCGGATCGACAAATTCAAGATGACTCGGATTATTGGCTAAAGTAATACGTGCGCGAACGTTTCCGGGGCCTTCCATGAATCGATTTCGGCCTAAATGGTATTTCACATCTCCAGTCCAGCCCTCACTTATGTCGACCAAATCTTCTGACGGACCCTGTTGTTTGGCAGACGAGTGCTGAAATTCAGAGAACATTTTTCTGTATGGTTTGTTTAACACATGCGCAAGAACACTTAGGCGGCCGCGATGCGCCATTCCAATCACTACATTACGTGCTCCATCCCCGACACCTTCGTGCACGGCTTCATTCAGCATCGGGACAAGCATGTCAACGCCTTCAATAGAAAATCGCTTTTGACCGACAAAGGTTTTATGCAAAAATTGTTCAAATCCTTCAACCTCTGTCAGACTCTGTAACAAGTTCGTTTGTTCTTCTTTAGATAAGGAGCGATGCAAAGAACCTGTTTCCACCATTTGAGTTAACCATGCTCGTTCATCCATATGTTGCACATGGTTAAATTCATAGGCTAGTGTGGAGGTATAACTACGCTTTAAATGGTTGATAGCATCCCATGCGGTTTGAATACCTGCTGGTGCCTCCTCCCAAACAAGTTTGGATGGAATCGCTTTCAGATCTTGCTTACTTACCCCATGTTTTTCTGGATTAAACAACTCTTGATTTTGTAGATTCCCCTCTAATGGGTTCATGTTTGCCGCTAAATGACCGTTTGAACGAATATCTTCAAGCAGTTTTACCACTTTAAGTACTTTCTGTATATTTATGGAATTATCAGGATTAACTGATTCATTATTGATGGTTTCTTCGGTATGACTTGATTCAAATGACAAAGGGGAGCCCCATTTAATAAAAAGCTCTTTTAATTTTGGATCAAGGGTGTCTTCACCGTTCGTGTACCGCTCATATTGTTCGATTACATAGCCCAGGTTTGGACCATTAAATTTCCGCCATGGATTATGTTCGTTTTTTTGTACTCCCATTCCCAATTCCCCCATTGTTGTGTTACTTTATATGTTTTGTTTCGGATTATTTAATGAAGTAATTATCAATTGCTTTAGGATAAGGATAATGTAATAATTGAAATAAATAAAATGCTAAAAAATTATATTAATCTATAAAAAATATTTATATCAGATAGATAGGTGGAAAAATGGATTACCGTGACTGGGAAATACTAAAGGTGCTTTATCATCAAAAGAATCTAACAAAAACAGCTCGCCTCTTATTTCTTACACAACCCGCGTTAACGACTCGATTAAAGCATATGCAGGAAGAACTTGGCGTTAAAATCGTAACTCGTGAAAGCAGAGGAGTGCATTTTACCCCACAAGGAGAATATCTTGTTCATTGTGCTGAGGAGGCCCTTGCTCATTATGAAAAGATTAAAGAAAATGTCCAAAATATGAGTAATAACGAAAGTGACGAAGTGGTAGGTACGTTGAAATTGGGGGTATCCAATTTTTTCGCGAATTATGAACTTCCATATGTTTTGAAATTATTTAAAATGCAATATCCACATGTGGAATTCAAAGTGGTTACAGGGTGGAGCAGAGACGTAACTCAACTTATACACAATAAGGATGTTCATATCAGCTTTGTTCGAGGAGACTATGGTTGGCGGGGATTATCAAAACATCAATTATTTGAGGAAGACATATGCATTGCGTCAATGGATGAGATTGATATAATGGATCTCCCTCGTCTTCCTAGAATCGAATATAGAGGAGATTATTTATTAAAATCAGTAATTGATCATTGGTGGGGTGAAAATTATTCGCAAGCGCCCTTTATTAGTATAGAAGTTGACCAAGTTGATACGTGTAAGGAAATGGTTATAAATGGTTTAGGCTATGGCATCCTGTCCAGCAGGGTACTTACCGGTATAGAAGATTTACATAAAATCCACCTACTTGATCAAGAAGGAAATCCCATATTGCGAAGAACGTGGATGTATTATCATAAGGAATCTCTGGAATGGAATGTTGTTAAGGCATTTGTACGCTTTATTGAAAACTTTGATTGGAAGGACAATTGAATTTAACAAGCTCAGTGGAGAATTTATTGAGCAAACAGGTTCCTAAATGTCAATATCGCTGACAATGCAAAAAAGAATATATCGAACAAAAAAACCAGCCGGAGACGCTTCCTGGCTGATTTTTGTTTCGTAACTATATTAAAATATATAATATTTTCAAACTTTCAAGGGAAGATAACTGTATAGATTAGATCCTTGACATCCTGACTGCCATGTATTGTCTGCCAGGGAGCTCGATTCGGAATTTTCCTTCATAGATTTCTTCCAATTCGTTAATTGTCATATTCCACGTATCAATTACTTCTACTTTATACTTCGTCTCTGGCTTCATCCGATATTCTCTGAAGCGAGGCTGGTTAAAGCCGTAATAGAAAAGATAATATTCGTCCGGTATTCCTGCCGCAGGTGCATCCCATGACATTTGCAAAGGATTCAATCCAACTTTTGGACCTTCTTCCATGATGCCCCTTAAGAATGCAATACGATCGGGACTGCTTCCATGCAGTTTGCCGCCTTTAGACCACCATAAAACCTCATCTGGACGCAGGTATGTTTCACCATGCCCAACATATCCTCCTCTTAAGGCACCTTCCCAGAATCGGCGTGTCATTTCTTCACCAGGAATGTTGCCCCAGCCTTGATCAATGTCTCCTTCATATGCACATTCGTCTATAACAATTGGCTTTTTCCATTGTTTCCGCCACTCATCAGTGCTTTCTGCCGTCTTGTATACATCAATGCGTTGAACGCTGCAATGAGTAATCCATGGTCGGTTGTAATCATAAAATTGTAAACAGTTGTGGATAGAGATCAAATGATTATAAGGGTCAATTTCCGTAATAATTTTTGCAAAACGTTCCCAATCATCTATTTTCTTAGACCACATTAAATCGTACTCATTGGCCAAAGACCACCAAACATGCCGATAGGCGGAAAGACGGGCAACGATGTATCGCAAATACCGATCGTCAGCGCCCTTTTTCATATCCGCAAATCCCCATCGATCATATGGGTGGAACAAAATCAAATCTGCTTCGATACCAAGTTTTCCGAGATCGATAATTCTTTGTTCCAAATGTTGAAAGAACAATGGATTGAATCGAGTATTATCCCAACCTTCCTCAATCGATCCCTCATACGGGTAAAAGGGAGGTTCGTTGGTATTGAAAGAATACGATTTCGGAAAAACACACATACGCAATTTGTTGAAAGGAGATGTTCCAAGCGTTTCCAGTGTTTGCTTAATCAAATTTTCCTCCTGATGGACCCAGGCATAACAAGTCGTACCGACCGGAATATACCTTGTTCCGTCCTCATGAGCAAAATGAAAGGTGTTTTGTACCCGAACCGGACCCTGATTCCCCTCCAATGCTTCCTTACAGACAAATTGACCTTCAATCCTATCAAGTGATCTGGCGGAGCTTTTCGTCCGAAATGCCCAGCTGCCTTCAGTGTCAGGCATAAATCGAATCCGGTAAACGCCTTCTCCGTCATAGAAACCTAGTGTTTCCAGTGTTCTATCTTCAAAACTAAATTCAGCACTTAGAGCTACGTCGACAAACGGATTTCCGTGATCCGGGCCCTGCAATTTCAACTCGAATACGCCCCACTTGTCGACATGATCAGGCAGTGTAATCGCCGCCGAACCTCTAGGCACCGATTCATTTTCATAATCAGTAGCAGGTGTAATCTCACCGCTGTCCTCCGACTCCTCCGAGACCTTTGCCAAATCCTGCTGCAGTGCTGTTACAATTTCCGACGTCAGTGTTAATTCTGGAATATACGAAGCAAGCTGTGGTAAATCAGCTAACCTAATAAATGTACCTAGACTTGGATCAAGCATTAAATCAAAAAGTTGAGGAATATGTTTTTCCAATATGCCCCTAGCTTCTTTATTAGACAAAACATTACCTAGTTTCGTTTTTTCTGTAAATTCCAAAATGATAACCTCCAGCTGGTAGAATTATTTAATATACTAAAACACCATTTACTGACTGTTTCCACCCTTGATAATACTTATCTCTTACATCACTTGTCATCAATGGGCGATACAATTCATGATCCTGATTAAGTTTATTTATTTCATCTTTAGATTTCCAAATTCCGACTCCTAAACCCGCTAAATAAACAGAACCCATTGAAGATAGTTCGGCTACTTCTGAAGCAATAACATCGCTATCCAACATATCTGCTTGATATTGCATTAAGAAGCGGTTGCTTGTTGCGCCTCCATCCACTTTTACACTTTTTATTTGAATATTGGATTCTGATTGCATCAGTTCAATAATATCCTTAACCTGATAAGCGATACTTTCTAATGCTGCACGCACGATATGTGGTTTTCCGGTATTGCGGGTCATTCCCATAATTGCGGCACGAGTGTACGGTTTCCAGTAAGGAGCTCCTAAGCCTACAAAAGCTGGTACAAGATAGACACCCTGATTATCTGATATAGAACTTGCCAACTGCTCAGCCTCATCAATTTCATCAATCAATTCGAGCTGATCCTTCAGCCATTTAATTGTGTCACCGGTACTATTAATAATCCCTTCCAGTGCATAACTTACTTTCCCATTCATTCCCCATGCAATGGAAGTGACTAAACCATTGGTACCATCCACCAATTCATCAGTTTGCATCAGTACGGAAGTGCCTGTACCATATGTCGCTTTGGCCATGCCCGGCTCAAAACATTTCTGCCCAAATAAAGCACCTTGAGAATCTCCAATTATCCCTGAGATAGGAAGTTGTGTGAACGGAAGAGCGGGATCCTCGGTAACACCAAATAGTTCATTGGAATCTTTTACTTCAGGAAGCATTTCTTTTGGGATACAAAAAAGTTCCAACAACTCATCATCCCACTGAAGGGTATGAATATTAAATAGAAGTGTTCGGCTTGCATTCGAATAATCGGTTGCATGGACTTTCCCGCCTGTTAATTTCCAGATGAGCCAGCTATCAATCGTTCCAAGTAGGAGCTCGCCTTCTCTTGCTCTTTCTTTGACGCCATCTACATGATCCATTATCCATTTTACCTTAGATGCAGAAAAATATGGATCTGCCTTTAACCCAGTTTTTGATTGTATAAGATGTTCATATCCCTGCTCTTTTAACTCTTGGCATTTGTCAGACGTTCTTCGACATTGCCAAACGATAGCATTATAAACTGGGATTCCTGTTTCTTTATCCCAAACGACTATCGTTTCTCGTTGATTTGTAATCGCTAAAACAACTAAATTTTCTTGTGAGACGACTGATGTTTGAACCATCTCTTCCAACAGTGTTTTAACATTTTCATAGATTTCAACCGGATCATGCTCTACCCATCCTGGGTGTGGATAGTATTTTGTATGACTTAAAGCACATTTATGAATTATTTGTCCTCTCGTATTAACGAGCAATACTTTTGTTCCCGATGTACTTTGATCAATCGAAAGAATATATTTCTCGTTTGTCATAGGAACACCTCATCCATTATTCACCATCTGCATGGCAATCTTCCTAACATTGGTTACACTTAATCCATAGTGTTCAAACACTTCAGCTGTTTTTCCTGCAACAGCTGGTTCGTCTGGCAGACCAAGAATCTTGACAGGTATCGGGTGGCTTTGTGAAACAACCTCAGCTACCGCTGAACCTAAACCGCCATAAATGCTATGCTCTTCGATGGTGATAATACTTCCTGTTTCCTGAGCAGCCCTTAGAATTGCTTCCTTATCTAACGGTTTGATCGTATGCATATTGATAACCCGACAATCGATTCCTTCCTGTTGAAGGGCTTCTGCGGAATCTAATGCAATTCTGACCGTCTCGCCAGTTGCAATAATGGTTATATCTGTTCCTTCTTTCATCGTCACTGCTTTACCAATTTGAAACTCATAGTCTTCAGATACATATGAATCTTCAACTGGATTGCGACCAATCCGAAGATATACCGGTCGATCATATTCAACTAATGCTTTAATCATTTTTTTCGCCTCATGACGATCCGCTGGCATCATTACATCTAGACCAGGAATGGCACGGGTCACAGCGAGATCCTGCAGAGAATGGTGAGACATGCCTAGTGCACCATAACTAACGCCGCCGCTAATGCCGATTAGTTTCACATTTGTATTGGAATACGCAACATCTACTTTGATTTGTTCAATACTTCTCATGCTTAAAAAACAAGCAGGTGATGCAACAAATGGTTTTTTACCAGAAGCCGCCAAGCCCGAAGCAATCCCAACGAGATTTTGTTCTGCAATTCCGACCTCTACAATTTGATGCGGTAATTCTTTCCCAAAATTCACAAGAGAAGCTGATCCTCTGGAATCACTGGTTAAGACTAAAATATCTCTATTTTCTTTCGCTAATTCTTCTAAAACCTCACTGATAGCTTGACGATTAGCGATCATATTTCCTTTTACACTTTTTAAAGCCTCTTTAGTCATTGTAGCACCTCCAGTTGCTTTGAAAGTTCTTCCATTGCTAATTCATATTCTTCTTTATTAGGTACGTAATGATGCCATTTTGCTACATTTTCAGCAAATGAAATTCCCTTACCTTTGACTGTATTGGCAACAATCATCGTTGGTTTTCCGCTCACTCTAGGCGTATTGCTCAAAACTTCTACTAACTGTTCGATATTATTTCCATCTACTTCTACGACTTCCCAGCCAAACGATCTCCATTTATCCCCTAACGGTTCAAGGGACATAACATCCTCGGTACTTCCTGTTATTTGCAATCTATTGCGATCAATAATAGCGACTAAATTATCCAGCTTGTACTGTGAAGCAGCCATAGCCCCTTCCCAAACTGACCCTTCTGCCTGCTCGCCGTCCCCCATTAAGGTATAGACTCGGTACGATTTTTCATCCATTTTGGCAGCCAAGGCCATACCAACTGAGATTGGCAACCCATGTCCCAACGCACCTGTATTCATTTCTACACCAGGCACTTTATTGTTCGGGTGACCTATTAATCTTGTATTAAATTGAGAGAATGTTTTTAATTCCTCTTTTGGAAAAAACCCCTTATCTGCTAATATCGCCCAGTATGATTCAACGGCATGCCCTTTACTCTGTATATATCGATCACGATTTTCCCATTTAGAATTCTTTGGATCCACATTCATAATATGATAGTAAAGAACCGTTAAGATATCGGTATTGGAAAGAGAGCCACCTGTATGACCGGTACCCGACTCATAAATCATTTTTAGCAGTTCCATTCGAATTTCTGTTGCTTTACGTTTTAGAAACTCAATTTTACTCATCCTTTTTACCCCCAGCTTTATTTATTAAGGTCGCTCCCACGAAGCCATGCTCTAATTTCACTTTCAGTTGGATCTACTGGATCAGGATTCAACCCAGGAATATATTCACATGCCTCAAACAGGACCGGGATAACGTTCGCGTGGACACCTACTGAGTGGTGAATATATGGTCCTTTCACTAACTTTTCTTCCCATAATGGCCAGTCATTTACTTCCACCCAAACGTATGAACCTCTGGTGAATGGACCTTCAATGCCCTTTGCTTTTCCAAGAAAGATAGAATATTCACCATGATCTCCGTCAAAACGTGCAAGCGTCATTTCTCCACCCTTTATTTCTCCTTCATGAGTTCCTGGAGAATGATCATCAAATAAGAAATGTTTGTTTAGCTTTGGCTTTTCTTCTACACTTAACGATACAGGGAAATTTCCGCAGTGGAATAATAACTCTCCATTTGGATTTTCAGGATGACGTACTGTAATATCTGCGAAAAACGTTGGTTTTGTATTTAATGTAGCTGCTTGAACCATAATGGAAGTTATCGCACCATGTATATCTGTTTCACAGGTTACTGGGATTTGTTCGTCTGTCAAAATCGCATTTGCCAAACATGGCATAATGCCAATAATATCTTGTAAGGTTGACCAGCATTGAATCGCAATCGCTGTACTTCCTGTATCTGCAGCCATTTGTTTCATCGCTACTTTTAATGAAGCGATTCGCCGGACATCCTGTTCTGTTACTCCACTCCAATCAAGCTTTTCCTTGATATAGCCAATTGCTTCATCTAATTCTGGGCTATCAGACTTTTCTATCTTCAATGTTCCTTTTTTCAACTCTTCGAGAGTGATCGGATGAATTTGTATTCCAAACGTCTCTAACAATTCACCCTCATTGCAGATAACAGACCAAAAGTCAGAGGGCCTAGTCGATATTTGCAAGATTCGTAGATTAGTAAATTGCTTTACAACATTGGCTGCACCAATAAAATTCTTAAACCCGCGTTCAAAAACAGGGCTATCCACACTGCAATTCGTAATATATGTAAACTTAACATTAAATCTTCTTAGCACTTTACCAGTTGCAAAAATTCCGCATTGTGAATCACGAAGGCGCATCCCATCTTCCAGTGGAGCCTCATCCCTTGGACCCCAAAGTAAAACAGGTTTTCCAATTGCTTTTGCTACTCGTGCAACAATATCCTCTGTTCCAAAGTTACAGTGTGGGAAGAATACAGCATCCACCTCTGCATCTCTAAATCGTTTAATAATGGCCGGTTCTTCTAATCGTTCATGCAACAACCCTTCTTCATTAATCCCTTCCAAATCAACAATTTCCATTTCCAATCCAAAGCTCTCAATTTTCTCTCTTATTAATTGTTTAAACTTCAATGCATCTTCTTTACTAAATACAAATCTTCGAGTGGGTGCGAATCCAAGCTTAATCTTTTCCATTCCCTATGCCTCCTAAGCAATTTCACATCAACTAAATTCAACTAAACATACTAAAACACTCATTTTATTTAAAGCGCATTCAAAAAACAAAAATGTTAAATAAACTAAAATTATTTATCTTATATAAACTACTTTAGTCAATAATATCAACAATTAAATTATCAGTCAATTATTTTGATAAATTTATTTAGTTGATTTCTTAGTTTTATGTAAACTTTTTTATTTAAGCAATTTTAATAACTTTCTCTTGAAACGTATAAATACTACCGAATTACTACTGAATATTTGTATATAAATTGATTTATTTTACTAAACATCCACTGAAAAAACTTGTCTTATGCTATAATCAAATGAAATAAGTTTATAAAACAGATCAGTACTTTTATCAACTAGGTAGGTGTTATATTTATGAAAATAGATGATATTGCTAAATTAGCCAATGTCTCAAAATCCGCTGTCTCTCTGGCGTTGAATGGAAAAAATGGGGTAAGTCAAAAAACGCGCGAGAAAGTCTTACGAATCGCACAAGAACATGGATACATTCCGCGCCCTATTATTAAAGCTGATCAATATTTTCAGCCAAACACAAAATTATTGAGATTTATTGCTTGCACAAATGCAGGAATAGTAACAGAGCAATATGAATCGCTCCCTTTTTTTATGGAGTTAATTCATAATCTTGACAAACAAATCGGCTCCAGTGGTTATTCTCTGTTGGTTTCATCTATCAGTATAGAAAGCCTTCAAGAAGAAGTATCGAGGCTCGAACAAGAACAAAAATCGGCAGGCATATTATTGTTAGGTACCAACTTAACGCCAGAGCAAATTAATCTAGTTGCAGACATACAGCCAAATATCGTTGTCCTGGATACTTGTTTTGAAACGTTAGATGTAAACTTTGTCGTGATGAACAACGTATATGGTGCGTACCAGGCAGGACAATATTTAATGGAGTTGGAACACCAGCAAATTGGTTATGTAGGGTCAAATACAAGAATGTATAATTTTGACATGAGGAAAAAAGGCTTTTTGCAAGCACTCACTGAAAACGGTTTAAAAATTGCCGAAAGTAATTACTTTTCATTATCCCCAACAGTGATTTCATCCCAAGATGCTTTTAAAGAAAAAATCAATAAACGGATGGGTCAATTACCCACTGCCTTATTTTGTGAAGCGGATTATATGGCCATTAGCGTAATTAAATCGCTCACTGAATTAGGTATAAAAGTCCCGGAGGACATTTCTGTTATCGGCTTTGATAACATTTTTGAATCACAAGTGATTACTCCTGAACTAACGACAATACATGTAAAAAAAGACAGGATCGCATTACTATCAGTAGAAAAACTAATTAGACAGATTGAAAATAATGACTCTGATAAAATAAAATTGTTTGTTGATACAGAACTCATTGAAAGGAATTCATGTGCAGTAAACAAAGAAACAAACTAGGAAGGATTAAATCAAAATTTGGTTTTAATACAACCTCTATTCGGAACTTTACAGACTCCGATTGGTGAATTTTGAACCCCTGTTGGTTGCCATGGCAAAAACCCACGGAATGTAATTTTCCGTGGGTTACTTATTTTTAAAATAAACTTGTGAGACAGCTTAAATTTGTTTTTTTTAATGCGGTTATTGTAATCCTTTCCATTAGGATTTCTTTGGGTCAAGCAAAAATTTTTCCTGCTACTAAACACGCTAAACAAATTTTAGTTTATATAATGAATTCTTTTCCTTATAGAAACTTTAAGCAGAGTAATTTGAACTAAAATATATCTTATTTATTTGCCCCCCTACTCAGTGAGAAGGGGGGCAAATAAGGTGTAATCTACTTATTTCTTAACAAAATTAGTTTCATTACTACCCGAGAATCGATTTAATTCGTCCATCAGATTTGTTAGCATTTCTTCTGTAAACGCACCCATGCTGAAGTTGACTAATGCACGAAGAGGCATATATTTCATCATGGCTTCCATCATTTCGGCAGCATCCCCTTCATTTGCTCCTAAATTCGGGAATGGATTGTGTTTATTTAATAATTCCGTCGCTAACGGTAGTAAAATTGGATCTGCCAGCAAATCACCAATTAAGGTATTGCGGTGAACCTGCTTTCTAATGGAAACTGTTGATTGAACAACGATGATATCTTTAAGGACAATCTCTTGCGACGATTCTCCTACTAAAATTTCAAACTCTCCTGTTTCCACATGCCAGTCTTTCATTTCCACATTATAGTAAGCAAATGCTCGCTTATTTAATAAGAACGTAACCGTTTTTTCCTCACCTGGCTGCAAGTCTACTTTTTCAAAGCCTTTCAGCTCTTTTTCAGGTCTGTTGACACTGCTCTTAACATCTTTTACGTAAAGCTGCACAATCTCTTTTCCAGCACGATCACCTGTATTTTTAACGGTTACACTGACTGCCACCGTTTCGGTATCTTGAATCTCTTTTTGACTGATTGAAAGATTGCTATATTCAAAAGTAGTGTAGCTTAATCCAAATCCGAACGGGAATTGCGGTTCAACTTTTTTCGTATCATAGTAACGATAACCGACAAAAATACCTTCCTTGTATTCCACTTTGTCGCCTTCTCCCGGGAAGTTCAAGAAAGAAGGGTTATCGCTTAATTGTTTAGGGAACGATTCTGCCAATTTTCCGCTCGGATTTGCATCGCCAAATAATAAATCTGCGATGGCACCTCCAAGTGCTTGTCCGCCTAAATAAGCTTCAAGTATACCTCTTACTTTTCCAATCCATGGCATTTCAATCGGTGAGCCGTTGCTTAACACGACAATGATATTGCGGTTCACTTCCGCTACTGCTTCGACTAATAGACGGTGGTTTTCTGGCATGCGCAAATGTTCGCGGTCATAGCCTTCCGATTCATACCGATCAGGAAGCCCGGCAAAAAGGATCACCGTATCAGCTTGAGCCGCCACTTCTTTTGCTTCTGCAAGAAGCGTTCCGTCAATTTCGTCAGAGTCGAGACTGTATCCTTGAGCATATAACACATTCGTGTTTTTACCAGCAGTTTTTTCGATTTCTTCCACAATGTTTTCAAGCTTTGTCGGTTTTACATGAGAACTTCCCCCGCCTTGATATCTTGGCTTTTTAGCAAATTCTCCAATAACGGCAATGGTTCCTTCTTTTTTCAGCGGAAGAATTGCTTCTTTATTTTTTAATAACACCATGCTTTCCCTTGCCATTTCTCTGGCAAGCTGGTGATGGGCATCTTTGTCATAGACAGCATTTTCTTTTTTATGATCAACGGCCATAAAAATAATCCGCAATAATCGTTCAACTGCTTTATTGAGTTTTTCTTCAGACAGTTTACCACTCTTCACAGCGTCGACAATCTTTTGGTCACCGATGCCATTACTAGATGGCATTTCAAGTTCCAATCCGGCTGATAATCCTTCTGCACGTTCATTCACCGCACCCCAGTCGGAAACGACAAAGCCTTCAAAACCCCATTCATCTTTCAGAATCTCATTTAACAAATATTCATTTTCAGAGGCGTATTCACCGTTTACTTTGTTGTAGGAGCACATAACTGTCCATGGCTGGGACTGTTTGACCACGCCTTCAAAACTGGCCAAATAAATTTCGCGTAATGTTCTTTCATCAACAACAGCATCCGTTGACATCCTGCGGTGCTCCTGGTTATTAGCTGCAAAGTGTTTCAAAGATGTTCCGACTCCCTGGCTTTGAACCCCTTTAACATGGTTGGCCGCCATTTCTGAAGCTAAATAAGGATCTTCAGAGAAATACTCAAAGTTTCTTCCACAAAGCGGTGAACGCTTAATATTCACTCCTGGTCCAAGTAAAACCGCAACATCCTCTGCCTGGCACTCCTCACCTAGAGCTATCCCTACTTTTTCAATGAGTTCGCGATTCCAAGAGCTGGCCATTCCGGCAGCTGACGGAAAACAAGTGGACGGGACACTGTTATAAATCCCTAAGTGGTCTGCACCCTGTGCCTGCTTGCGAAGACCATGCGGCCCATCTGTCACCATAAGAGATGGAATCCCTAGTCGTTCAATCCCTTTTAAATGCCAGAAATCTAATCCAGAGCATAGGCTCGCTTTTTCTTCTAATGTCATTTGTGAAATTAATTGTTTGATATCTCGCATTGTGAACCTCCTAGTATGGTTAATAGAAAACGCTTTCTATTTTTATATTGTATTAATTTCTCGTTGTTAGTTATGGTAATATTTATCGAAAAATAGTATTATCTTATTAACTAAATTAAATAATATTGAATTCGTTTACTTTAAAAGGGGAACTAACTAAGCATGCCATATCTTAATAGAGACCACTTAGAGTATATTTGCAGGCATATGAATGAGACTTTGAAAATTCCTTTTTACCTATTTGATTCAACCGGTGAATTACTTTTTGAATCCTCATCAGGTTATAGACAAAACCCACTAAACCTTGCAAAAATAGACTATTTAAGACAGCTAATGAGGAACGATGATTCATCAGAATACCCGATCATCAAATCGACTAAATTACTTGAAAATTACTTGATTGTTAATTTACAGGGTGGAGATACATTCCAAGGGAGTATTATTGGCGGTCCATCCGTTTTTACTAATTACTCTGAAGACATGATAAGAAGGATGAATCATGACCTTGGATTTTTTATCGATCAAGAATTCATTATTCTTTACTATCAATCACTTCCAGTTATGAAGCTACATGACTTGGCACGTGCCGGTATCCTTGTCCACTATATGATCTATCATCAATTACTGGATACAGAAAATGTTATCAAACAAAATCAAATAATGGAGCATCAGGAGGTTCTTACTGAAAGTCCCGACTTGGAAATATCTTTAAGACGTCAAAATACTAAATTCCATCATGATTATTTAATTGAAAAGAAACTTTTTGGAGCAATAACAAAAGGAAAAAAAGAGGAACTGTTAAACTATTTGAACATCGCTAATGAGGAATTTGAATATGGAGTCCTATCAAAGAATAGCCAATTAAGAAGTGAAAAGAATTTAACCATTTCAGGCATTACCTTAGCCACTAGAGCTGCAATGGAAGGCGGTTTATATCCAGAAATCGCCTATTCCTTAAGTGATTTATATATTCAAAGACTCGAAGAATTACAGGATATTCATGAGGTAAAGAAATTAATGGAAAAAGCATTTGGTGACTTTGCTGAAAGAGTTCACACAAGCCAAATTGAACAGTATTCTAAACCTATCTCACTCTGTCAGAATTTTATTTTTAACCATGTATATGAAAACATTACATTGTCTCAATTATCAGAGCAGGTACAATTGACTCCAAATTATTTATCCTCGCTTTTTAAAAAAGAAACAGGAGTTTCTTTGAGCGAATATATTCAAAAAGTGAAAATAGATGAAGCAAAAAATTTATTAACATTAACTTCCTATTCTCTTTCCGAAATTTGTACTCTATTAAACTTTACGGATCAAAGCTATTTTATAAAAGTGTTTAAGAAATTTACAGGTGTTACCCCCAAGCATTTTAAAGATAATCCTATAAATTAAAGAGACCGTGTATGTCTGCCACGGTCTCTTCAAAAATTATAAATGAATTTAGTAATCAGCTATCTGTTCATTTACGTTTTGCTCGTCTGGCTTCTAATTCAGCAATAATTTCATGATGCGGCTTTTCCCATTTATAGACAAAAGCCATAATAAGGATGGATACAACACTAAAAATAATTGGCAGCCAAAGGTAGCTAAGAGAAATCATTTGCAGAGTAGTCTCTGTTTGCTGTTGATTAGCAACGTAACCACCGGCAGCCAGTAACCAAGCAGGAATCGCACCACCCAGTCCAGATCCTAATTTAATTCCTATTCCTGCAGCTGATACAAGGATCCCCTGGGCACGGACTCCTGATTTCCACTCACCATAGTCAACAGTATCTGCCATTAAGGTAAACAGTAACCCTGCTGGCAATCCCATACCGATGGATCCTATGATCGTTCCAGCAATAATTATCGATACATTATCTCCACCTATAAAGATGATTAATTGACCAATGATATTGATAGCAATTCCTGTATTAATTAATAGTACTTTACTAAATTTCTTTGTTAAGAAAGGCACTGCCAAAATACCAACAAGTGAAAACATTGCAAGGGTGTTGACCGTAGAAATGATTTCAGGCTTACCGATGTTATAAGTCATGTAATAAATTCCGGCAGACAATTTCATGATATACAACATGAAGAAGACGATTCCTAATAAGGAAACAGCCATCCATGGGCGATTGCCTTTTATTGCTTTTAGACTTTCTTTTACAGGAATAGCTTCGTTACCAGAGATATTTTGAACACGTTCTCTTGTGTTTAGGAAGGTAACAAAGAACAAGATTAAACCAATAACAGAGAATAGTGCCATCGCATAGAAGAAACCTTTTTGCTGATTGCCAGCACCAAAATAAGCAACGAGTGGTAATAAAGATAAGTTAACAATTAATCCGCCCACCTGTCCGCCTAACATACGGAACACATTGGCAACGGTTCTTTCCTGAACATCGCTTGACATACTTGGGAGCATTGTTGTTAATGGGTTATTAACGGCTGCATATAACACATTGGCTGTAATATAAAATATGTAAGCGTAGGCCAATTTACCGGAAGCGCTTAATTCCGGTCCCATAAAGAGAAGGATGGAAACAATCGTAAATGGAATACTGGACCACAATATCCAAGGTCTTGATTTTCCCCATTTAGTATTTGTCCTATCGATCAAGACCCCAAAAATCGGACTATCAATCATATCTACAAATCTTGCAATTAACATTAAGGTACCAACTGCAGCCGCCCCAATTCCAAAAACATCCGTAAAGTAATACGTTAAATAAGTGGTTATAACCGTGTAAATTAAGTTTGAACCCGTATCTCCCAAACCGTAACTAACTTTTTCTAATAAGGACAGCTTTTGATTTGTACTTGAAGTATGGTTTACTTTTAGTAAATCTTGTTCTCTTAATGCCATGGTTTTTCCTCCTTAGATAGTTAAAACGTTTTCATTTTTGTTGATTTTTAATTTGTCATACTCTTTTCAACATGAGGTAAAATAATAAATTAATTTATTTTGTATTTTTAAAGCGCTTTATTTATTTATAGTATAAATAGATAGGAAGCTAGTTTATGGTATTATTTTAGGATAAATAGTATTTTTTAACTTTTATCAAAAATAAATAAATATTCTGAGATTACCTTATAAGGATAGTGAAATTACATAAAAATGGTCCAGGATAGCACCTGGACCATAGAAGAAATAATTATAGCTCAATTCTTAAAATGACTACACTATAAGCAGGGATTTCATACATATTACTATCCAACTGCAATACAGTTTCAAGAGGAATTACCTTGTTAGGGTCTTCCATTGTATTTGTATTGTTTGGATCGTCAGAGGTTAAAATAATCTGCTTACCCACTAGTTTCTCTTTCCCCTCAATATCAATCAATGTTCGTAGATTAAACTCAGAGGCATTAACTAATTTGACGATTACCTCATTATTCTTTTCATCAAGGGTGGTTACGGAAGTGAGATACGGTATGGTTACTATTTTATACTCATGCACCAGCCGACCATCAAGATAGCAATAAATAGAATCATTTGTAACTTTGGCACATAAATGATGAGCACCATCTGGATTAACATTCACAGCTTGATTAGGGGTCAGCTTCACTCGAGACCATCCATTGATATGAAGTAACCGACTCTCACCATTTGAGTCTAACTCCCAAAGAATATAGTTTTGCTGCCATTCTTTTGTGCTGTCAAGCAGTCGAATTTTTAGCCCCTGTTGCCCTAGCGTTGCATCCATAGTAACTGTATATTCTTTCCAAGAAGGTTCGCCAATCCGCAGTACATTCCATTCAAGGCGAGTTAATGAGTTATCTTCTGTTAAGTTTTCACTCTTAAATAGAAGTTGGTCACCACTTGTAATGCTTATTTCTTTAATCTTCTGAAGGTCATTTTGTGTGATTGCTACTTCACCTTTAAATGAAGGGAAGCGACTTTCTGTTTCTACTTTACTTTCTAGGACTATATCTCCCCTGTTTTCTGCAAACAATTTTTGAACATGATAGGATGGCGATACATACGAATCCGTTCCATTAAAATAAATGAGATTAGGTGTCCAGTTAATATGATTGACATTTGCAAATAATGGAGCGTAGGAAGACATCACGACAATATCCTGATTTCGTTCCATCCCTGTCATAAACGCAGCTTCACTTATCGCTCCTTTGAGAGCGCCCGCTCCATTGCCAAGTATCATTGCATATTCGCCAACATAGATCTTCGGACCATTCCGATCATAACTATCATACATATCGTGATACATGACATAATAATCAAAATCAGCATAAAAATGCTCATCTACTATTTCGACCGGCAAGCCTTTCGTCTCTGTTCCTACCTCCCAATGTGTATTCCAAATTGTGATAATTTCAGGATATTTTGCTTTTACTGCCTCATAAAACAATTTGTAGCGGACATTGTATTCGGGTCCAAAATTTTCATTCCCTATTTCGATATATTTCAAATTAAAAGAAGCTGGATGGCCGTTTTCAGCACGAAGAGAACCCCACTTGCTTGTAACAGGTCCATTCGCATACTCGATCGCATCCAGCATGTCCTGAATCCATTCATCAAGATCTTCTATTGGGACCTGCTCTCCTGGTCTTCCTTGACAAGTGAGCCCGCAGTTTACGACGTACATAAGCTCTAAGCCAAGATCCTCTGCCATTTGTAAATACTCATGGTAGCCTAAACCATTTGTTGACCGGTAATGCCAGAGCGTCCAGTGAGAACTCCTCTCGGTTACATCCCCTAGCGTTTTCTTCCAGCGAAAAGCCGTTTCCACTGAGAAACCTTCTACAAAGCACCCACCAGGAAATCTCAAAAAATTCGGCTTAAGGTCTGTAACCCTGTCAACTAAATCTGGTCGTAAGCCATTTTTCCTTTCCATAAAGGTTTTTTGGGGAAATAATGAAACAAACTCAAGCCAAAAAGTTCCTCTTTCATTCGTAGAGAATGCTAGAATTCCTTCTGACTCCTCGCCGTTACTTTCTAATACCAGCTCATATTTCTGCCAATTTTCGGATACTATTTCACAAGGTTTTGAGAACAATTTTACACCTTTTTTATTTTCAAGAGTGATTTCCAAATCTCCCGAAAATGTGGCGTCCTTTTTTGCATAGAAAGATAAATTGTATCTTTCATTTTTTTTCAAGGGGATTCCCCAAAATCCTTCATTATATACTGAAATCCATTTATCCAATGATTCTTCAATCTCTACCCTGAGAGAAAGAGGATTTTCATTATTAATAGGGTCATTTCTATCTAGGGAAATGCCTGCTTTACTATTCGGATCATCCGTGCGGAGATGCCAGCCTGGGATTGATCCCGGGGCTTCTTCAAAAGGTGAAACCCACCCTGCCGGTGAATGCAATTCACATCCCTCTACTTCGCAGCGGTCAGGAATGATCGTATCCTCAAAAGACCTATTTCGAATTAACTCCCCATAAATTCCTCCATCACCAGCACGGTTAATCTCCTCGAAGAAAAGACCATATAATGATAGACTTACAGGAAATTTTTTAGCTTTCGTATCAATGATTACTTTTGCTGACTTATTCAACAAAATCCCTCCAACTGAACAATTTCTTCATAATTTTTTATTGATTTTTAACTATTATTAATGATAAAAAAGGTGACCCCGGTATTAAAACCGGAGTCATTGGTTTACTTTAGAACAATCGTGTTAAAAGATTCAGGTTTTAAATCAAATTGATAGGATTTGCCTTGATATTCAAATACTAATTCCCGTTGTTTTTTTAGTGGATTGTTCACAATTAAGACAATGGAATTATCGGGATTTTGGAAAGCTAGCGAATGGGCCGTAAGATGACCGTTTGTTTCTAGTCTGACTGCTCCATTTTTCACAAAATGAGAATGGTGTTTTACTACATAAAATTCAGGATTATATGTGAAGTTGTTCGTTTCTGGATCCACGGTGATCATGGAATTTTGTTCCCAGCCCCAAGTGCTGCGGCCTTTAGGCTCTAGAACCGCATTCCAGTAAACATATCCATTAGCCCCATTGACAAAGTAATGGCGGAACAGGTTGCTGACATATTGAGCGTATTCCCAAGTATTTTTGCCGTTTCCACATTCATTTTCCGTTTGCAGAAAACGTATTTCAGGGTAGCTCTCTGCTGTCCGCTGGATCGCATGTTTTCCAGCCCATTGATAGCCAACACCACTGATATACTTATAGGCTTCAGGATCACTGAGTACAAGACCTGCGTACACATCAAAATCAGATGTCGTATCCGTCATTAACTCTTGCCAAGGTTCGGGTGCATTGATGGTCCCCAGCCAGATTTCTGTTGCAAGATTGTGCTTTTCAAAAGCGGGTCCAAGATAGTCTCGAATAAATTCCTGTAATTGTTCCCCTGTCCACTTACAAGAAGGAAATTTCTGGTCAGCCATTACTTCGTTTTGCACATGAATTTGGTTAATTTTTATTCCTTCGTTTTCATACGATTGGACAAATTTAACAAAATAAAGCGCGTAAGCCTCAAGTACTTTTTTCTCCCAGCGCAGTGTTCCATAATTATAAGCTTTCGGAAATTTCAGCCAAGTAGGAGGGCTCCAAGGTGAAGCGAAAAATTTCATATCCGGATTTCTTTTTTGTGCCTCACGAATGTATGGGATGAGATATTTTTGATCCCTTTCAATCGAGAAATGCTCCATCTCATAGTCGTCATCGGTTTCATTATGACTATACCATTCCAAAGCATAATCACTTGCACCGATTGGCAGGCGGCAAAGCGTAAACTGACAGTCTCCATCTGTCGCGAATAAAGAATCTAGCACTCTTGTACGATCCTCTTCAGACAGGGATTGAAGCGAATACATTCCTAGTTCATTAAAACAGCTGCCAAAGCCTTCAACGACACGGCCTTTATTAGCTGTTATGATTAAATTACGTTGGTTATCAGTAGTTTCAACAGGTTCCTTCGTTTGCCAATAATTATCACGAGTGGATTCAAACCATAAAACACTTTTTTCAGTCATGAATTCCATTCCTTTCAATTGCTAGTTTTAATTTATGTAAACGGTTTAATACTTGTCAGTTTATATCTTTTTTTAAAATATTTATGGTATTTTTTACGGAAAAATAGTATTTATCTTAGTCTATTGTCGAACAAGAACTAGTTTTTTATTTAACTCATCTAATTTTTCTGAAGAAGAAAACGAAGTGAATAATGGGAAATTAATTAATTCTTCCAATGATTTTTCAATAAATTGATCATTTTTTACAATCGGGTTATTTACGATTTCTGGCAGATTATTATTAATAATTTCTTTTGTTTCTTCATTGTTTAGAAGCTCTTTTAAACTACTGTTTGTGCTATAAGTTAAGATATAAGATTTTGTCGGTAGATATTGAAATACATATGTGCCTGCAGTAAGCTCACATAGAACTTCCTTACTATCCTGCTTAGCTTCCAAACCTCGATTAACGAGCAAGTCGCCATTTACCTTAATAGTTTCCAAAGCAGCATCAGGCAGGAAAACTTTAGCTGAAGTATTGAATGGTACAACAAAGCTAAAAGTTAACGACCCATCCTCTTTTAATTCCCAGCCGCTCTCAATATATCCAGACGGAGAAGAAAATTTCGCCTTGGCGTAGGATAATTTTCCATATGGTTTAGGACAAAGTTTAATCTTTCTAAACCCAGGTGCATCTTCAACCGGATTGATTCCGCACATATAACGATACATCCACTCAGCAATCGAACCATAAGCGTAGTGATTTAATGAGTTCATTCCTGTTCCACTAATGCTTCCGTCTGGAAGCACTGAGTTCCATCGTTCCCAAATCGTTGTAGCACCAAGTTTGACCGCATATAACCAACTTGGAAAATCATCATTTAACAATAAAGTATACGCATAATCATTAGCTTCATTTTCAGATAATACGTAACAGAAATAGGGCGTACCGACAAATCCTGTTTGTAAGTGCATTTTATCCTCACGAAGCTTAGCCATTAAATCTTCTATTAACCTTAGCCGAAAGCTTTCTGGTACCAAGTCCATATATAAGGCAACAATCATGGCGGTTTGAGTATTAATCGCACTTCTGCCATTTGGCGTAAAATATTCCTTCATGATTGCTTCTTTAATTTCAATTGCTAGATTGTCATATTGTTTCGCCATTCCAGTGTTACCCAAGACCTTTGCTGCTTTTGCCACTAGCTGTGCCGAATAACAATAATAAGCGGAAGCAATATAATAAGAATCGGTTCCACCCATAGGGCTTTGAGGATCCCTTCCATCTAATGCCAGCCAATCACCAAAATGGAAACCAACCTGCCACAGTCTCTTTGCACCTGATTCATCATCCACTTTTTTGATATAATCCACCCAGTCCTTCATTGCATCGAACTGCTGACGAAGAAGCTCTTTATCTCCATAGTACGTATATAATGTCCACGGAATAACAGTCGCAGCGTCACCCCATGCAGCTGACCCACTACCTGAAATAAAACCGTTTCCATCCTTTGGCTTTACGACAGGTACTGTGAAAGGTACGGAACCGTTTAACCTTTTCTGTTCTTCATGTAAATCAAACATGTATTTTTGGTAAAATGCAGGCGAATACATATTGTAGCAGGCTGTAGGGGCAAACACCTGTGCATCACCTGTCCAGCCCATCCGTTCATCCCGCTGCGGACAATCTGTAGGTACATCAAGAAAATTTCCTTTTTGTCCCCATAACGCATTTTGGAATAATCGATTTACCATTGGATTTGAAGTTTCAATTGTTCCCGTTTGTTCAATTTCACTGTAAATAACACAGCCAGTAAAGTCATCCAGGTTTATGTCTCCTTCAAAACCAGTAAGCTTTACATATCGGAAGCCATAGAAGGTGAAGTGAGGCTGGACCTCTCTTACACTTCCGTCAGAAATATAAACATATTCAGCTTTGGCCTCTCGCAAATTTTCGCGATAAAAATTTCCATTTTGAAGAATTTCACCGTATTGGAGCTGTAATATGCTTCCTTTCGGTGCATTGGTTTTAAAACGCACCCAGCCGGTAATTACTTGACCAAAATCAAGAACCACCTCTCCAGCAGGTGTATGTATAATCTCCATTGGTTTTCTTTCTTCCATGATTTTGATAGGCAAATTTCGTCTGGCTGTAAAACATTCTGTTTTGATTTCCGTTTTCCTTACACTAGTCCATGTACTGTCATCAAAATCAGGCAGCGCCCAGTTTTTACTCTCTAGATTTGCATCATAAATCTCACCATCATAAATGCCGCTAAATGTGATCGGTGCTGGTGCGCTCTTCCAGTCTTCATTCGTAGCAATGATGATGGTAGTTCCATCTTTTAGCGTTACAACGATTTCACCAATGCAAGCAAATTCACTTCCATATAATTCATGATATCCGCCTTCAAATCCAAAACGGCCTTTGTACCAACCATTGCCAAGCATAATACCAATCGCATTTTCCCCGCTCTTCAATACGTCCGTCACATCATAGGTTTGATACTGAAGCCAGAAATCATAAGCATTATAACCCGGAGTAAAATATTCCGCTCCAATTCTCATTCCGTTTATTTCAACATCATATAGACCCACTCCACAAAGATAAGCTCTGGCTGATACAATATCAGCAGGCAGTATAAAGTTTGTTCTAATCAATGGGTGGATTTCCTTATCCAATTCAGGCGTAATCCAATTTCCTTGCCATGACTCATTCATTTTTGCTGTTTCAAACCAGGCAGTTTCACTTGTTTCCACGTCACCAGCATTCCCCCATATAGTTACCCGCCAAAAATAACGAGAACGTGGTTTCAGCTGTAGGTCCGGAGTGTACCCTAAATTATCAATCTCTTGACTTTTCCCGCTATCAAAAAGAATCGATTCGAAGCCTGGATCAGCAGCTATTACCACTCTGGCGGCTGTTTGAAAAACAGAAGGGCTCTCCCCTGACTCGGTCACCCATGAAAGACTTAATCTATCGAATTCAAATCCGAGCGGATTCACAACGTGATTTGTTCTTAAATTACTAATCTCCATTTTTTTACCTCCTAATAAATCGTTTTAATTTCTTCGCATTGGCTTTTGCCTCTAAAATTAATTTACTTTAGTACTGCTTCCCGCGACGGAAAATTTAGCAGCTTTATTCATTTTTGCAAACACATAGTTACTAATCCACATAAGTAAAAATGCAATGAAACTCCCGCTGAAAAAAGGAAGAAGTCCTGGTAATTTTATAAATATAAAACAAAGGAACCCAGTCAGAATTCCCATACAAAACGTCGCCATAGGGTTAACAGTCATTAAAATAAAGGCATTTTTAATTCCTTCTGCCAGGCTGACATCAAAATGGACAAACACTGGAAAAATATATAAGAGAGTAAGTAGAAATATGAGAATAACAATCACATTTGGTATATATAGTAGTTTAAGTGCCTGTACCGTAGTTGCTTCCACGATTCTGATATTAGAATAAATAAAAATACCAACTAAAATAATGACAAGTCCTAATAGATTACCTTTTACAAATTCTTTTTTATAGGTGAGCCAAAAAGTTTTCAAGACTGGAATATCGGACTGCTTTAATATCCATTTACGAACCACTGTAAACATAGCAATAGTGGCAGGAAAAATGCCAAAAGCGATAAATCCCAGCATGGAAAATGCAATCCAAAGAATATTTACATAAGCAAACTTCATGATCCACTCCGAGATACTATAAAAGCCGCGCATAAAACCTTCCATCAGTTATTCCTGGTTACTAAAATCTATAAAAATCTACCCTTCGCCTCCAAACCAAGAAAAGAGACATACCGTGACGATTCTCACGTCATTCCATCAGGAAAGGAATTGAACCCTTGTCATGAACCTGCTGTTCAAGACACCCCGCGGTGCTCTGTTAGAGCCGGCGATTTGCAACAGACCATTCCTTCCATTGGTCAGCCTGCCGCAAAGATTGGATTTTAGTACCAGGACTACACCTCCTTGAATTGTAATTCCTGGTTCTTTATTATTAATGTTTTATGAATCACGTTCCATAGCTTCCAACAATGGTTTTCTTTGAATGTTTCTATATTTCTTAACAACATCCCCATATACTTCCGCCTTTGCTTGCCGTTTTTTGACTTTTTCTCGGATTCTTCCATTGACCCAAGAATGGAAATCAGTTTGGGCTTTACTAGCGTACGTACGTGGTTTAGGACTTCTTGCGGTATTTTTTCATCAAAACCAAGACCTCTTCTCCCAATGACAAAAGCAGCCGCTTCATGAACGGATAAGCCATATTTTTTACTATATTTAAACCGTCCAATGACAGATGTGTAAGCCGGGTTAACCTTTTTTATTTTAAACCCGAATTTAATTCCTCTTGAGATGATGGATTTTTGTATCTTTGTTTTTGCAAACGAATTTACAAGGCGATTGAATCGTTTATTCGTGTCATGATCTTGTTTTAATGTGATATCTTCTATGACCATAGCTCCCACGTTCCAAGTCAAAAGATACTGAATGATGTCTTTTGCGATTTCTCCTGAAATATTGGATCGGCGATTGCTTTTTACATATTCCATTTCATGAAAATAAAAGGTTAGGGATTCTAATAAATTTCCCTGTTTCGTTAAAATAGACACCGCTACTCGATCAATGTTCACATCAATCCCCGCCACTAGATCAGACAGAATCGTTTCATTCCCATTCCGTATTGAACCATAGACAACCTCATCGTAAGTGATATGGACATAGACCTTATTCTTTTTCCGTTTTAACTCAATGGAATAGGGGCTATATTCTTCGAGAGGTTTTTCCTTTGAGATAACACCAACTTCATTGGGGAACACGATCTCAACTATTTCATTGAAAAATTTGTCCGGAACTAGAAGTTTGAATCGTAATCTTGTACTTTTTTTTCGCCCCTCAACTTGCAGTGGATTTGCCACTTCTAGATAAAATTGCTGCTCCTTGTCATCGAATACGATTCGGGTATTCAAATTCCCCTTTTTAGACTTGTCACCACGAGAATAAAGAGTATTAGAACGTAAATCCCTCCATTCATCTCTCGAAATGTTCCCCTTCAATCGCTCATAAAAATTCCTTTTTCCACCAAAGATGACGGTCGGAATCGTCTGATCATTCTGGTGTTTTAATAAAATAGATTCCTTTATTTGAAGCTTTTCTAAGCGGGCACTCAACCCTTTTAAACAGATCTCAAGTGGGACTTTTTTCGGTCTTTTCTTACCTGTCTGATAATCTTCTATTTTCTTGCAGTTTTTTTTAATTTTCCCTTGTACGCCTTCGATTCTTAAGGGGAGAAGTTCTTTTTGACTTGAGATGATGGCTTGGGCTTGCATCACGGCATCTTCAGCATATCTTTTGTTCAAATGAAAGAGGGCACTTACCGATTTAATTAATCTACCTGACTGTTCACCCTCTACTAGGCGATTAAAGGAATACCGCCATGCAGCACAAAAAACAGCCATTAATCGATTTAGTTTTTCAAGCTCTACGGCATTCCCATCATCAATAAGGCAAATTTTCGTTACCTTCATTCCATCCACTCCTTCGGAACAAGTGTTCTATGTTAATTATAGGGATTTATTGGAAGTAATGCAAGAAATTAGTCGCCTTATCTTTGGTAGATTTTAATAATATTTTGTAGTTTCTTATAGATAATTTTAAGCAGTTGAAACCTCCTTTACTTTTACTCTTATCCTAGGAATATATCATTGGAAGGCCATTGCTTTGCAATCGACCCTCCATGTGATTAATTTAATTAATCATCCTTTAACAGATCCTAAAGCAATCCCTTTTACCAAATATTTTTGGAAGAATGGATAAGCAATCAGTATCGGCAGGACACCGATAACAGCAATCGCCATCCGTACACCAGTGGTTGGAACTTGCGAAGCAGCCTGGCTTGCGTTTGTGCCTAGATTGCTGCTTGCTAAAAACTGAATGTCTGACAGCATCCTGTTTAAGATGTTTTGGATACTAAATAATGACGGTTCAGTGATATAGATCAGTCCATTAAACCAATCATTCCAATATATGATCGTTTGAAGCAATCCAATCGTGGCCAGAATTGGCAATGAGAGCGGCAGAATGATAGAGAAGAAGGTTCTAAATTCACCTGCACCATCCATGCGTGCTGATTCAATAACTGGCTCTGGAATAGAAGTCATAAAGAATGTCCTCATCAACAATACGTTAAACCCGTTCATGAGTAACCCTGGAACTATTAGTGCCCAAATGGTGTTTTTAATATCAAATACTTGGGTATAAACAAGATAGGTCGGAACAAGTCCGCCATTGAACAATAGAGTAAAGAAAACCAGAAAAGCAAAAACGTTTTTATAAGGTAAATCGCGTCGAGAGAGCGCATATGCCAAGAACGAAGTCATCGCCAAGCTTACAAAGGTGCCAAATACCGTAACAATGATGGTGATTCCATAAGCCCTTAATATACTAGATGAATTATTTAGCAGGTAATTATATGCATCAAAGCTAATCTCCTTAGGAATAAAGGAATATCCCTCTTTCATGATGGCTGCTTCACTGTTCAGAGAAGAAGATAAAAGAATGATAAACGGAATGATGCTTCCTGCCGCAAGTATGATTAAAAAGATATGAGATACCCATTGTGTAATTCGATCAGATTTATACATCTTCTTCGACCTCCAGCTTAAAATAATGCATTATCTTTACTTTTTTTACGTACGAGATAATTTGATAATAATACAAGAACAAATCCGACGATCGATTGATATAAACCTGCTGCAGCTGACATCCCGATATCCCCAAGCTGCATTAATCCACGGTAAACATAGGTATCAATAACATTCGTTGTGTCATAAATAGCACCTGAATTCATTGGCACTTGATAGAACAAGCCGAAATCGGAGTAAAAAATGCGTCCTATCCCCAATAAAGTCATCATGATAATCACAGGCATAATTGAGGGAAGGGTAATGTGAATAATTTGCTTCCATTTGTTTGCCCCATCTAAAGTGGCTGCTTCATAGTATTCTTGGTCGATCCCGATAATCGCAGCTAAGTAAATGACGCACAAGAAACCGACACCTTTCCACATATTGATGAAGGTTAAAATATATGGCCAAAATTTTGCTTCGTTATACCACGAAATACCATCAAGCCCAAGTAACGGTAAAATTGTTTTATTCAGATAACCAACATCTTCGCTAAGGAAGGCAAAACCTAAATAACTGACAATAACCATTGAGATTAAGAATGGCAATAGGATGACACTTTGGTAAAAGCTTTTCGCCAGCTTATTTTTAATTTCATTTAACATGATCGCTACACCGATGGCCAATATCGTATTTAAGATAATAAATCCTCCATTGTAGAGAATGGTATTCCGGGTAATAACAAAGGCATCTCTTGTACTAAACAAATATTCAAAGTTTTTAAATCCAATCCAATCACTGCCGAATATTCCTTTAGCGTAGTTAATATCTTTAAAAGCAATCAAAAGGCCAAACATTGGTAAATAATTATTGATCAATAAGTAAATTAAGCCAGGCAGCATCATAATAAATAATGGCAGATACCTTTTAAATTTCATCATTCTAACACTCGTTTTTTTCCCAGTTGCAGCATGGACGTCCGTACTTAACGGCTTTACTGTAACTTCTGACATCCCCATTCCCCCTTGTTCTAATGAAATGTTTCCGCTTACAAAAACTATCCTTCCTGCTTATATATTTATTCTATTAGACTAGTAAATTTGTTACTATCCATAATACGACTTCTTATTTTTGTTTATCCGACTTTTCAGAATATATTTAAGTTAGTTTTTCAGCCATTTTAAATCTATGGATTTATAAAAAAAGAGAACTAGATCTACACTAGCTCTCTTCTCTTCGTTCTTATTTCTTTTCTTTCCACTTATCAAACTGTTTTTGTTTTTCTGCAATAATTTTATCAATGCCGGATGCATTAAGTTTCTTATTAAATTCCTTTAAACTTTTCTCTGGGTCTAAAGTACCAGATTCAATACCTAACTTATACTGATTTAATACGTTCGTCGATGCCGCAATTTCTGTTTTCACAGGATCTGGATTAAATGTAAAACCAAATGCCGGAGAAAATATCGCTGAATCATTATGTTTTTCCATAACTTCCCAATAATTCGCTGGATTTCCTTCCCAAGGGTATGTCAGGAAGTTATTACCGATTTGCCATTGGCCAAATACATATTTGGATTCTTTTACTCCTTCTGGCAATGTAATGACACCATCAGATTTAACTGCATAATGTTTCCCTTCAATACCGTTATCCAGTAAATTCATTATCTCTTTATCAGTGTAAAGTAAATTGATAAATTCCATTGCTTTTTCAGGATTCTGACTGTTTCTGGCAATGGACAAATTAAAGCCTGTTGCAGCATCGGTATACGAATATACATCCGTCAATTTTACAGATACCATTTCATGTCCAGTAATACCTTTTTCTTGTACTTCAAAGCCTGGTTTCATATGAGAGAAATAGCCAAATCCTTTATTAGCCTTCACAATGTTCGCTGCAACTTCTTGTGACGTTGCTGAATCCTTCATGATATAACCGGCTTTGAACCACTTTCTGGCTAACTGGACCGCATCAACATATTCAGGTTCTTCAAACATATTGTCGATTTTCTTGTCTTTAAAGGATACTACTCCTAGGTTGTCCCCAAGAATGTCAAATTTTCCACCTGCAATGACGGAAGCAACCGATACAGTTCCTGCGTTTACAATCGGAGTTAAAGTTGGTTCTTTTTCTTTGACAATTTTAAAAACACTTTCCAAATCAGCAAATGTTTTTATTTGAGAAAGATCAATTTTATATTTATCTACTATATCTTTTCTCATAATAAATCCATAATAAGAGCCCCAGTCTCTAATACTAGGAATTCCATATATTTTACCGTTTACCTTGTTACCCTCTAAAAGATTTTTTGGAACAACTTCCAAAATACCTTTTCCATTTGATTTAAGCAGATCATCTAATGCAACAAGTTGTCCTTTTGTGGCTTGTGTGTTGTAACCAAAAAAAGCTGACGAAACAACCAAATCAAGCTTTTCGTTTCCAGTCAGCATTAAGTTTGTTTGCTGTTGATAGTTCGCTGCATTAATCGGGACTAATTTCACAGTAGCATTAATCTTCTTTTTAGTAATTTTATTAATTTCTTCCTGAACTAAAGGAAGATCTTCTATATTCGTAAAGTTCATATACGCCATGTTAAGCTCATTTGGCTGCCCCTTCGTGTTCGTATCGTCCTTTGAACTTGAACTACTTTCCTTTGAACTACAGCCAGCCAATACTAAAACTGCTGACATTACAATCAGTATAAACCTTGAAAATGTCTTAAAAAATTTCATCCATTCTTTCCCCCTTATAATCTAGTTGATTCTATGATAACTCTTGTTGAAAGCGTTACCACTCATCTAGTTTTAGTATAGAGGTTGGCTTAAAAAACACTTACTAAAAATACGACCTTTTATTTTTGTTATTCCGACTTTTCTGAAAAAAACGACTTTTTTCGATATTCCATCGGATTTAATTGGGTTGATTTCTTGAATATAGTAGAAAAATAGGAAAAATTTGAATAACCTGCAGATAATGCCACTTCACTTACAGGCAGATTGGTTTCTATTAACAGTTTTTTGGCGTATTCAATCCGCTTCTGCTGCAAATAGTCCGATATGGATAAACCTGTTTGTTTTTTAAATATTCTTGTTAAATAATCAGGATTTAAATAGACATAATTGGCAATTTCATCACGAGTTAACCGCTGTTCTCCTAGATGATGATTAATATAATTTTTTACTATGTCCACCACTGATCCTTTTTCTTGAGGCTGATGGAGCTGGTTCATGGCAACATCGGCAATATATATGACCCATTCTTGGAGCGAGTTCAATGATTTCAATACTCTTTTTGGTTTTTCAGTCAGCAAATTTTGTGAATAAACCTGATTGGCTTGAATTCCTTTTACCTGAAGAACATAAAAGATTAATTGCAAAAAATCTTGATAAAACAAATGAAGGGATTGAGCGGTTATATTTCCATCCGATTTTTTCCAATCAGTAAAATACTGATTGACCGCATCTAAAAACTTTTCTTTTGGACCATTTTTCATTAGACTCGTCCATTCCGCGGAAGGAAGCAGCGGGGAAGTGCATAAACATTTTTTCTTATTGTTACATTTAATCGTCTGGTTACTTACAGTTACATTATTGCGATCAAATTCCTGCAAAGTATGGACCATCCCTACTAATTCTTCAATCGGAACCTGATTTCCAATGTAGCCACAAAGCTCACAAGAAAAAAACTGAGCGAATTGTGAAATAAAGTGATTACAATTTTCATTAAACTCCTTCAGGTTGATTGGCTCTACTAATGCAATAATCACTAAGACATAGCCAATTTCTACATTTAGCACATAACCATCCATATTATTCTTTTCGATTACTTCACCCAGTGCTTTATGAAGAGCATATTCGCTCACCTTTTCTTCATGGACAGATAGTTCCTCTTTCCATTGCTGAACATGAAATAAAATGGGTAGAAAAGTAGTTAATTCTGAATAGGATAAATGATAATTCTTCATTTGTTTTTCAATTTGATCTTTGGTTGTTGGGATAACTTGATTAATAAGATCTAACCAGAAACGTTCTTGCATGACTGAATGGTGGGACTTTTTCAATTGAAGGTAAGATTCCTCTACCATTCTTGTTTCTTGATCCTTTTTGATTTTCTCCAATGCGCTATGAATAACTTCTTCAAGTTCTTGGTAATCGACGGGTTTTAATAAATAATTAAAGCTTTTCAATTGCAGAGCTTGCTTTGCATAAGAGAAGTCTGAATGACAGGTTAAAAAAATCGCTTCAGTCATTGGGAAGTGTTCGCGCACCCACTTTAGCAAATCAATTCCAGAGCCTCTAGGCATTTCAATATCACATAATAACAAATCAACTTTGTTATTTAAAAACACTTCTTGAGCTTGTCTTAAGTTATTGGCTGTATAAACAGAAGAGATATCATGCTTTTCCCAATTGACACCAGCCTGGACACCCCTAATGGAATGAATTTCATCATCAACTATTAGAACCTGAAATTGATTCATAAACGCTAACCACCCTCTTGACTTAAATTATATTGTTCGGAATTCGTATCAGAACAGTCGCCCCTTTGCCTGGTTCATTCGAAAATTGGATATTTGATTTTTCTCCATATAACAAACTTAGTCGTTGTTTAACGTTCCATATTCCAATGCGCTCGCCTTCAGCATTTGTTAAAGATTCGTCTTCTTTCAAACTGCGTAAAACATCCTCAGGAAATCCATCACCTGTATCCTGAATTTTTATACTTATAAACCCAGGGACCTCATCCTTTTCTACCACTATTAGAATATCAAGAGGGTCATCTAGATTAAACGCATGTTTAATTGAATTTTCCACCATCGTTTGAATGACAAGCGGAGGAATCTTACATTCTAAAAGCTCTGGTGGTGATTCAACAGAAAACTTAAATGTATCGGGAAATCTGAGCTGTTGAATTTTCAAATAATTTTCCGTATGCTTTAGTTCATCTTCTAAGCTAACAAAATATGAATTACTCCGAAACATAAAACGAAAGTAGTTAGCCAGACATTTTGCCATCTCTTGGATGACTGCAAAATCCTTAACCGTAGCTAGGTTATAGATAATATTTAATGAATTAAGGAAAAAGTGCGGGTTGATTTGCAGCTGTAAATGTTTTAATTCCGCTCTTTGAAGATTTAGCTTTTCCTCATATACATTTATTTTAAGATCCTTTATCTCAGAAATCATATGATTGAAAGTACCATTCATCACCTCAAACTCAGTAGAATTTCGATGGATGGGAAGGCGAATATCCAAATCACCTTGTCGTAGTTTTTTCATAGCGGCGACAATTCGATTAATTGGTTGAAGAAATACCTTTCTCATGATAAAGATAAAATATAGTAAGAACAACACAGCTAAAAAAGTAATAACCGACGATATTCTTTGTAAAAATGGTAGTTTCTCTAGGATTTCTCTTTCAGGTATCAATGCTGCAAGATAGAAATCACTTTGTGATGATTTTTTTTTCATTAAAACAAAACGATTATCTTTCCCAGTAATAATATACTTTTCCTTCTTAATCGATAAATCTATTTTTTCCTTTTCAATAAATTTCTTATTTGTAATCGGTTTTAGGTCGGAAGTTGCCAACAAGGCTCTTCCTGTTTCTCCAAAATCAATATATTTAAACGGAGTAATAAGCTTGTCCATATTCACCCAGGCGCCTACATATACTCCATCTACTTTATAATATTGAAGCAAGTAATAATTTTTTGCACCCTTCCAAATATTCCATTTCCCTTCTCTAAGCTGCTCCGAGTTTTTCTCAAACAACTGGTAAATTTCGTCTCTTGCTTCATAGCGTTCAAAATAATTGTCAGCGGATTTTTGTGTAAATAGGAAATCCTTATAGGCATCCGAATAAATAAAAATGGAATCGATGGCAGTGTAGAAATAAGACTGATTGGTAATAGAATTAAATAAACGTATTTTTGCTTCTTCATAATCATTGGGATCTATCGTTTCATTATATTGAAGAAAATATAAATCTGTATTGTTTTGTGTAATTTGAAAGATATAGTTTCCAACACCCTCCAAACTTCGGTCAATTTGGTCCATATAAATATTCAGCATATTTTTGTTTGACTGGGCCACCTGGCTCCTAATAACTTCGACCGCATAGTAGTTATTTACAATGTGAACGACAATTAATGGTCCAATAATTAAAAACACACTCAAAAAGAGTTTAAACAGTAACGAATTGAAAACTAGTTTCATTTTTCCCATAGTGATCCTCCAGTTGTAAACTCTCTAAAATGTAATTCCAATTATACAATATAAATTAAAAAATATTCTGAAAAGTCCATTTTTAAAAAAGGCTTACTAAGGGAATCCTTCTAAAATAAGTGATAGTCAATAATAAAAGGCCGAGAGCTACTTTTTACTCACGGCTATTAGTTACGATTTAATTAATAGAAAGCGTTTTCATATTTACAATCTAATTATATTAATTTCTAACTTGATGTATGGTAATATTCATCGAAAAATAGTAATATTCTATTATATAAATAAAAAAAGGAAAAAGAATTTCATAAAAGAATCATACTCTTATTATTATAGGAATTTAATGAAAAACAAAAAGCCTTGAGCTAATTTTCACCCAAGACTTATTTTATAGAAGTTTTTTTAGGCTCAAAGTGCTCCATAAATAACAGATCGTAGTCTTGGCTGCTGAGAGTCCTCAAAGTTTGGCAGCATTTGCTGCATATAAACAGCAGAAAGATTTTCTTTTGGACAAATCGTTACCCATGTTCCTGACATGCCGTTCCAGCCGAATTCACCAACAGGGCTGTTGCTGCCTGACAATGGAGGATTCATCATTACCTGCACTCCAAGACCATAGCCATACCCGGCCAGGCGATCCCAATTATAATCAACTGAATTCTCCGAGTTTAGATGATTCATTGACATTAGTTCGATTGTTTTTCTTCCTATAATTCGATTTCCATTCATTTCCCCGCCACTGGCTAACATATGAGCAAATTGACTATAATCATTTAGCGTAGAGAATAGACCTCCGCCACCACTTTCAAAGCGAGTCTTTACTTTTGGAAACATATCCGAGCTTTTTATCAGGCTGCCTTCCTCATTCCGTATGTAAAAGCTGGAAAGGAAATCTTTTTTCTCATCAGGCAGATTAAAGAAGGTGTTATTCATTGATAAAGGTTGGAAGATTTCATCTTTTAAGAATTGGCCGAGAGTCTTTCCGGATACCACTTCTATTAATGCTCCCAAAACATCATGACTATAACCATACTTCCATCCGGTTCCGGGTTCAAACGCAAGCGGAATCGTACTTAGTGCTTTAGAAAGTGTTCGAATATATGTTTCTTGGGTAAAATCATCCTGACTATTTAATCGTTCCTCTACTCTTCTTACCTCGCTTTCCTGTTCTGTTGTTCCCCAGCTATAACTTAAACCGGATGTCATCGTGAACAGATCTTTGACCCTGATAGAGTTTGATGCAGGCGTTATAATCTGTTCTCCTTCTTTAGCAGTCCGGTAGACATGTGGATTTTTGAATTCAGGTAAATATTCCTCGAGCGGGTCATTTAACAAAAACAGCCCTCGTTCATATAAGATCATGGCAGCTGTACATGTAACGATCTTTGTCATCGAGTGGATCCGGAAAATCGTATCGGTAGTAACAGGTTTTTGAGTTTCTAAGTCAGCATAGCCAATGTACTCTTCAAATACCTTTTCTCCTTGTTGCATAACAGAACAGGCGCAGCCAACAGGCCCCCTTTCCACAAATCTTTTTAATAATGGGCTTAAGTTTTGAAACGACTTCATCCGGCTTTCATCTCCTCTTCATTTTTCGAGTTTCATTCTTAACTTTTTTCTTTCTTTTTTAGATTACTTTTTTCTATTTGGTTTTTTGATATTTTTTTGTTCTATCATCTTGAATCCTACCAGCCCAGTTAAGACCAAATGCGAAGTCATACACATGACCTTCAGAGTCTGCATGACACTCCATGTCATGGGCCACATCTTCCAATTGATCTTCGACGGTTTTCATGTTAGCAGGCATTTGCATTGGTAGAAGACCCGAAGGCTCAGCTCCGTCTGTTAAAATATCAAAAATAGCTTGATCCTGAACCCCAAAATTCGCAATAATAGCATCGACATTCTTTTCAAATTCATCCACCACTGTCGGGTTCGATAGGAGAAGCGAAACAATTACCGGTTTTCCTTTCATTACTTCAACTGTTTCTACCACCATATCCAAATCCTTGGTATTACTTGGAGTCACCGTTTTTCCTTTGTACGATCGGTTTAAAACATCACCCTCACGAGCGTCACCAGCAAGACTTTTTTCTCGAGCATAAATCGCCGTATAGGGTTTGTATTGAAGGCTGATTGGTACGTATCCATTTCCACCTTCCTTTACATCATCATGACTATAACCAGTTCCGGACTTGGGAGTGCTAATAAAGACCAATCCAAAATCTGCATCTTCAGGGTTATCCGTTACATTAAAATATTTCCTAGCAACATCGATATTAACTGGATATTCGAATTTTTCAGGTGTTGGATTACCAAACCAATCTTTGCCTGCAGGTGTATATTTTTTAGGGATATAGACGACTTTTTCTTTATTTAGTGGCAGGATGCTATTCCTATTTTTCAACATAACAATAGACTTAAGCTGCGCTTCATATCCTTCCTGCATATACTCTGGTTTCCCAACCTCATGAACACTTTCCTCAATTTTTATATAAGGATTTTCAAAGATTCCTAGACGGAAGATATTTTTTAATAAACGTACTGCTGATTCTTCAAAGCGCTTTCGCATCAATGCCTCACCATATTCAGCAATCCCCATTTGGTACGCTTCCAGGATCGGACCCGCCTCATTATTCCCTCCGAATTGATCGACCCCAGCCAAAATTAATTTATAATGCCGCTCGGCAACGGTCAGATTTTCAACACCCCATGGCTTCCCGCCGACAAACGTATCAATATTCTCTGGTTCATCGGCAGTAATGATCCAATCCGTGCAAACAACACCATCATAACCATATCTTTTTCGAAGCAATTCATTTATTAAGTAAGAATTGTAAGAGTTACCAACATTTTCTCCACTTACCGGATCTTGTTCCACTGAAATAGTGTAATAAGGCATAACCGCAGAAGCCATCTTTGTTTTTCCAGGTAAGTTAAAGGCACCTTCAGTAAATGGAATTAAATGTTCTTCAAAGTTGCCGCCTGGATAAACGGCAAACTTACCATATCCATAGTGTGCATCCCTTCCACTCTCGCCAGAGCCGCCTCCCGGCCAATGTTTTACCATTGCATTAACACTGTTATAACCCCAGCCTTCAGCAATTTCTTTATCACCTCCTGAATTCTGAAAACCTTCCACATAGGCTTGAGCCATGTCAGCGGAAAGCTGTGAATCTTCACCAAAGGTTCCATTAAAACGGAACCAACGCGGATCTGTTGCAATATCAATTTGCGGCGATAATGCAGTTGTAATGCCTAAAGCCCGGTACTCCTTTGAGGCTATTTCTCCAAATCTTTCTGCCACTTCTGGAATAAATGTTGCCGCAAGACCAAGTGGCTCAGGCCACATAGAAATGTTGCCGCCCGCTCCTGCATTAAATTCGGTACTAGAATCTGAACCATGGCGTGGATCTGAGCTGTTGTTTGCTGGGATACCAAGCCCTGTCCCTTCTGCAAAAGCCTGAATATTGTTATTCCATTGCACAGCAGTCTCAGGGCTTTCGACCGTAGTTACGAGGATATGCCTTAAATTATCTTTAGAAAGAAACTCGATTTGTTCATCGGTTAAGTCCCATGGATTCGCACCGCTTTCTTCGTAGGACTTACCCCCGTACGTACCAGCAAACCAACCCTTACTCCCTGCAGGAACGGCTTGATGCCTACTATATAACATGAGTCCCGCGATTTGCTCAATTGTCATTTTAGATGCAAGGTCCTTTGCTCTCTCCTCAGGAGTTAATCTCCAATCTTCATATTTATCTATTTTTCCATCTTTGTTTAAATCCTTAAAAAAATGGCCATCTTTTTGGATGATCGTAACTCCAGAAGTTTCGGAATATCCTAACGTTGGTCCACCTTTATTTTCCACATATTTGATATGATCTTCAGTATCGATTTTTGTTTTAACATTTTTCATTTATAATCCTCCAATGAAAACAGTGTAGTAGTGACCATCTTCATTTCCAAAGTTGCTCACAATATTCAATTTGCTCTTTTCTGAATTCTCACCATGTTTTGTTTGTTTAAAAATAATACGGAACAATAGACAAGGAGAAAAAATACCATTACGAAGGCTGAAAACAAATAAATAGAACCATAATTTGTTTTTGCTGCAATCAAACCAAGAACGGCAGACCCTCCTCCAATTCCTAAGTCAAATGAATTAAAAAACATGGCGGTTACTTTCGTATACCGTTCAGGCTTCGTATTATTCAGTGCCCAGGCCTGGAGGGAAGGGAATAATGATCCTGTACCCATCCCATATAGGATTGCAGCAATGATTAAATCACTTAAAGTAGTAGTTTGATATATTAATACAAAACCAATTATGACTGAGATCGAACTTGGAACTAACACCCAAGCATGTCCTTTACGGTCAAATACTTTTCCTGAAATGAAACGGATTAAGAATCCACTAACCGTATTTACGAAATAAAACCATTCTACACCTTCTATCTCTAACTCTTTTGCATAAAGTGCCATAAAACTAATGACTCCGCCCATGCATATGCCAAATAAAAGCATCAAGTAGCTAGGAAAAATAGCAGAAGGTTCAATCAATGATTTTAGGAATGATGTTTCTTTTTGATTGGAATTGATCACACTTTCGGGGAAAGAAATGAAACTAATACAAAACAGGAAGATTAGTAAACTAGCTCCTGCGGTACCGAATAATATGATTGGATTATAGGAATTAAACAGCCATATCCCAACAAATGGCGATAATGCTAAAGCAATCGTTGTACCATTCCCAAGCATACCCATCCCTTCGCCCCTTCTTTGTTTTGGAATAATCTCCGCTGCTAAAGTGGAAAGAATCGTGACAGCAAGACCAAAACCGAAACCATGCAGAATACGAATGGAAAGTGCAAGGATGAAGTTTGTCCCAAAATAATAACCTAGAGAGGAGATTAAACAAATAAGGATGGAGACTACTAATGTTTTCTTTTTTCCAAATTTATTGGTAAAGAATTCAGTAAAAGGACGAATGATAATGGCTGAAAAAGTAAAACTCCCGATAATTAATCCTATTTGGGATATATCGAGTCCCCCATGTTTTGCCAAAAAGAGTGGGAGAGTTGGCAGCAATATATCAAATGCGAAAAAAGCAAATGCATTAGCAAACATGATAATAAAAAAGGTTTTGTTCCATAACGATGGTGTATTCGACACGAATTTTTTACTCCTTTAATTAGAGGATCACCTTTTTGCTCAGAAACAGGTAGGAAAAAGGAGGATCTAAAATCCCCCATTTTCTTATTCTTGTTTGCCCGTTTATTAAAAGTCTATTGTTTTTCCTGTCTTAGCTGAGGTATATATCGCCTCTAAAATTTGTGTGACAACTAATGCTTGTTCCGGTTTAACAAGTGGTTCTGTATCATTAATAATGCATTCCAGCCACTGTCTCGCCTCTTTTACTCCAGGCTCCTCTGCCCCTGCATCAAAATAAGCAATTCCTCCGCCTGTGGCAGGTTTCGTTTCAACCAACTTTCCGTATTTTGTGCCATTGAAAACTAACTCACTTGTAGGTGAATTTGGTAATGCTTTCATTTCAGCACCACCTTCTGTGCCACATAAGGTTGCCATTGCTTCTCGAACATCCGTTGTATTTAATGCCCAAGAACATTCTAAAATGATCGTGGCCCCATTTTCCATTTTAATAAATCCAAACGCTGAATCTTCTACCCTATATGTTTCTGGGTCCCATGGTCCGAACAAATTTCCTTCATGTTTATCTGCAAGCTTATGGAAAACGGAACCTGTTACAGATTGCGGTTTGTAATTGTCCATACACCAAAGCGTCAAATCCAATGCATGTGTACCGATGTCGATTAATGGTCCGCCACCTTGTTGTTCTACATCAAGAAACACCCCCCATGTAGGAACCGCTCTTCTTCTAATGGCATGTGCCTTAGCAAAATAAATATCGCCGAATTCACCTTCTCTTGAAGCTTTGTACAATACTTCCGAGTCATCACGAAAACGGTTTTGGTAACCTATTGTAAGCTTCTTTCCTGTTCGATTGGCTGCAACAATCATTTCTTCGGCTTCTTTAGAATTGATGGCCATTGGCTTTTCGCACATGACATGCTTTCCTGCTTCTAGTGCATCAACAGTGATAAAGGAGTGTTGCAGATTAGGAGTAAGTACATGAACAACATCAATCGAGTCATCCTGTAATAACTCCTTATAATTGGTATAAACTTTTGCCTCTTCTGTGCCAAATTGCTGTGCTGCTTTAACGGCTCTATCCTCTACCACGTCGCAAAATGCAGTCATTTCTCCTAAATGACCAAGCTTTGCCAATGAAGGCATGTGCTTTTGATTGGCAATTCCGCCACAGCCGATGATTCCAATATTTAACTTTTTAGACATTAGGAACACTCCTCTTAATTAATTTTTGATAAGTCCTTTTACAGATTTCTCCATTACGGTTAAATCCCCCGAAATGCTTGTAAATTTATCTCCTAGCTGTCCTTCGTTTTCCACAATTGCATAACGGATGTATCCCAATTCATTAAGTTTTTGATAGGTTTCTTGAAAATTAACGATACCAGTTCCGAGATTGACAAAATCATTTGGCTTCACATACTCTGTATATATTTTCATCAGGTCATTGCTTTCTTCTTGGCTCGATGCGGTAAATAAACTAACTGGATTTACATGTTTGCCTAAGTCCTTCTGATGGATCATGTCGCAGCGATTCCCCAATTTCTCAAGCAATGCAAGAGGATCATATCCGCCTCTCATAACCCAAACGAGGTCCAGCTCAAATTTCACGTTCGCTGGATCGGTATTTTCAACTAGAAGTTCAAATAAGGATGTTTCTCCTATTCTCTTAAACTCATGCGCATGGTTATGATAGTAAAAGTTCATCCCCGCTTCTTTGCACTTTTTTCCTATTTGATTTAGATGTTCGGCTGTTTGAAGGGTATCCTCACGGCCTGATATAAAAGCCATCGGGAAAACAATAGACTGACATCCAAGTGTTGCATTTTCTTGAATAATCTTATCCCAATCAGCATCTAGTAACGCTTTACCAGGGGCAACACCTTCATGTGCTGCAAACGCTTTTAATCCTAGCTCGTCAAACTTCTGTTTGATGACTGGTAGGGAAAAGGTATCCGAAAAGCGCTCGCCTGTAGAAAAATTAGCAGAAATCAACTCTATATTTTTGTACCCTATTTGAGCTACCTTTTCTAACGTACCGAAATAATCCTCGTTTAACTCTCTAAATACTGAAAATAAATTTAATCCAATTTCCATTGTCATTTTTACTTCCCCTTTTTTTATAGATTCGTCGTTTAAAACATTCATTGGCTGATAAATTTTATTACTTATTAATCTACTGATGCCCCTATTAATGCTGTTAGTAAATCAGTTTTTGAATCTTCACCTCGTACATAGTTAAAATAATCAAAATGGGCAGGTGCAGTAGAAATCTTGCCATTTCCAGTCGCATACATTCCAAAAAATAAGCCCGTAAAACCCCCAGCAACTTCAGTCGCAAGTAAAGAACTTTCCACTTTACCCAAAGTGATTTTTTCTCCACTCGAGGATGTAAAAGAAAAGGTAAAACTAAAGTCATCTGCTTGAATTCCAAAGACAACGGTCGGCTCGTCATACTCTACTTCTGCTTCTACCTTCCACAGGCTGCCAATTCGGCGGCGGAATAATATAATAGACTTTCCTTCCTTAAGTGCTCTAGCAATTTCATAATGATAATTCTCGTTCATAAATACGGTAAGGCCTGCTTCCTCTCCATCTTCATTTGGGATAAATTCCATAAGGGCCGCAATCTCACAGTTAATATGCTGCTGCCTGCGCCCAACAAATGTGGGAGATCCTGAATCATTCAATGTGGAAGATTGACCATGTAGTGTTAACCAACCAGATCGTTCCGTTACTGACCAAGAGCCTGCAATCGGATTACGATAAAAATTCCAAACTGGCGAAAGGAAAGCGTTATCAAAATTTTCTTTTTCCTGCCATGGATGGGATTGATCTAATGGAAGTAATCTGGCTTCATTCACCAATTCTGCTCGTCCTGCTGCTCCAATAATGGGCCACCCTTCCTCTGTCCAATGGACTGAAGCAAGATTGGTTTCACGCCCAAGATGATGACGTTTTGGATAGCCCACAGGTCTGATCCCTAGAAACACAGACCACCAAGTACCGTCCTCTGCTTGGACCAAATCTGCATGACCGGTGGCTTGAATTGGTTCATCAGTACTCCGATTCGACAGGATTGGATTATTGGGATTGCTCTCAAAAGGCCCGTAAGGACTTCTGCTTCTTGCAATCGTTACCATATGGCCATATTCTGTACCGCCCTCCGAAATCATTAAATAATACCATCCATTGATTTTATATAGATGCGGCCCTTCCGGAGAGCTGCCCCCTGTTCCTTTCCAAATTAACTGACGCTCTGTTAACAGCTGTCCAGAATCAATATCAAGCTCAGCCTGATAGATTCCTACAGGTTCACTGGAACCAAAAGAGCTTGTTCCGCTCAAATAAACTTTCCCATCTTCATCGAAATATAAGGACGGATCAATTCCACCCCAGCCCTCAACGACTATTGGCTCGGACCAAGGACCTTCTGGCTGTTCGGCATGAACATAAAAATTCTTATTTGTTGAGATATTGGTTGTAATCACATAAAAGAGTCCATTATGATAACGGATTGTTGGAGCAAATATTCCTTGTGAAGGTCCCATTCTATGAATGCGGGCGAGCGGAAGCTGACTTTCACGCGTCAATACATGGCCAATCTGTTTCCAGTTAACTAAATCCGTACTATGAAAAATCGGAATGCCTGGAAAAAATTCAAACGAACTGGTAACCAAATAATAATCTTTGCCAACCCTGCAAACACTTGGATCAGGGTGAAATCCGCTAATAACTGGATTTGAATATTTCATTTCATTGTCACATCCTCTTTTCATTACGAATCTTATTTTGTAATGATTTATTTGCAGGAGAAATTTTAGATAGTTTGTTCTATATTAAAGATAAAACAAATGAAAACCCTTTCCTACTGTAAATCCGACTAATTTCTTTCAAAATTCCGACTTTTTAAAAAAATAAAAATAACTCACAGAGACAAATCAAACAAGCCATACACGTTTTAATGTTTGGCTTGTTCTAGCCCTGTTTCAGCTTACATTTCATGCTCTTTCACGTAGGAAGTGATTCTAAGTAACCGTTCGATATGTTTATGACTGGAGAGTTTATTTTCCTTTTCTGTCTCTTCTTTAAATTTTTGAAATAAGTGTATAAAAAAAACAGACCGGACTTGGCCTGCTAGTTGATAATTACTAACTTTATCTTTTTTTCTTCCAACTCGATTCTAGTTTCTTCCTTTATATTTGAATCGGTAATAATGCAATCGATGTTAGAAACTGGTGAAATATGCGAAAAAGCACGTGTCCCAAATTTGCTGGAATCAACCATTAGAATGGTTTCATCGGCTATTTCCATCATCTGCTTTTTTAATAACGCTTGCAATTCATTAAAATCACTTAGCCCTTTATCAAGATGTACCCCTTTGCAGGAAAGGAAGGCTTTGTTAACGTGATACATCGCAAGGGAGCGCTCAGCAAGTGGCCCAACATATGAAAGGGATTGTGACAATAACGTTCCTCCAGTGGAAATCACTTTTATTTGTTCCTTTTTACTAAGCTCGATGGCTACCTTTATTGAATTTGTAAGGACGGTTAAAGGCATATCTGGCAGTTCCTTTGCGACATACCATGCGGTAGTACTTGCATCCAGAACAATTTGGTCACCAGACTCAATAGATTGAACGGCTGCTCTTGCTATCGCTTTCTTTTCAGCAGCATTCGTAATCTCTCTTTCCAAATAGGAGGTCTCCGATTGATCTTTCTCAATACTAACCGCACCGCCATGGGAGCGCATTAATAAATTCTCTTTTTCAAGCTTTTCAAGATCACGACGAATCGTTTCTTCTGTCACAGAGAAAATCTTGCTAAGCTCAGTCACCCGAATACTTAATCGTTCATTAACCAATTCGACGATCTTTTTTTGTCTTTCTGCAACAAGCACTTATTTTGCCCCTTCCTGCCGCGATATTTTTATTTATGTTGTTTTGTATTTGTTTTTTATTAATTCTCACTATTACTATAACATATATTTTTGAAAAACAAACATATAAAAGTTGAAATGATAGATTCAATAAGGAGAAATTTTTGTTTTTGCAAAAAACAAGCCAATTGTTAAGAAGATTGGCTTGTTAGATTTATTATGAATTTACTAAAACTGTTTCTAATTCAAGCTTATTTAACTCATCAATAATGTCTTTTACTTTATCAACAGTCAGATTTACCTCTTGTAATTCTACCAATTCTTTCAAACTTCTTGCTTTCGTTGCAAAAATACCAGGTGGTTTTGTGATACCAGGCGCCGCTTTCTCTAAAATAGCAACTTAAACCTCCTATTTGAGTCTTCCCCTAGTAAATCCACTTATCTTTTAAATAAAACCTCTTGCTCATACGCTTTTACTTCTTCTAACCAAGATTCTTTTACTGGAACGCCCATTTTTTTACAGTAGTAATCCCAAACTGCACCAAATGGATAGGTCTTGAATTCTTCCATTAACGCTAATCTTTCTGTGAAGTTGCCTTCTTCTTGAAGCTGTTTTATATGCTCGTTTGGAACTAACATGGCATTAAGTAAAGCCTTAATCATATTGCGTGTGCCGATTGTCCAAGCAGCAACACGGTTAATGCTTGCATCAAAGAAGTCAAGTCCGATGATGACCCGGTCTAACGCATCATTACGTACAATTTCTAAGGCAATTTCCTTTAATTCATCATCAAGGATAACTACATGGTCACTGTCCCAACGTACAGGTCTTGAAACATGCAGGGCAAGCTTTTCGCTAAATAATAACATCGATGAAATTTTATTTGATACTGTTTCTGTTGGATGGTAGTGACCTGTATCTAATAGGCACAATTTATTATTTTTCATGGCATAGTTTAGATAAAATTCATGGGAACCGACTACGTAAGATTCTGAGCCAATCCCAAAAACCTTACTCTCTACTGCATCAAGATTAAATCTTTCATCTACTTCAACTGCAAAAATCTTATCTAATGATTCTTTTAGTCTTTTTCTTGGAGTCAGGCGGTCACTAGGAATATCCTTATAGCCATCCGGAATCCAAATGTTTGTTAATGCTGGAGTATCAAGCTCTTTTCCGAAGTACTCACCGATTTTCCGACTGCCAATACAGTGATTGATCCAGAATTCACGGATTTCTTCGTTTGGATGGGAAAGTGTCAAACCGTCATCTGCTTTGGGATGTGAGAATAGCGTTGGGTTGTAATCCAAGCCTAATCCATTTTCCTTTGCCCATTTTACCCAATTTTCAAAATGCTTTGGTTCTAGCTGGTCTCTTTCTACCACTTCTCCATTAGTTTCCGCATAAATGGCATGTAAATTGACGCGATGTTTACCTGGAATCAAGGAAAGTGCTTTTTCTAAGTCTGCTCTTAATTCTTCAGGTGTCGTTGCCTTACCTGGATAATTTCCAGTAACAGAAATTCCACCAGATAATTCTTTAGGGTTCACTTCAAATCCACCGATATCATCACCTTGCCAGCAGTGAACCGAAATCGAAATATTTTTTAAGGTTTCGATTACTTCATCAACATTAATTCCCCATTTTTCATAAGCCTTTTTAGCAAGTTCAAAGTTTTCTTGAATAGACATGTATTTTCTTCCTCTCCATGGTTAGTTTGTAATCGATGCAGTTGGCAAATATTTCTTTACCTCAAATGATTTTTTAACAATCGTGCGTGCTTCTTTAATATCTTGAATTTCATCGAGGGCCATTAACTGAGCCACGATATTACCGATCGCAGTCGCTTCAACTGGTCCTGCATATACTTCTTTCTTCGTTACATCAGCGATCAGCTGATTGAGCATTTCATTTTGACAGCCGCCGCCGATGACATTGATTTTTTCAAATCTCTTTTCAAAAATTTCTTCGATTTCGTGAACGGCATCCTGATAGCTGACTGCTAAACTATCATATACGCATTTTGCGACTTCTCCAGGTGTGCTAGGAATCGGCTGACCTGTTACCACACAATAATTCATGATTTCCTGGATCATGTTATCAGGTTTTAAGAAACGGTCATCATTCACATTAACAACGGCCTTAAAGTCCTTAGCCTCCCTAGCAAGATCAACAAGCTCCGCAAAAGAAAATTCATTATTGTAGTTACGTCGTACCTCTTGAATCATCCAAAGACCCATAATATTTTTTAAGAAACGGTATTGATAATCGATTCCGCCCTCATTCGTAAAATTGTAGTCCAGTGCTTTGGTTACACAGATTGGAAAGTAGTTTTCAACGCCAATCAATGACCATGTTCCAGAACTGATATAAATCGTTTCATTCTCTTCAGGGACGGCAATTACCGCTGAACCTGTATCATGTGTGGCTGGAAGTATCACTTGAAGGTCAAAGCCAAACTCTGAAACTAGTTCTTCCTTTAATGTTCCAAGGACGGTCTTAGGTGTTTTAATTTCATGGAACATTTCTTTATTAATTCCCAATATATCTAATAAATCATGATCCCATTTTTTCGTAAAAGCATTGACCAGTTGCGTAGATGTAGCGTTTGTATATTCGTTTGCTTTTTTTCCTGTCAGTAAATAATTGAAGTAATCTGGAATCATTAAGAATGATTTTGCTTTATCTAGGATTTCTGGAGAACTTTGTTTAATCGAATACAATTGATAGATTGTATTAAACTTTTGGAACTGGATGCCTGTTTCTAGATAAAGGCGTTCCTTTATGATTTTTTCAAAAACTTGCTCCATCATTCCGTCTGTTCTTGGGTCACGATAAGATACTGCTTCAGTTAATGGTTGATTCTTTTCATCCAATAACACAAAATCGACGGCCCACGTATCAATTCCGATACTGTCGGGTTTTATGCCAAGCTCATTGCACTTTTTTAAGCCATTTTTGATTTCTTGAAAAAGCTTATCGGCTTCCCAGCAATAGGCGCCACCTTTTTTGACAATTTGGTTTTCAAAACGATGAATTTCATCTAGTCTTAATAACCCATTTTCTAAATATCCTAGTAAAAGCCGGCCGCTTGATGCACCAATATCAACAGCAATACTGTATTTTGTCATTAACATCACCTCTCGGTTGGAAACGCTTACTAATAACTCTATCTTACTAGAAAAATACGATTTTCCTATAACGTAATTCGACCAATTTGTTGTCCTTATTTGCCAACCTTAATTCTTAAATACCAAAAAACACCACAGAATTTTTCTGTGGTGTTTTCATCTCATCGTCCCTTTCCATTTCTCAGGATGTATTGATAGTTTTTGTGAAAGATCGACCTTTTAGACCAATCAGTGGGAAGACTCTTTACATTACCGCTTTATTTGACCCAGTAGAAACCACGGTTTTTACCGATGGCATATTTGCAATAAATACGCCTAGTAATACCAAAATACCGCCAATGATTTGATTCAGCAAGATATGATTCCCTAAAATAAAATGAGAGGCTATGATGGCGACAAACGGCTGGATATTCATGAACATTGAAGCTGTACCTGCACCAACTTTAGCTACGCCTTTATTCCACCAAAACCCAGCAATACCTTGAGCCATGATCCCAGCAAAAATTAACAAAATCCACATAAAAAGAGAATGGCTGATGACAGAGCCGCTCACAAAGTTTTCGACTCCGGCAGCAGGAATCATTAGTACACTTCCTAGTACGGTTGAGTATATCGTAATAATAAATGTGTTCATAGTTTTTGATAAACCTCGGATAAATAATATACTAATCGAGAGGCAAAGCATGGCGATTAGTATGTTAAAATCTCCCCATGAGATTCCCAAACCGCCATTTGCAACACCAATAATTGAAAAAACACCAATTAAACTAATAATGGCTCCTGCCGATTTTTTAATGGTAAACTGGACTTTAAAGATGATTCGTTCCAATAGAATTGTCGCTATCGGTGCCAACGAAATTATTAATGAGGCGTTAGCTGGGGTTGTATGATGGAGACCCGTAAAGTAGAAGGTTTGATTTAACAGGGTTCCAAAGATTCCAACACCAATGAGGTATTTCCACTCTGAAATGGTGGGACGCTTCATTCCTTTATGAATCATGGCAACGATTATCAAAAAAAGTGAGGTAAAGCAAATTCGAACGGTTGATAAAAAAACAGGTGAAAATCCTTGCAGTAAATAGGAACTGACCGGATAATTGCACCCCCATAAAACAGAAACCAAAAAGAGACTAATAAAAGCTTTTATCATACTACTCGACATTTACCATAGACAACCCTTCTCAAAATGTTTTTGTTGGTGACTTTTATTAGTATAGCATGGTATTTCGCTTATCGAAAGAATTATCAAAAGGAATTTTCATTCCTCTTTCCTAACACTTCGTTTTATAGAGATTGATGGCGTAAAGGATCACGATTGTGAACTTGTTATTGCTTGGAAAAAAAAATATAAATCCATCTATTCAACTCTTTATAGATGTTATGACAAAAAGTTGACCCCTCTTATGGAGTCAACTTTTTATGTTAATTAATCTTAAATTGCTTTCTATCTAACTCATAAACTATTAAATCAATAAAGTCTTGTTGTAAATTTAACTCAATGGCTTTATTTAATGTTTCCAGCAATTGTGCAATGCTTAGTTTCTTCATTATATTTTCATTCCAATTAGTTTTCACATAACTATCTTACCTCGTAAACGCAGCTGGCACTCCGCCATCCACCGTTAACATACATCCAGTTGTTCTATCTGATTTTGATGAGGCAAAGAATGCGATTGATTCAGCGATATCTGAAGGATAGATATTAACTAAAAGAGTTGTACGTTTGCGATAGTGATCTTCTAATTGATCAGGATCAATTCCATATGCTGCAGCACGTTCTTCACGCCATCTTGATCCCCAAATAGCAGATCCTTGAAGAACGGCATCAGGAAGGACGGAATTGACACGAATGCCAAACTCGCCGCCTTCAGCAGCAATACATCTTGCCAAGTGTGTTTCAAGTGCTTTTACAGAACTGTAGGCAGCTGCATTTTTTCCAGCAAAAACAGAGTTCTTCGACCCGATAAACACCATGTTTCCACCAATGCCTTGCTGTTTCATTTGCTTGAATGCTTCGCGGGCAACTAAGAAATATCCTGTTCCTAACACATTCATATTTAAATTCCACTCTTGAAGCGTGGTTTCGTCGATTGGGCTTGATGTAGCAAGTCCCGCGTTGTTGACAATAATATCTACTCCACCAAATGTAAGTGCAGCTTGATCAAAAGCTGCTACAACTTGCTCTTCTTTGGTTACATCCATCTTCACAGCAAGGGCACGATTTGCTCCGTACTTTTCATTAATTTCAGCGGCAACCTTTTCTGCACCTTCAAGATTCAAGTCTGCTACAACTACATGTGCTCCTTCAGAAACAAAGCGACGGCAAGTTTCACTGCCAATTCCACCAGCTCCGCCAGTAACAAAAGCTACCTTTCTAGAAAACTCAGCTTCAGCTGGAGCAAGCGATAATTTATATAATTCTAATGGCCAATATTCTACGTTGTAGGATTCATTTTCACTTAATGAAACAAAGTTTCCCAGTGTAGTGGAACCTTTCATTACCGCAATTGCACGGTGGTATAATGCACCGCTGACTCTAGAGTTGCTAACATCCTTTCCAGAGTTCACCATACCAATTCCAGGGATTAAGATAACACGTGGAGCTGGTTCAAACATTTGATCGCCTTCGTGTTTGTTGCGGTCAAAGTATTCTTTGTACTGTGCTTTGAAATTGTCAATCCCTTCTTTTACACTAGCAATTAAGGCTTCTACGTCCTTCGTTTGTGGATCCCAATTGATATAAAGTGGAACCATTTTTGTGTGGACGAGATGGTCTGGACAGGCCGCACCTACTTGAGAAAGCTCTGGTGCTTGGTGACTGTTTACAAATTGAATAACATCTTCACCACGGTCAAACGTTAACAGCATTTTCTTTTCATCACTTACTGCTCCGCGGATCACTGGCATTACTTTTGCTAGGATGCTAGTTGCTTCTTCGTCGGTAAGAGATTCATATTTTTGACCGCCAAAAACAGTTTCTTCCTTAATTCTTTCATTTATATATAGTTCTGCTTCATTAATAATTTCAATGGTTTTGGCATAGGACTCTTCTGAAGTTTCTCCCCACGTAACAAGTCCATGTTTTTCCATTAAGACAAGCTCCGCATTTGGGTTATTTCTTACTCCTTCTGCGATCATTTTTGAAAGTGTAAAGCCTGGCCTTACATATGGAACCCAAACAAAACGATTTCCAAAAATCTCTTCAGCAAGCTGCTTCCCATTATCTGCACAGCATAGGCTAATAATCGCATCTGGATGTGTGTGGTCTACATGGTTATATGGTAAGAACGCATGTAATAATGTTTCGATCGATGCTCTTGGATGTTTACTGTCAATCATGCAATGTGAAAGATAGGACACCATATCCTCATCTGTCATTTCATCACGTTCAAATAGTGGACGGATATCTTCTAGGTTTAGGCCTGTAAAGTTATGAGCCTTCATTGTTGCCAAATCGGATCCGCTTCCCTTTACCCACATCACTTCTATATCACGACCGCGAAAATCCTTTTCAGTTGTCTTCATCGATGTATTGCCGCCACCCCAGTTACATACGGCACGATCTGATCCAATCAAGTTGGACCGATACACTAATTCTTCTACCCCTTTTAAAACTTGTGATGCCTTTTCAGTATCCCAAAGATTCTTTACCATTTGAATTCCCCCGTTTGTTTGTTTATATGTTTATTATGTTCTGTTTTTATTATAAAACATTTTTGTTTATTTTTGAATATACAAAATACAAATTTTTATTTTTATTTATTTCTGTTTGTACCTTTTTCTTGCACAATTAATAACCCAACATCATGTCGAAGGATTAAAGCGGACTCTAATTTATCTGCACGATTTTCGATATAGACAAAACATAAAGAAAGACCGCTACCATTTAGATAGCGGTCTACTCTTATTTTATAAGGTAAATTATGATGATTTGTTTTTATTATAGATATCAAAAGCTACTGCAGCTAATAATACAAGCCCTTTGATACCTTGCTGCCAATCTATTCCTAAACCTAGTATGGACATTCCGTTATTCATGACACCCATAACAAGACCACCAATAATAGCCCCTGGAACCGTACCTACTCCACCATATGCTGATGCACCGCCAATAAAACATGCTGCAATCGCATCAAGTTCAAAAAGATTTCCTGCTCTAGGTGTTGCAGCATTTAATCGAGCAGCAAACAGTAGCCCAGATAGAGCTGATAACACTCCCATATTTACAAAGACCCAGAATGTAACCCGCTTTGTTTTGACCCCTGATAAACTGGCTGCTTTTTCATTTCCACCTATCGCATAAATGTGACGCCCTGCAATTGTTTTTGTTGTAATAAATTGATAAGCCAATATTAATAAAGCCAAGATAACTAAAATATTAGGAATTCCTTCGTAAGTAGCAAGAACGTACACAAATACATTAATTAAGGCAACTATTGCAATAATCTTCAAAATGAAAATTCCTATTGGTGAAACATCTAAATTGTATTTTATTTCAGCTTTTCTAATTTTCAATTCATTGAAGATTAGAATGACAGATAGCAGAGCTCCAATGACAAGAGTTAAAATATGAAGGTTCGCTCCAGCAAACACATCTGGAATGAAACCTGAGCTAATTTTTTGAAATGTTTCTGGAAATGGGGCGATTGATTTGCCCTCCAACACAACCATAGTCAATCCTCTAAACAAAAGCATTCCTGCTAGAGTAACAATAAACGCAGGAATTTTGACATATGCCACCCAAAATCCTTGCCAAGCGCCAATAAGTGCACCAATTAATAATGAGATTATAATTGCGGCTGAGATTGGAACTTCATAATTAACCATTAAAATAGCAGATAGAGCTCCGACAAAGGCTGCTATTGAACCAACCGATAGATCAATATGTCCGGTAATAATAACTAAAATCATCCCTATTGCCAATACTAAAATATAGCTATTTTGCAAGATTAAGTTTGTAATATTTAACGGTCTTAATAATATACCATCTGTTAGAACTTGAAAAAGAATCATAATTGAAACTAGTGCCAAAATCATACTGTATTGTCTCAAATTATTTTTGAAAAGTTGTAAAATGTGATTTACTTTCGGTTCACGAACTGCAACTTTCTCGTTTTCAGCCGTTTTATGCGTTAACGATTGCATGTTTTGCTACCCCCTAAACCATACTTTTGGTCATATATTTCATAATACGTTCTTGAGTTGCTTCTTCTTTTAAAACTTCTCCCGTTATTCTGCCTTCATTCATTACATACACTCGATCACAAATCCCAAGAATTTCTGGCAGCTCTGAAGAAATGACTAAAATCCCTTTTCCATCTGTAGCCAACTGATTAATGATTGTGTAAATTTCATACTTTGCGCCTACATCAATACCTCGAGTAGGTTCATCTAAAATCAGGATGTCAGGCTCTGAAAAGATCCATTTACTCAATACAACTTTTTGTTGATTTCCACCACTCAGATTTCCAGTTTTCTGATGAATACTAGGAGTTTTAATTTTTAATTTTTCACGGAATTTTTCCGATTCAATAATTTCTTGGTTCTTATTAATAACAAATTTGTTGGTTATCTTATTAAGGCTGGCTAATGTAATGTTTTGTTTAATATCGTCCATTAAGATTAACCCGTTAACCTTTCGATCTTCAGAAACATAAGCAATTCCATGTTCGATTGCCTGACTAACATTATTCAAATGGATTTCTTTACTATCTTTATATATTTGTCCCGTTATTTTCTTTCCATACGATTTCCCAAAGATACTCATTGCCAACTCTGTTCTTCCTGCGCCCATCAAGCCGGCAATACCCACAATCTCACCTTTACGAATATGAATATTCACATTATCAATTAATTTTTGATTTGTATGCATTTCGTGAAAAACATTCCAGTTTTTCACTTCAAAAATAGTATTTCCTATTTTCGCATCCCTTTTTGGATAGCGATTCGTTAATTCTCTTCCTACCATTCCCTTGATAATTCTGTCTTCTGAAATTTTGTCTACTTTCATATCTAGAGTTTCTACGGTTTGGCCGTCTCGCAAAATTGTGATGGAATCCGCCACTTTGGAAATTTCATTTAATTTATGCGATATAATAATGGCTGACATGCCCTGTTTTTTAAACTCTAATAAAAGATTTAATAGGTTTTCACTATCGTGTTCATTTAATGCAGCAGTAGGTTCATCCAATATTAATAATTTTACATTTTTAGATAGTGCCTTCGCTATTTCTGTTAATTGTTGTTTCCCTACACCCAATTCTGCGATTTTTGTATTTGGTGATTCGTGTAAACCTACCTTTGTCAGCAGTTCTCTCGTCCTTAACACTGTTTCATTCCAATTGATAATTCCATTTTTCGCTTGTTCGTTACCAAGGAAAATATTTTCAGCAATCGATAGGTATGGAATCAATGCCAGCTCTTGATGAATAATAACAATCCCTAATTCTTCACTTTGTTTGATGTCCTTAAATTTACAAACTTTTCCATCAAACAGAATATCCCCAGTATATGAACCATGTGGATAGACACCACTCAATACTTTCATTAAAGTGGATTTCCCAGCCCCATTTTCTCCACATAAAGCGTGAATTTCGCCCTCTTTTATCTTTAAATTTACATTTTGAAGTGCTTTGACGCCTGGAAACTCTTTTGTAATATTCCTCATTTCTAAAATTATCTTTGACATGTTTCACCACAACCTCGCAATTTTATAAAATGATTTAGTGACGGTTCTTCAACTGTCACTAAATCATTTAAATCACTAATTATTTACTTAGTTCTTCCTTTTTGTAATATCCAGAATCAACTAAGACAGATTCATAGTTTGCTTTATCAACTGAAACTGGTTCTAGCAGATATGAAGGAACGACTTTTTTTCCATTTTCGTACGTTTTGGTATCATTTACTTCAGCTTTTTTGCCCTTTAAAACGGCATCAGCCATAGAAACAGCCTTTTTAGCCAATTCTCTTGTGTCTTTAAACACGGTTTGTGTCTGTTCACCTTTTATTATTGATTTAATAGAAGCTAGTTCAGCATCTTGTCCAGTAATAATAGGAAGTGGTTTAGTAGCTGATCCATAACCAACACCTTTTAAAGATGATATGATCCCGATACTGATTCCATCATAAGGTGATAAAACGGCATCTACCTTGTCAGTGGTATAGTGGGCACTTAATAGATTATCCATCCTAGCTTGTGCAACTGCACCGTCCCATCTTAATGTAGCACCTTGTTCAAATGACTTTTGACCGCTTTTTACGACTAATTTCCCCGATTCAATATAAGGCTTTAATACGGACATTGCCCCATCAAAAAAGAAATAGGCATTATTATCATCTGGTGATCCTGCAAACAACTCGATATTGAATGGGCCCTTTCCTGCCTTTAAACCTAATTTTTCTTCAATATAAGAGCCTTGTTGAACACCTACTTTAAAGTTGTCAAATGTTGCATAATAGCTGACATTTTTACTATTTTTAATTAAACGATCATATGCAATGACCTTAATCCCTTGCTTGTTTGCTTTGTCTAAAACATCTGTTAAGGCTTCACCGTCAATTGACGCAATTACTAAAACGTTTACACCCTTCGTAATCATATTCTCAATTTGAGATACCTGATTCTCTACTACGTCTTCTGCATATTGCAAGTCCACTTTATAGCCTAACTTTTCAAATTCTTTTTTCATATTTTGACCGTCACTTACCCATCTTTCCGATGACTTTGTAGGCATCGCAAGTCCTACAAATCCACTATCTCCACTTGTACTTTTACTTCCACATGCTGCCAACGAAAATAATAAGGTTATTAACATAATTACTGACAACAACTTTTTCATCTGAATCGCCCCTTTTGTTTTTTTCATATTTAATGTTTTATTCCTTGCTATGAATATATCACCCTGTCATTTTTTCGTCTTTTCAATAAAACAACTATTTTTATAAAAATACAACTTAACTTTAAGCGCTTTCAAAAATTACTGCATTATAAAAAACAGAAATCACCCACTAGAATTGAAAGCACCTTTTGTTCGAAATTCCCCGTAAACAAAATAGAACAGTCCAAATGATTTCATTTGGACTGTCCCTTAATACATGCATATTTGGCTAATAGTTACTCCTATTCTTTACTAGAAATCGAACTTGAAAAACCTGCACCTTTTCGATACTGGTTGGGAGATACACCCATTACTTTTTTAAAAGCAGTACTAAAATAATGCTGTGTGTCATATCCAACTTTTCCGGCAATTTCAAGAATAGAAAGTTCTGTGGAGTTTAGCAGCATAATAGCCTTGCTGATTCGCATATTTGTAATCATACTAACAAAAGAAGTACCTAATTCCTTTTTCATTATTCTGCTTAGATAAACAGGGGATACTTGCAGATACTGTGCCAATGATTCCAATGTCAAATCTGTTTCTGAAAAATGTTCACTAAGATAGGATCTCGCACGCCGGACGATCGGTGAGATCTTTAAATTTTCATACATCATTGTTTCGCAGTGTTTATAAATTTCAGAAATCTCAAATGTTTCTCCAGTAACTTGCTCAAAGTGCATATTCGGTGTCGTGTTCAAATAATTTTTTAATTTCTTTGACAACAATATTTCGAGATTTTCTTGTACATTTCCCCAAATACAAACTGATATAAACCCTGAAGGATCACGAAAAACAACTTTTTGAAAGGGTTCAAGTGCTTCAGCAACGATATCTTCTGTAAAATTAAATAATTGTTTTTTATTTTCATTCAATAAATGTTTATTAATATAAATTTCATGACATTGGATGAGACCAAACTGGTTCGGGCATTCTAGAGGCAAATGTAAGAATTTTAGTTGTTTAATAATTTCAGATTCTGTCATATTCCCTTTTATCCATTCCTGACAAAAATTTTGCTGTAAGAGAGGGATATTTTTTATGATTTGGTCTTTCGCCAATGCTAAGTACTCACTTTGCTGTTCTCTTTCTTCCAATTGTTTTCTTATACTCTGTAGGACGTTTTGTAATTGATCAGGATTTGCTGGTTTGAGAATATAATCATTAACATTTAAGCGTAATGCTTCTTGGGCATATGTAAATTCGTCATGACCTGAAATAATTATTATTTTACAGTTTGGCAAACTCTCTCGTACCTGTTTAATTAAAGTCAAACCATCCATAATTGGCATATTCAAATCTACCAGCAATATGTCTACTGAAAATTCGATGGCAAGTTCGAATGCTTCTTCTCCATCTTCAGCCTCTGCTACAACCTTCATATGAAGCTCTTGCCAATCTACTGATTCACGAATTCCTTCACGTATTATCGGCTCATCATCTGCAATCAATACATTCCAATGATTTTGCACACAATTTGCTCCCCTTTCGAACTCTTTCATCGTTTCATTTTTCTCTGATGGCAGGAAGGACAACCTTTACTGTTGTACCCTTACCTAATTCACTATCAATAGAAATACCGTAGGCATCACCAAAAGTCAGTTTAATTCTGGCTTGGACATTAAGCATCCCATACCCAAAATTCTCACTTCCTTTATATTGCTGAGATTGAGAAAATAAAGTTCCCAATTTACTTCTTAGAGCTTCAAGCTTTTCAGTAGGAATTCCCTTCCCATCATCCATTACATGGAAAACAATATTTCCTTCATGTTCTTCTGCTTTAACGATAATATGACCTGGCCCTCTCCTTTCTTTGATTCCATGATATATGGCGTTTTCTACGATTGGCTGTAATACAAGCTTTAATACATTGATCTTTTCAACATTTGAAGCAATATTTAAGGTGTAATTTAATTTATCTTGATATCTAGCTTTTTGGATCTTTAAATAACTGTTAATATGTTCCATTTCTTCTTTTAGAGGAATTATATCGTTACCTTTACTTAACCCAATGCGGAAAAGTCTTGATAATGACTCTACCACCTCTGCAACATCTACAGCACCTTTTTTTCGGGCCAGCCAATGAATTGTGTCTAACGTATTGTAGAGGAAATGAGGTTTGATATGAGCCTGAAGACTTCGTAATTCAGCTTCACGTTTTTGACGCTCTTGCAGCTCATTTAGTGTTATAAGCTTATTTAATTGAACAAGCATCGTATTAAAGCTGCGGCCAAGTAACCCGATTTCATCCATTCGTTCTCCTTTGTAACGGACAGACAAATCTCCAGATTCCGCTTTACGCATAAACGACATGAGTTGCCTGATTGGTCTTGATATAGAATAGGATAAATAATAGGAGGCCCCAAGGCCAAACAAACAAACGAAGAAGACAAAACTAATCACATAAAAATGAATTTCCCTTACCTCTAATACCGATTCTTTTGTAGAAAATACACCCACAGTTGTCCAACCAGTAAAAGGAGACTTTCTATATATGAATTGAAGCTTATTGCCTTTGACTTGTTTAGAGAAATTCCCGGATTCATTTGAATGGAGCCACTCAATAGGAATCTCGTTAAGAAAGGGCTCGGATGGTGAGTAGATATTTTCGCCTTTATCGTCAATCACCATTAAATAACCTGTTTTACCTAGGCGAACATCTTTTGTCGCTTCCGATATCACTCGGAGCTTCATATCAATTAATATTACACCCTTCACTTGCTGGGTTTCAGGGTCTAAAATTGCTCGTACAACTGATACAACCTCGTCATCCTTGTAATGTATATGGCTAGTTATGTTTCTGCTGAATGGGTGCCCTAAGATTTTGAAAATCCCTTCACTTTTCACAGCAGCTTGATACCACGACTCTTCAGTTAGGCTTTTCATCGAGCGGGTATACATGTCGTTACTGATGTACTGACCATTGCTGTTTACCACAAGAATGCCTGCTACTTCTGGATACAATGTTGTAAGCCCTTGCAGAAATGTTCGTATCTCATAATCATCATTTACCCCTTGGCTTTGCTGGCTTTTTTTCTCGTACAAAAATTGTTTAATTCCCGGGTTAAAAGATATCAAATAACTCATATTTTGCATGTTACCGGCATAGAAATCCAGTGTTTTATTGACTTGACCAATTAACTGCAGTGTATTTTGGTTCACTTGTCTCTCTATAATGCGGTCTACTGTCCATCCTGTCAGAAACCCAAGACCAATAGATGGCAGAATACTGATTAACATTAAAAGAACAATTAACTTAAATCGGATTGGAAGGTTGTTTATTTTTAAAAAAATTTTTTTGTCCAATATCTTCGAATCTCTCATTTTCTTGGCGGCTCACTTTGCATAATAATTTTCTACATTCTCTTTAGTAACAATAGAAATCCCTGTATCAACATATGAAGTCATTGGAGGTTTATCAGAAAATTCACGTTTTATAATTGGAGAATTTTTATGTTGGAGATCAAATAGAAACAGTAAAGACCAAAAACCCATCCTCCAGGTACCTTGAGCCAAGGTTGCAGATATGGTACCATCTTTAATCAGATCCAGAGTTTGTTTATCTGTATCAAAACTTACAATTTTCACTTTTTGATTCTTCTTGAGGAGACTGACGGCTTTACCGACCCCAACCCCTCCATTGGCTTCAGTAGCAAAAATACCCTTCAAATCCGGATACTTCTTTAAGAGGTTCATTGCAACCTTGCTTGAAACAAGCTGATCCCCCTTTCCATCTTTTACTGCTATCACCTCTACCCCAGTAGTTTCTTTCTTAATTGTGTCTAAAAATCCTTTTGTTCTTTCCTGATGATTTAATTGATTGGGAGATGTAATGACAGCCACTTTTCCTTTTCTACCAATTAATTCAACTAACTTATGAGCAGCCGTTATACCAGCTTTATAATTATCAGTCCCCAAAAAAGAAGACACCTTGTCCGATACAGCACCTGAATCGAATAAAACTACAGGAATACCCATATCCCGTGCTTTTTCAAAAGTTTTAGCTAATGCGTCAGGGTCGATAGCGGATATCGCAATTCCCGTAGGCTTTTTGGCAATCACCTGTTCCATCACAGTAATTTGTTCATGTATATCATGCTGCGTAGCACCCCGGTATTCAACTGATAAATTCAATTTCTGAGCAGCATCCTCAAACCCTTTTAAAGAGCTCTTCCAATAATCAATTCCTGACTGGAATGTAACCATTACGTACTTCTCACTAATTTCCTCCTGTCCTTCTCCTTGTGTTAGTTGGGATATATGCGACTCATTAATATGATAGTTATATAAGTAAAGAAAGTAGACGATAAATAAGAAGGCATAGATTTGTAATAGCTTTTTCAATTATGAATCCCCTTTCAAAAAACTATCAACTTATGTATTCTGTTTACTAAAATCACTAGTGTCATTTTTATAAAAGCCCTTACATTTCAATGATTGGAAGATTCATTGAGCATAAGTTTCAATTATTGCATCATTAATATTCTTAGCTAATAGGTGATTTATTTTTACTAACTCTGGATCAGAAAGTTCTTTATCTTTGCCATATCATACATTTTCCTGCGATAACTCTCAATACTTTTTCTTAAAAAAAGTGCTTTTCTCAAAAATCTTTAACCCTATTATCCTTGCAAACATTTTGGCCTTATTAAAAAGAAGCTTTGTTAATTCCCCACTCAGGAAATAACAAAGCTTCTCAGGTACTAGTAGGAGTCTGACTTATTTTTACTCATGTACAATCTGGTATAGTTCATTTCGATCAATGATGCTGCCTGTAAATTCATGCGTCAACTTTCCGTTCGAGTTAAAAATAAGGGTTTTGTTATCATGTATAACTTCCGAATTCTTTTTTTCAAAATGTTCACCAAGCGTGTCTGCCAAGTTTTGAATCTCATTCATATCTCCTGTCAGCATTTTTAAGTATGACATATCGAAATTCATTTTCTTTGCGTGTTCCTTCATGGCTTCTGGTGTATCATTTTCAGGGTCAAGGGAAACGGAAACGAGTAAAAGATTATCTGTATTGTTTCCCTTCGATTTCAAATCCTGTTGCAAGTTGCTAAAGTTCCCCAACAAAACCGGACATGCATTCGGATCCACGCAATTCACATAAGTAAAGGTCAAAACGACGGTTTTTCCAATCAGATTTTGTTTTGTGACTGAATTCCCATTTTCGTCGATTAACTTAAATTCAGGTAAGGTAACTTCTTGGGTCACTTTATGAGCATTCTCCAAAGTTTTTGCTTCGACAGTGAATTGCTCTTCTTCTTCAACCATTTCCCCGTCGTGTTCCACTTTAATTGAAGCTACCCAGTCACCGTTCATCGCTAAATTAGCAGTTCCTATATATTTGCCGTCACCTAATTCTTCCACAGTGACAGGAGTTGTCCCGTGATCCATGTTTTTCATATTTAAATTGGCATTCACTTCGGCACCCTCAATCGGATTTCCCTTATTGTCGACTACGGTAAATTGCATCGCAAATATTTTTCCTGGGGTAAATGTTTTTGGCGTGATAAGTTTCACAGTTAAATTATTGGATGCCCCACAGCCCGCGATAAATATGATAATAAGACTCATTATAAAGACAGAAAATCGTTTCATCTTGCCAAACCTCTCAGTCAGATAAATTTTAATATCTCAGCTCCCTTTCACTATATACTACAATCTTCATAAAAACTGTGAAGTATTATACAGTTTCACCCAAAATGAAAAGGTAGTTACCTGCGCTTTTCGAAGTACTCAAAGTTGGCGCATGAATTATTCATGCGCCTTTTTCAATCATCAATAGGCATTGAGTTTATCTTTCTCATCAACCTGTAGTCTAGAAAGCATCGGCCTGTTGTTCTTCCACTCCACATGAACTGGAAGATTGAAAAACGCCGTTAGTTTTTGACTAGATATCAATTCACATGTCTTTCCATCTGCAAAAACTTGTCCCTCTTTTAGTAATAAGGTTTTAGTGAAAACTGGTAAAATTTCTTCGATATGATGTGTTACATAAATCAATGTCGGAGCACCGGAATGTTCTGCAATTTTTTCAATCGATTCTAACAGTTGTTCGCGCGCGATAAAATCCAATCCATTCGTAGGTTCATCGAGAATGAGCAAAGAAGGTTCAGCCATCAACGCACGAGCAATTAAGACACGCTGCTTTTCTCCTTGTGATAATTTGTCGTAATTTCGGTTCGCATACCTTATACAACCAAGTGATTCCAATAGTTCAACAGCCTTTTTTCTCATTTCATCTGTCGGTGTTTCGTAAAGACCGATAGAAGCAAAGGCACCGCTTAAGACAACCTCAAACGCATTATCCCCTGGATGAAATTTTTCCTGAAGGGATGAAGAGACAAATCCGATCTGTTTACGCAGTTTCTCACTTAGATAGGTTTTCCCAAATTCCATCCCCAGTACAGTTACTTTTCCTTTTGTCGGGAAATAATAGGCATTTATTAAATTTAATATGGCTGTCTTACCCGAGCCATTTAATCCAAATAAAACCCAGTTTTCGCCTCTATTAATCTTCCAATTTACATCTTGTAAAATCCAATTTCCTTCTCGTAATAAAGAGACATTTTCAAGCTTTAAAACCATCATTTTTACTCCTTTCTATCATTCGTAGGTTGAATATAAAATTTTGGCAACCCCATTGTACCAAATTTTCAGAAAACAAAAAATAAGTCCTACCAAAATGAGGACTTAAAATAGGATTTTGAATCTTTTAGCTGAGTCTTCCTTAAACAAGAACCTTTTTCAGTTTCTCCGTAAGTGCTGGAATCACTGTCTTGTAGTCGGCGATTACACCGAGATTGGCCCGTTTAAAAATGGGTGCTTCTGAATCTGTGTTGATGGCAACAACGGTCTTTGCACTGATAATGCCTGCTAGATGTTGACTGGCACCGGATATTCCGACCGCAATATAAAGGTCTGGAGCAACAACAGCTCCCGTTTGTCCTACCTGCAGGTTAGAAGGAACCCATCCAGCGTCACATGCTGCCCTTGAAGCACCGACTGTCCCGCCCAGTAGTTCTGCAAGGGACTGCAAATCTTGAAAGCCTTCAGGTCCGCCAAGACCTCTACCGCCGGAGACAATAATTGTAGCATCCTCAAGACGGATATCTGACAAGGCCGACTGAATCTTCACCACCAGTTTTGTTAAAACAACTTCCTCTGGAACGGAGTAATCAACAGAAATGATTTCACCTATGCGCGTTGAATCAGGTACAGCCAGTTCCTGACTCTTTTGGCGAATGCCAACAACCACCTTAGGACGTGTAGTTGAATACTCCCCATATGCTTTATCACCATAAATTGGGCGCACCCATGTCAGCTTATCGCCTTCAGTTCTAAAATCAGTCACCTCTGTTATGGCAGATGCGCCACTGCGTGTAGCCAGTCGACCTACAAGATCCTTACCCATTCTATCGAAGGAGAGGAGCAGCGTATCGGCATCAGATTGTTGGAAAACAGTGAAGAGGCTATCCACGTAAAGTTCAACCTGATATTCAGAAAGTAAAGGATTATTAATGGTATATACTTTGCTTGCTCCAAAGGCAATTGCTTCCTTTGCACCAGCCTCAGTCGCGGGTCCAACCAAGACAGCCTCCACACTTCCGGCGGTGGCACTTGCCAATCGACTGCCGAATGCCAGTGCTTCCTTGGCACCAGGGCTTAGTAATTCTTCTTGCTGATTTGTAAAGATAAGGATTTTGGACATAGTTTGAGACCTCCTATAATATCTTGAGTGCCAAGAGCTTGTCAGTCAATTCAGCTGCGAGCTCTGAGCCATCGCTGCCAGAAAGGATTTCGCAATTGACATCTCTGTTTAGGACGTAGGCCCGCTCCAATTTAACACCCGGCTGACACCGCACATGATCTAAATCAATATCATCTGATTCAAATCGAGTGATTGGCTTGCTCCTCGCAAGTCGGATATCTTTAACCTTTGGGAGGCGAGGGACATTTGCCTCAGAACTGATAATTGTAAAAACAGCTGGAAACGGAACACTCGCCACAGTATAACCGCCTTCTGCTTCGCAAGTAGACCTCACACTGCCTTCATCCAGTTCAAGTTCGGAGACAAGCGTCACACAAGGAATCCCAAGTTCTTCAGCCATGACTGGTCCAACAAGGCCTTCCTCAATGTCACTTGCTTGATATCCGGTCAGTACAAGCTCCGCACCACCAAGGGTTTTGATAGTTTGCGCAAGGATATGCCCAACGGCCTGACCGTCGAGATTTTCCCACTCCGAATCCCAAACTCGTACGGCAGCGTTTGCCGTGAAGGCAAACGCTCGGCGCAGAACTTCCTCCGAGGATTCGTCACCCAGGCAGATGGCAGTCACCGTAGCACCCGGTGTTTTATCTCGAAGTTGAATAGCCAATTCAAGCGCGTTCTCGGCAAAAGAGTCCAAAACCATGTCGGAATCTCCATTCACCGGACAATTGGTCTCTGGGTCAATTTGAAAATAACGCGGAGTAATTTCCGGATCAAGAACATGCTTTAGGCATACGACGATATGCATCTCTAGTTCACCTCTTGTCTTTTTATTTGGTTAACCTTTTACTTCTACTCCTGCCCTTACTGCTAATCCTCGCTGGTTAGTAGGATTTGGGTATGGGTCTAATCCGTACATTTCTCGTAATCTTGCAACCGCTTCTGCTGGTGGTTTTGAGTTGTAGTAACCGCTCCGGGTCATATATACTCCTGATACTCTTTTTAGGTCCGCTAGTGATTCGCACATCTTGATTCCGGCACCAAATGAGTCAACGACAGGTACGTCACCAATCCTTGAAATCCCGAAGGTTGCAAGGAAAACGTTCATCGGCCCCTCGCCTGGGACAATCACATCGGCTCCTTGAGAGATGGCAGTCTCGGCTGCTCTTTGAAATGCCGCAATAACTGGCTCAGGATTACTGAAGCCTGCGAGCACATCATCAAAGCCTGATTTCAGCGGCACAATTGGTCCGAGCTTTTCGCCGAGGCCGTACCGGACGGCGTTTTGTCTAAGTTCGTCTGCCAATGGGGTTAAAAAATTGACTACTCCGATACGGTCTCCAAGCATGGATGCCATATGGAAGGAGGCTTGCCCATAACCAACCACAGGGATATCAACGAGCGTGCGTGCCTCCAAAAGACCTACGTCAGGAATGGTCCCAATAAACATCGCATCGTATCCTGCGGCTTCAGCCATTAATGCAGCACGAACGAACTGCTCCCGGTGCAGGTTCTGCAGGTAGGAATGAGTAATAAAATGCCCGGGGTAATGTGTGGGATATGTCTCTTCAGACATGCCATGTAGAACGACCTCTACGTCTGGTCGTGCAATCTTCCGCACATGGTTCATGATTGCATCTCGATATTGAGGAACCCGGTCAATCGTGGTTAGGCTCTGATGCCAGATTTTCATAAAATTTACCTCCTTTTTGTGATTTTTTCGAAAAAACATATAAAAAGTTCGTTTTTGTTATTAGATTTGTTTGGAAAAAGTGTATCGATGTTTATTTTTGCGGAAATTCATCGTTTGTTTGTGAAATTTAATAGTCTATGAGCGAATTCTCAAGCCATATCAGCGGATTCCCCGGTTCTATCAGCGGATTTCCGAGTTCAATCAGCGAATCCAATTTTATGAGCGAATTTAACCATTTTATGGGCGAACTCAACAATCTTATGAGCGAATTTTTTAGCTTTATGGGCGAATTCAACCATTCTATGAGCCAATCCTAATCTGAGCCTTTCCACTCCCATGCAATTCAATTATTTTACTGTTACCTCTTTCAATGCCTCTTGGACTGCTATCCGTCCAAAGACCGCACATTTCCCTAAAGAACTACCGGTCATGTAACCTGCCCCGTGGAATCCACCAGTCACCTCTCCAGCTGCATACAATCCTGGAATGGGCTCACCGTATGGATTCACCACTTGTGCCGCTTTGTTCACCGACATCCCTGCGTATGTTGCCAGCATCGCGACTGTCGACTCAAATGCATAGAATGGTGCCTTCTCAATTGGTGTTGGTTTTCCATAGTTATGTGTTAATGACTTCCTGCCGAATTGAGGATCTTCTCCGTCTTCAATCCCTTGATTGTATCTGGAGATTGTTTCTTCTAATACTTCATGCGGCACATCAATACAGTCAGCCAATTCCTCCAGTGTGTCCGCTTGATATAGAAGCCTGCGCCGCTTCAGTAATTCCAAATCATAGAGAGGGTCATCGTGAACACTCTTGTTCATAACCGTTTGGTCCCAAACCTGGAAACTCACTTGATCTGGCTGCTCGAAAGCGACCTTTCCTAATAGTTTATAAGAAATAGACTCGTTAACGAACCTTTTCCCAAATTGGTTGACCATGATTGCACCCTTGTAGAAGGCTAACCCTTGAGACTTTACTGGTCCTGCAGCTGTAGGATGAAATCCATAGGTCCCATTCAAGTATGGTAAATCCTTTAACCAGGCCCCATGCTCACATGCCATCCGTATTCCGTCCCCATGATTACCACGGCCGCCAATCCTTAGTGCTCCCTTTAATTGGGGGGCAAACTGCCCTAAAAGATCCTCGCTTTTTGCAAACCCTCCAGATGCAATGATTACCCCTTTGGAGGCATGAACAAATTGCTCTACCCCTTCGGCCATGTATAAAACACGATCAATCCGACCATCGTCATTTTTCAATAGTCTTCGTGCCGGAGCATTTAATCGAATGGTCACGCTTGACATCTGCTTAACCATTCGGTTAAGTGTTTGAATCGCTTGGTGTGGGTCAATAATATGTCCGCGGGGAACACTGTGACCGCTAACCGCTTCGAGTGAGCGGAACTCAACACCGTGCTCAATAAGCCAATTATATGTCTCTAATTGGTGCTGGCCATAGGCTTCAACAAGTGCCTGTTCATTCACCCCGCCGCCGACCTCAATCATGTCCTCCAATAAGGCCTCGGTTGAATCGATGATACCTGCCTTGTCTTGCATATCTGTTCCGGCAAAGGCCATATAACCTGAACTTAGAACCGTACTGCCGCCCAGTTCATCCTGTTTCTCCAGGAGAAGGACGTGTGCACCCGTTTCACCTGCCTCAACTGCAGCACACATCCCCGCTAACCCGCCGCCTAAAATAATCAAATCATAGGTTTCCATCCATCAACACCCTCTTACTCTAGGTTTTTTAGCACTTCTAATGCTGCCTGGCAAACCTGCATATCATGAGTATAATGTCCGCCACTAACCCCAACACCACCAATCAGTTCGTTATTGATTTTGATTGGATAACCACCGCCAAAAATAATCAATCTTGGAGTGTGAACAATCCCATGCAGCAATGGTGGATCATCCTTTAATCTGTCGTACCATTCGTGTGTTGCTCTATTATAAGTGGCAGCAGAAAATGCTTTATTTTGAGCAATTTCCAAACTTAATACCGGTGCACCGTCCATGGCGGCAAACGCTTTTAGGTTCCCCACACGATCAACGATTGAGATGCTAAACGGCATACCTAGTTCTTTTCCCTTAACAAGTGCCGCCTCTAACATTTTATTAGCAAGTGCTAGACTGATATTTTTTGATTCAATAGCTGGAATTAATTTTTCCATTATGATTTCCCCTTTCAACTTTTAGAAATATTTATAAATTTACTGGTCGTCCGTAACCAAATGCTTCAATCGCGGTAGCAGTTACAGCTTGACACTTTGGCAAACATAAATCGACGATTACATTAGCAAGGTCTATTGGATGCAACCAATTGTCTTTATTCACATCAAAATCGTCCATCATCTTTGTATTTACTGGACCTGGACAGACCGCATTCACTCTAATTTTGTAAGGCTTTAATTCTTCACCCAGTGCTTTGGAAAATCCGAGACATGCGTATTTGGAAGCAATGTAGGCACTTCTGTCAGGACCGCCTTTTGTTCCCCAAATCGACGATAGATTGATGATCACACCGTGTCTTTTCTCCATCATTTGCGGCACGACTGCTCGAGTACATAAATAGACTCCACGAATATTAACATCTTGTACAAAGTCCCATTCTTTAACCGTCATTTCATTGAACGGCTTAAGGAGCATGACACCCGCATTATTGATTAATATATCAATCGAACCCAAACTTTCTTGTGTTGTCTGGACTGCTTGATTTATATCCTCTTCTGAACGAACATCCCCAGTAAGGGCGATTGCTTCGCTCCCAACCATCTCAGAAATATAGGAAGCAGTTTCTTTGCTTTCAGATTCATTGTCGGAAAAAACAGCAACTTTAGCACCTTGTTTCGCTAAGAGAATACAGGTCTCTCTGCCGATTCCTCTTCCTCCCCCAGTTACTAACGCCACCTTGTCTTTTAATTCCAAAAAACCTCACCCTTTCTCAAGAAAACCCTCTACTAAACCTCTAATTTCTTTGAATCAGTTACGTAAGCAACAGCATGACCACCGGCACGGCGGCCAAACGCAAGACCCCTTAGCACAGATGTCCCGCCTGGATATTTCCCGTAATAAAGACCAGCCGTTTCACCGACTGCATATAAACCTGGAATCGGATCATGATCTTGAGACAGAACACGCCCATTCGTATCGGTAGCTAATCCACCATTGGTGAAAACATTGGAGCAGACAATTGGATAGGCGATAAACGGAGCCTTATTAATCGGAATCGCCCAATTGGACTTCGGGGGCGTAATTCCAATCGCCTGTTTTCCATCTTTTTTATCCCAATGAAATTCACCCGGTTGAACAGCAGCGTTATAGGATTCAACCGTAGCCGTTAATTGGCCGACAGGCACACCAATCTTCTCCGCCAGTTCTTCGATCGTATCAGCAACAATGGCCGGTATATCGGTTTCCACAGCTCGTTCATAGTTTGGAATTTCATACATCTTTTGATCGCCGATCATATAGGCAATATGACCAGGAAGATCGTGGAATATTGTCCGTGCAACCTCTTCATATTGCTCATCGACTGTTGTTTTCCCCTCATCAACGAAACGATTTCCATTCTGATCGACTAGAATAAAGTAAGGGTATGTCATTACAGCAGCCTCTTCCCGTTTACTTCTTGGGTCGACCGGTTCAGCATGGAAAGAATCAAATTGACCAGCCGTTTTTGCCCCTAGCTCCATTGCCATCCGGATTCCTTCACCTTTGTTAAACAATCCACCCTCGGCTACTGTCCGAACTTTATGAGCATCTCTGCCAACATATTGTGCCATCATCTCCTGATTTCCCTGAAATCCACCTGACGCTAACACAACAGCTCCCACTTTTAATTGAAGGGAAGTGCCACCTTTAACCCGCACCATCAGTCCATTGACGGCACCTTCGTCATCAAGAAGTAATTTCCAAGCAGTAGCCTCGTAAATAATCTCTACGCCAAGTCCACCTGCACGGCGGGATAGTGTGTCAACGATGGCACGACCGCCGCCTACTGGAAGTAAACGTGGCCTTGATGCGGTCAAAAACATTGTTGGCAGGTAGTCAAATTCAACCCCTTTTTCCTGGACCCAGCGAAGTGTGCTGCCAGCATCCTTGGCGAGAGTTTCTATGTACTCCCGATCGGAATAGTTGTCTGAAAAAGCGAGCATGTCTTCTACGAAATTATCAGCCACTTCATCGAGATTCTTCATCCGCATATAGGAGGCAGTCCAACGAGAATTTCCACCCCTATGGTCATAATCAGCTCGTTCTAAAATAGCTATTTTTAAGTTCTTATTTTCCTTTTTAGCCGTTTCAGCGGCAGATAATGCGGCTGAGGTCCCGGCAACTCCACATCCAATGACTATGATGTCGTAATCTACTTCTCTCCCCACAACTAAGTCCTCCTTTAAAGTTCTTAATTTATTAAAAAAGTAAAATCACTTTTTAATTAATGACTGATTTTCTCCATACTTGTTTTCCCACTCTTTAATCTGATTGAGTTTAAAGAGTGATTGTCGCTCTTCCCACGTACAAATTAACTCGTGAACATTTTCGTGTGAACCTTCGGCTTTTAATATTCTTAACGACTCTGTGATTCCTTTGATGGCAGAGCGAAGAACAGTATTAGCGCAAAGCATGATTTTAAATCCGATCTCTTCTGCTTCTTTCAAGGTAATCAGCGGGGTTTTACCGCCTTCTACCAGATTTATTACCTGTGGTATCCCTTTTAATGAGCTGGTAATTTGCTTTAATTGTTCCATGGTTGTCGGCGCTTCAACAAAAATAATGTCGGCTCCAGCTTCCGCATAGGCATTTGCCCTGTCCAATGCATCTTCCATGCCATTTACGGCTAATGCATCCGTACGGGCGATGATTGCTAGATTTTCATCTCTCCTAGTGTCAACAGCAGCTTTGATTTTCCCGACCATTTCATCTTTTGAAATAACATCTTTCCCATTGAAGTGGCCGCATTTCTTAGGTGAAACCTGGTCTTCCATTTGAATCGCTGCTACACCTGCTCTCTCAAACTCTCTTACAGTACGGATAACATTAATCGCATTACCAAAGCCTGTATCGGCATCGACGACAATCGGAATCGTCGTCACATCCGTCATCCTTGCTACAATGTCAACCACTTCTTTTAAGGAAGTCAGGCCTACATCCGCCCACCCTAATTGAGCATTAGATATTCCAGCACCAGTGGCGTATATCGCTTGAAAGCCGATTTCTTCTATTAATCTAGCAGACATTGCATCATAAGCACCTGGTAAGATAAATGAACCAGGTTGATGTAATAGTTTTTGGAACTCTTTCGTTTTATTCACTTTTTATTGCCCCCCTTTTTTAAAATTATCTTTTATTAAAACTTCTGGTTATCCGATTTGAACAACTCCTTGAATCCACCCATGCTCTTGATAAGAATTTTTCACTTTTCCGAGGATTTGTTCGTGCCAAATGATAGAAAGAACACCATTATCATTGGATGTTAACTCTGAAACTGATTTTAGCGGAATCAATTCTTTTTCTTTTGTAACAATCATTTCTAGCACTTGTGATTGATTTGCTCCTCTTACTGTGACTACATACTTTCCCGGAGCAGGCAATGTATAATGAGGCCTTACACTTAGTGAAGTACCGTCCCATTCACATACCACTTCATAGGGACGTCCTAAGAATGCTGGCAGATCCTCAATATTTCCACTGGCCAATTTTTCACGAATGCAGGTTGAACTAATTTTCTCCCCCTGGTATTCCACTTTATCTACCTTTGTCACTTCGAGGATCCCGCCTGAATCACTTATCAAGCGGTCCATATTTCCAACTCCACGAAAACCATAGGTATAATCAAAGCCGGCAACTGCATGGACGACACCAAGATCAACTAAATACTTAGCTGCAAACTTTTCTGGGGAAAGTGACGCAAATTCTCTATCGAATTCAACGATATAAAATATGTCGACCTCCAGTTCACAGAATATTTTTTCCTTATCAGAAAGCGGCATCAGATAATCAACATGTGTCTTTCCAATGGATAAAACTGTTTTCGGATGTGGAAAGAAACTCATCACAGATAGTGAAAGATTCCTTTCTTTTGCTTTCTGAAAAGCTGTTTTAATCACTTCACGGTGTCCATTATGAATACCATCAAAAAATCCTAGGGCCATGACGCTGAGGCTTGCTTTTTGCTGATAGTCCGCTAGATTTTCCGGGTTCAAATAAATCGTTTCCATGCAGTTCCCTCCTAATCATTTAATCTACGCCTCAATCATTATTAAATATTTTTCGTATTGCTTGAAAGACCACATAATTCTCGCCCAAAGTTTTCTTTGGAGGTAATTGGCGAAACTGTTCTGTGGGTGTATAAGGCAGCAAAGTCACGTCCGATTCTTTGCATCGGGTTCCCATTGCCCACATAGGCCGACCCCGTTGCAAGGATTAAGATATCGATGGCTTCCTTACAGGACTGCACCGCATAGCCGATATTGGCCAATGCTTTGACTCTTTCAAATTTACTCATGTACTCTCCACTTACAGCGCAAGCATCAAGGCGGTCAGCGACTTGGTAAAAGTGCATGGCAGCGGTTTCAATTTTTAGCGATGCTTCTGCTGCTTGATGATGAGTGGTGACGGCATCTCCTAAGTATTCAACCCCCAAATTCGCCGCTCTTCGATTTGGCAATTTTTCCATGAATAATTCTAAAGCAGCCTTCGCCATTCCTAAGCCCGGAACACCGATTGACATCGCCAGCGCAGGGAATAGTGCTGTATTATAGAGTGGAATATCTCGAAAATGATCAGATTGAAACTTTCCAGCAATGGCGTCTGTAAAGGATACAACCCGGTGATCTGGAACAAAAACATTTTTCATATTGATACTGTTACTTCCTGTGCCGCAAAGTCCCATTACATGCCAATCGTCCGTAATTTCCACTTGGCTCATTGGTAAAGTAATCAAGCCTTGATCAACGACGTTTCCATCTTCATCGACAATTGGCATTCCGAAGTATCCCCATGTCGCATGAAGGGAGCCAGAGCAAAACGGCCAATAACCTTCTTCAATGATGTAACCGCCTTCAACCTTTTTCACCTGAATCTTTCTTGGTTCAAATACACCTGAAAAAACAATATCACCACCCGATCCGTAAATTTCCTGATGCGTCTTTTCAGAAAAGGATTCCGATATCATCAATTCCCGAATACAACATAGGGCAACAATCCAGCCGGTTGATCCACAGCCACGGGAGATTTCCGTCACAATATCCGTATACGTTCTCATGTTTGTTTGGTAGCCGCCAAATTGTTTTGAGCGAAGGATATAGAAAAGACCGGACTCTTTTAATTCGTTAATTGTGGCATCTGGAATTCTCCGAATTTCCTCTGTCTCTTTTGCCCGGTCACGTAATCTTGGTACAAACGATCGTGCCTTTTCTACCAGTTCAGTCTGTACATCCAAGATAGTACTCGTCATCATTGCATCTCTTCCCTTCCCATTTGTTTTAGCCCATCTATTTTAGTAAGTATTAAATGAAGTTTTGTTCATAATTAAATTTTAGAAAATTCGGTAACTTCAATCTAGAGTAAAAATCGTTTGAGTTAGCGCAGTTTTTAGATAGTTTTTATTGGTTTTTTTATTTGCATGAAGTTTGTATCGAATTTTGATCTCCTTTTTTCGTTATTTATCCATAAAAAAACACCTAAAATTTGATTTAGGTGCTTATCTGGCGGATAACCTACCATTACTGGCGAATACGCATCTTTTACTGGCGGATACCACTTCTTTACTGGCGAATAGCGCCTTTCCTTCTAGTACCTAAGGGCATTCGATTCCAATCCTGCCAGAACCCGTCCGTAGTTTTCTTTTGTAATCGTTGGTGAAAGCGAGCGGTGTGAATACAGTGTCCAAAAATCACGGAAAATTCTTTGTAGAGGGTGTCCCTCATAAACAAACCCTGATCCGCTGGTGAGCATCAAAATATCGAGAGCCTCTTTACACATTTGATTTGCATAACCGATATCTGCCAATGTCTTTACTCGTGCGTGACGATCCATGTGTTTCCCGCTTTCCGCCCAGGAATCAATCTCATGAACGACACGATAATAATGCATTTCAGCGGTATCAATTTTTAAAGAGGCATCAGCCAACAGAAGATGGGTGCTTGTGGCATCTTTGGAGTATTCAACCCCAATATGACTAGCTCTTCGATTGGGAAGGAATTCCTGGAAGAAATCCATTGCAGCCTTCACCACCCCTAAGCCAGGCAAACCTAATGATAAGATCAGGGATGGAAAGAGTGCCGAATTATATAGTGGAATATCACGCAAGTGCTGTGAATTAAAATTTCCGTTCAAAACTTCAGAAAATGAAACGCAACGATGTTCTGGAATAAAAACATTGGTCATTTTAACACTGTTGCTGCCTGTTCCTTTTAAGCCCATTGTATGCCAATCATCCATGATTTCTAACTCATCAAATGGCACCGTCATTAAAGCTTGATCGGCTAATTTTCCGTCCTCATCTGTAATCGCCATCCCAAAGTATCCCCATGTCGCATGAAGGGAGCCAGAGCAAAACATCCAAAATCCTTCTTCAACCAAATACCCGCCATCCACTTTCTTCGCAATGCATTTTCTTGGTTCATAAACCCCAGCAAATAGAACATCTTCCTCATTTTCTCCAAAAATCTCCAAATGTGTTTTTTCAGTAAAAGATTCAGCGACCATTAGTTCCCGAATCGCACAGAGCGCTACAATCCAGCCAGTGGAAGCACAGCCCCGGGAAATCTCGACAATACAATCGGCATAGGTCTTCATATTGGTTTGTAAGCCGCCATATCGTTTCGGACGGAGCAGCTTGAACATACCTGCTTCCTTTAATTCCTTTATTGACGCTTCAGGGATTCGACGAATTTCTTCCGTTTCCGTCGCCCTTTCCCTTAATTTCGGAACTAGTGAGCTAGCTTTTTCTACAAGAATATTGTCAAATTCTTTAAGTTTCGTCATTAAAACATCTCCTCTTTTTCTTTTACTTGGGTAATAAAACGTGAGGCGTTTTCACCGGCAATTTTCCCAAATACCGATCCTGCCATTAAGCCAGCGCCACCAGGGTAGTTAAAGTAGAATAGGCCGCCTACCAGTTCACCCGCAGCATATAACCCGGGAATCGATTGGGACATTACATCTTGAACTTCGGTATTGGTGTTTATTTTTAAGCCGCCAAACGTAAAGGTGATTCCGCATGTGACGGCATATGCCTCAAATGGACCTTCATCTAATGTATTGGCCCAATTGGATTTCCGCACCGCTAACCCATCTGTACAACGGCCATCCTTAATATTAGGGTTGAATGGTATATCTTTACGGACAGCCTCATTGTATTCCGCTATCGTCTTTAAAAAACCTTCCTGATCCACATCGTCAAGCTTATCAGCCAATTCTTCTAAGGTATTCGCTTTTACCTTTGTTACCTTTCTTCCCCGATATTCGTCGCGTAGAAGCCCGGCTACTTTAGCATCGAATATTTGCCATGCAAATTGTCCTGGCTGCTTGAGGATCAATTTCCCATATCTCGCATAGGTATAATTGCGAAAGTCAGCCCCTTCGTCGACAAACCGTTTTCCTTCGGCGTTTACTAGGACTCCAAACGGATAGCTGAGTTTTTGGAACCCTTCTGTAAATTCAGGTAAATAACGATCTCCGCCAACTGAATGACAGCCTGACCAGTTTCCAGCTGCAAGAGCTCCAATATTTAGCGCCATTTGAATGCCCTCGCCGGTGTTAAAACGGCTCCCTCTTGCTTTAGCTAAATCCCAATTTGGACCCAAGTATCGAGTTCTCATCTCCTGGTTGGCATGAAAACCCCCAGATGCTAAGATAACTGCTTTCGCATGGACTTTTGTTGTTTTTCCATTATGTTTAAAAACGATCCCATGCACCCCATCATCATCGTGGATGAGTTCGGTCGCCATAGCATTAAATAATACTTGAACACCTAAATGTTCAGCTTCCTCGTGGAGTGCACCGACTAACCCTGGACCTCCACCAACAGATTCAACAATCATTCCGCCCCAAAATTTAAAGATGCCCTCCACTTTAAAGGCTTGGCGACCGTAAATCGGCACCCACCTGACTTTATGGGACTGCATCCATTTCATCGTTTCAAAGCTTTTACTTGTTAAGAGGGAAGCAAGCTCTGGGTCGGTTCGATATTCCGTTATACGGCACATATCATCAAAAAATTCTTCCTCCTTATAGGAACCAAAATCTGTCATTTCTATATCTTCCTGTGTAAGGTCAGGCATAATTTGCTTTAACTCATTGACATCCTTGTAGGCAAAACGAATAGAGCCATGGGTAAACGTGCTATTGCCCCCTTTTTCAACCTCTGGAGCTTTTTCAAGCACAATGACATTGGCACCATTTTCCCGTGCAGCTATTGCAGCACACATTGCGGCATTCCCTGCCCCTACTACAACAATATCAGTTTCATAGATTTTGTTTTCCTTCATAAGACTGTCCCTCGCTTTCAAAAAAGCTGACTCAAGCTATTTCCTGAGTCAGCTTATACATCACGCTTCGATCGTTGGTTTATTCATTTCCTTATCGCTTACGGTTTCTCCCCAATAGGTGTTAGCAATCGAGTGTTCTTCCTCCGTCCACTCGACCGGTTCCCAGTCTGGTTCAAAAATTAAATAGGATCCGCTAAATAATTCCACTCGGCAGCCGCTGCCAGGGTCACATACATAGAGATAAAATGCTTGAGATACCCCATGTTTACCAGGACCAATGAATTTAATGCCTTCTTCTGCAAGAATATCAGCAGCCCTTAGGATATCTTGGGCATTATCGAGCCAATAGGAAATGTGATGAAGCTGGTTCGGTGTTTCGGCTTGCGGTCTTGAAATAACTGCAATATCGTGAACTAAAGGAGTAACGCTCATCCAGCCTGCGACAGTCGTTTTTTTATGGTATTTCACATATTCACGTAGCTTAAACCCTAATTGGCTGCCTAAGTAATCTAGTATTTCACCGACATCCATGGAAGTAGCAATATTTACATGGTCAAATCGCCTTGGGGAGCAGCCGCGCGCCCATGATTTGTATGTTTGATTTTTTAAGACAGAACGTCTTTTTTCATCTGCTTTAGGTTTTTCTACATCATAGTAAATTTCAAAAGAATGCTGGCTTGGCAGTTTAAAGCGTATCGCCCTTCCTTGGCCGGCTTCTTCGCCCGCTTCAATCCAGTTAACCTCTGTTCCAGCTTTTTCAAGCAGTTGGGCAAATCCCTCCACATCTTCCGGTCGTTTCGTTCTCCATCCAATATGATCAACGTACCCTTTATCTCCTGCTGTTAATGAGAGGGAATGATGTTCAAAGTCACCCCATGCACGTAAGTAATAGGTTCCGTTTTTTTCTTCTGTTACTTCTAATCCAATAACATCCCTGAAAAACCATAAAGATTTTTCCAAATCCGGTGTGACGAGTGCTACATGTCCTAACTTTGCAATCTCTGGTAAAGTCATCTTTATACCCCCGCTCCTAATGTTTTTTAGATTGTACTAGAGAAATAGTTTTTAATTAAATTATTAAAACTTTCTTGGTTCTCAATTTGCGTCCAGTGGCCGCATTGACCGTATACATGCAATTGAACATTCTGGAGATGTGAGAGTAGGTAATAGCTAGATTCAACTGAGCAAACCATGTCATCACGTCCGTGAACAAGTAAGATTGGGTTTTGGATCCGTTTAAGTGCTGTTACTGGCACAGGGACAGCTGCTGTTGCAAAGATGGATTCGTTGGAAAGATGGATTTCTGGACGCATCGCTGTCTCATATCGAGTAGCAGCAAGTGAGTCAATTTCTGGGGCAAGTTTTTCCACATCATACACGAACCAGCCCATAATTTGACGCATTTTCTTTTCGGATGGATTGTCGTAGAAGCCCTTTGCCCGAGCTAGTTCAGGACTTAGCTTTGTATTCGGTGTCCCTCCAGGTCCCATTAAGACAACACGGCCAAAACGTTCAGGATATTCTAATAATAGTTCCAATGCAATGGAACAGCCTAACGAATTCCCAACCACGTGAGCCTTTTGTATCCCGTAGCGATCCAGCAGTTCAATCAGCTGATTTACCCATAGGTCCATCCATCCCTGTCTGTTCTTTGGAAGTGATTCAGGATGTCCACTCTGTCCGAAGCCAAGCAGGTCTGGAGCAATACAGTCATATGTTTCACCGCACGCATTTAATGCGTATCGCCAGTTAGCCCATGCGAAAACACCTGGTCCTGAGCCATGTAAGAATAATATAGTTTCAGAATTCCCCTCACCCGAGCGATTTACAAATGTTTCAAAGTTTTCCGTTTTAACTAATTGTTGAGTAATGTTTGCCATTTTGAAATTCTCCCCCTTCTGTAAATAAAACAATCATGGGAACATCCAATAGAATGTAACCCTTTTCATATTTTAATCCTATCTAAATTTTAGAAAATTCAATAATTTTAATCTAGAGAAAAAATCATCTGACTTCCTACTATTTTTAGATAGTTTTTATTGGTTTTTTAATTATATTTCTACGACTATTTTGTCTTCCATTTCATTCTGATCTTTCTTTGATAATTTAAGTGTTGTGAGTGTGATTAAACTGATAAGCAGGAATCCAGCTATGATAAACATCGCTTGTTTAAAAGTGAAAACACCCATTATATAGGGTCCAACGAAACCGCCTAATGAGGAAAGAGTGCTTACTAAAGCAATGCCAACAGGTGCAGTAGATTCTGAGAAGAAGAAAGTGATATATGCATAAAAAGTACCTGATATACCATATAAACCAGCGGAGGTAATGGAAAGCATTAAGACCATAAATGGAACGCTTGATACAAAAGCACAGCCAATGAATCCAACCATGGCAATAAACACACTTGCTCCTAAATGCAATTTGTGAGAGTTCGTTCGATCTGCATTCCATCCCGTAAAAAGAATCGACGGAATCGCAACAATCGATGGAATCATAGCTAACCAGCCAATTTGTAAGTTAGTTGTTGAAGATGAAGATAAAGATTTAATAATGGTTGGCATCCAATAAGAGAGTGCATTCACTGCGATAAAACCAGCGATATTAAATAAAGCTAATTTCCACAATTTTGACTCTTTCAACATGCCAAGATGAGAGGTTTTATTTAACTTGGCACTTAATTTTCGTTCCTTATCTAATTCTCCCTCAAGCCAAGCTTTTTCTTCCGTCGTTAACCATTTTGCGTTAGCAGGTTTATTGGTCAAATAAAATATAACCACAACCCCTAAAATAACAGCTGGCAAACCTTCTAAGATAAACATCCATCTCCACCCCGCCAAACCACTCCATGAAATTGTATCCATGATCCAAGTTGACAACGGGGCACCGATCAACGCACTTAATGGCAAGGCAACAAAAAAGAGCGCTGTTGCTTTCCCGCGTTCCCGTGCCCTAAACCAATATGTTAAATATAGTATGATCCCTGGGACAAATCCTGCTTCAGCTGCACCCAGTAAAAAGCGTAATATATATAAGTGGGTTGCTGATTGGATAAAGCCCTGTAACACAACGACAATTCCCCAAGTAACCATAATACGGGCAATCCACAACCGTGCCCCCACCTTATTCAAAATCATATTACTAGGAACTTCAAAGAGGAAATAACTGATAAAAAATAGACCAGACAACAAGCCATATACTTCAGCTGTTAATGACAAATCCGCATTCATCTGTAAGGCTGCATACCCCATATTAACTCGGTCTAAAAAGGCAACCACATACAAAAGCAAAATAAATGGTAAAATTCTTTTCATTGTTTTCTTCACCGTGCTTTTTTCAATCAGATTAATAGATTGTCCTTGATTCAAATAAATTCCTCCCTATAAATAGCTCGAATTTGAAATTGCTTACATTTTTATATTTTAGAAAATTACGCATATTACATCTAGAGTAAAAACTATTGGAATTTACACTATTTTCAAGTTGTTTTTGTTGGTTTTTATCAAATGATGAACTCAATAAATTAGAGCAATCCGATTAGGACTGCCCTTAGTTGTTTATATATTTAGCTCTCCTAATGCCATCAGTGAGTCAAGAATTAGCAAGAGCTGATAGCTTTGGGAAGAATCCCGCAAATCTTTATTGATGAGCGCTTCAATCTTATTGATTCGATACATTAGACCACTCATAGATAAGGAAAGGTCATCCATCGTCTGCTGAAGTTTTCCACCATTGGATAAAAAGACATAGAGTGTTTTCAGTAACTCTTTTTGTTTCATATCATTTAATTTATATAGTGGTCCTAATTCTTGTTTTGCGATTTTCTTAATCCCGCTTACATTTTTTGAATTTATTAGGACACCAACTATCCCTAAATCTTTAAATCCATTAATTTTTTTTTCTGTGGACATCCGTAAGGCAATTAATGACTCTTCGAAATAATCCAATATACTCTCAATATCCTCGGATTTATCGCTTATCCCGACTTTATAATGATAAGATGAATACGTTGTTTCAATATGTTTCAGGATTTTTTCCATTACAGCGATAATATTTGCTGTTTCGGGTATCAGCATTATAATCTGACCCTCATACTGACCAATTAACGCTTTATATCCTTGGATATCGAGATACTTGGCAATAGTCTCTAATATTTGGTCATAGTGATCAAAGCTATTCTGGGTGGTCATTCCCTTCTCTTTATAATCAATTGCGGCAATATAATAAGGGTTCTCAAGGTTAAATCCCATATGCCAGCCACGCTTGATAATTTCCTCCTTGGAGGAATATTGCCCCTTAAGGATTTGTTCTAAAAAATACCCCTTCATTTTTTCTAGTGCTTCAAAACTTGTTTTTTCGTTTAAAAGGTACAATGAGGCGGCATTGGCAACCCTCTCTATAAACATAATATCCGTTTCTGCGCTTTTCCCTAGGTCATTTATATAAAAAAAGGTACAATATCCAATTACTTTTTTTTGGACAATAATCGGCGTAATCAAACGTTCCTGATTTTCTGTCCTTATTCTAGTCGTTTCATTAAATAATGGCAGCAGGTTGTGATTATTCCTATTTTTTCGAATTAAATTCTCTTTTAGGTTGTGATTAAGACTAATATATTGCTCATCTTTCAGCCCTGAGTAAACAATTTTTTGGAAGCTCAAATCTTCAATAGAAATTGGGATTCTCAATAATTTAAAAGTGCTATCAGCAATATCCTGAAGATTGCTTCCATTCGAAACACTTTCCGTTAATTTCTTATGAAATTTAGATACGGTTTCGATAAAATTCCGCTGCTCTAACAATTGCTCATAAGTATACTCCAGTTCATCAATGATATTACTTTCATGATAGAATTTAAGTTCCTCTTGAATTTCATTTCCCCAATCCTCTTGCAGTCTTGCTTCGAAGCAGCATTCAGCATCTCCCATAGCAATACAGCTAATTTCCTTAACAATGACACTCTTCCTGCAGACAGTTGACATATAACCGCTTGCATATCCTGTCAAGGTATGACAAACCGGTGCTTCTGATTGGCCATGGTGCTTGATATGCTCCATTGCTTCAAATGAGTCAATCCATTTTCCTTTGCCAAGGATCGATTTAATGGTTTCTGAATCACTCATTTCGATTATTCTTTCGGACTTCATGTCTCTAAAATGTCCCGTGCTTAAATGAAGAATCGATGCTTGATTAAGAAGGTCATTGATCGATGAACTTGTTTTCATTGCTTCTTCTGCATCACTAACACCTAAATTCCAACCATAACGAAGTAGAAACCCTTTTGCTCTTTTAGTCCCTAGATTCTCTATTAATCCTTTCCTTAGGAGTCCAAAAGCAGCAGAAGTTGAAAGGATTTTTTTATTTCCATCTTCTGTGGAGCTAGGTTTATATGATTGGGTTAAGTTACTCAATATTAATTCCCCCTCTCAATTTAAGGGTTAAAAGGAGTTTACATGGCTTTTCTTTATACTTGGAACGACTTTATTTATTTGTTCGCCAAGATCGATTAATCCATTTGAGCTACGAATTTGGCAGCGAATGACATCGCCGTCCTTCAGGTATTTGCCACTGATTAATTGTCCTTCTTCAAGTAAATCCAACTTTTGTTGATAAGGAATAGCCATGTTTGATAAAAGTTCCAATACTTGTGGAGTTAGATTTAGAGCAACCCCGCCTGCAGTTCCAGTAACTATCAGATCCCCTGGGGATAAATCCATAATTTCCGAGAGCTCTGTAAGGGTTTCTGCCGGTTTGTAAAGCAGTTGATTTGAATTGGCAGATTGCCTTAATTCATCATTCACCCAGAGATTTAACTCAAGATCATGAAGCAATGGCAGCTCTTCCTTGTCAAGCAAATAAAGATAAGGACCTGTTGGACAAAAAGTTCGGTAGCTCTTACCTTTCAACCATTGCCCCTGAGAAAGCTGAACATCTCGCGCAGAAACATCATTAACAATCACGAGCCCGGCGATATACTGATGAAGGTTTTCGTCAGTTATATCTGACTCCTCTGAGATTTCTGTTCCAATTACGAGACCAAGCTCCAATTCATAATCTAGTAGTTTAACATCGCGCGGCCTTACAATTTCGCTAGTGGCGCCGCAAAGGGAACTGTCAGCTTTGCTAAAAATCATATTAAATGGAGCTCGTGCAGCTTCCATTCCCGTCTCAGCACGATGCTCTGAGTAATTGACTCCCTGACAAATGATTCGTGCTGGCTTTGTCACTGGACTCAAAATGGTCGCTTCTTTTAATTCAACACATTCTGTATTACCTTGAACATTGATGGTACGAGCTTCTTCTTTCCCATGCTCCAAAAAATCAGCTAAACTTTGGTATGTACCTGATAAAAGGCGGATTTGATCTCCTGATACCACTCCCCATTGCTCTTTTTGTTCCTTTTTGAATCTAACAACTTTAATACCCATTTTACTACCCCTCATTTTATGGAATTTTTTTTCTTACAATAAAGACTCCTCACATAACGATATACAAGGAGTCTTCAAACATAAATCGTACTAGTGTTTTATTTATTTTTAACGGTTTCTTTTGAAGCTCGCTGATACTGAACCCATATGTTCAAATTCTGCTGTGAATGTATCCCCATCCTCTATGACTATCGCCTTTGAAAGAGCTCCAGCTAGAATAACTTCACCAGCATATAGAGAGATACCGTAATTACCTAGGGCATTAGCAAGCCAGGCAACGGCCTGAGCAGGATTCCCCATTACAGCTGCACTTACAGCAGAGTCCAAAAATTCATTATTCCTAAATACATTCATGCCAATTTTGGTGAGGTCAAGCCCATCTATCTTAGCAGATGTTTTTCCGATAACCGCCCCTGCTGAAGAGCCATTGTCTGCTACCGTATCTTCGAACTTGATTTGCCAGTCTCTAATCCGACTGTCAATAATTTCGAGTGCCGGTACGATGTAATCGGTTGCTTCAATGACGTCATTTATTGTTACTCCAGGACCCTTTAAATCTTTTTTTAAGACAAAGGCGATTTCGAATTCAATCTTTGGCTGGATAAACTGATTTAGTCCAATCGTCTCTCCATCCTCATATATCATGTCATTAAGAAGGTGCCCATAATCAGGCTCGTTCACATTAAACACATCCTGCATTGCTTTACTTGTGAGACCGATTTTTTTCCCAACAATTACTGCACCTTTATCCACTTTATGATGAATTTGGTGCAGCTGAATTTGGTAGGCTTCATCCACAGAAATTTCTTCTGTGGATGAGGTAAAGGGAGCAATCGGCTGTTTCTCACTTTCCGCTTCCATTAGTGCTGTAGCAGCTTTTTGAATATCCATTACCATTGCTCCTTTATATCGATGCTATTAAAGCATGGTTGTGATTTTTTTAATTTGATGTAACAGTTGATTCCTCTAATAAGGTACGATAGCGTCCGCTATAAAAAAGAAGTGGTTCAGCATCTTCAAGCTTAATATCAGTCACCTTGCCGATAAAAAGGGTATGATCCCCTTCTAAGTGTTCAGCAGATACTTCACAGGCAATTTGGGCGACGGCACCAGCTAATACTGGTTTCCCATCAAGACGGTCAAAAATGACTTCCCGTGGCTCTTTTATTTGTCCAGCAAAAATCATTGAAAGTTCCTGTTGATCTGCAGCTAAAATATTGACTGAAAATGTTTGACTTTGTTTTATTTTCTCAAGGATTTTAGCTTTTTCCCCAATCGAGATGACAACTAGCTTTGGACTAAGTGACACGGACATGAAGGCATTTGCAGTCATTCCATGCACATCACCTTCGACATCTGTTGCAATAACGGTTACACCTGTTGCAAATTTCCCCATCGCGGTTCTAAATAATCGATCATCCATTCTAATGACCCCTTTCTTCTTTTCCGATTATGTTATCTTAAGTTATCTACTAAACTCTTAGGCTTCGATCGTCGGATTGTTTTCTGGTAGTGTGTCCGTTTGGTCGCCCCAGAAGGTAAAACCAACATCCATTTCATCCAAAGTCCACACGATAGGTTCCCAGTCTGGTTCTAAGATTAAATACCCATTGGTAAACAACTCTAAGCGGACTCCGCTGCCTGGGTCGACAACGTAAATGTACATAGCTTGGGAAATACCGTGTTTACCAGGACCTTTAAACTTGATCCCATTCTCAGCTAAGATATCGGCTGCACGAAGAAGGTCTTGGGCATTATCAAGCCAGTATGACAAATGGTGTATTTGATGTGTTGATTGTGAAAATGGATCATGGCTTACTGCGATATCATGTACCAATGGTGTGACACTTAACCAAGCACCAATTAAAGATTCATCTGGTGCTTGAACACATTCCCTCATTTTAAAACCTAGCTTTTCTATTAAATAATCAGAAATGACATTTGCCTTTAAGGATGACAGAATATTGACATGGTCAATTCTTCGAGGAGAAACACCACGTGCCCATGATTTATACGTCTGATTCTTTAACACGGACCGTTTGGACGGTTCTGCTAATGTTTTTTCCATGTCATAATAAATTTCAAAGCGATGCTCACTTGGCAATTGGAAACGAACCGCTCTTCCTTGCCCCGCCTCTACACCCGCTTCAACCCAATTTACTTCGGTCCCTGCTTCCTTTAGAAGCTGGGCAAATCCTTCAACATCTTCCGGTCGTTTTGTCCGCCAGGCAATGTGGTCTACATACGACTTCTCTCCTGCAGTAATTGAAAGCGTATGATGTTCAAAATCACCCCATGCACGTAAATAATGGGTACCGTTAACTACTTCTGTTTCTTCAAGACCGATTAACTCCTTGAAGAACCAAAGTGATTTGTCAAGATCCGTTGATACTAATGCAACGTGCCCTAATTTTGCGATTTCTGGTAAACTCATCTCATATACCTCCTTGATTTTTATGAAAATTATCAATTAATCCAATTTTGGTACTAGTCAGATATTTCAGGTTGCACTTTTGAAAAGATTAGTAGAAGGATATTAAACAAAATAAGTATTTGGTTCCTGTCCGCACAAGACTCTTCCATAGGTTTCAATTAAACTTGATGGAGTGATGAAGCCATGTAAATGCATGGTCAGAAAATCTCGATAAACTCTTTGAATCGGATTTGTCTCATACGTAAACATTGATCCAACCCCAGCTACTAGCAGATCAATCGCTTCTTTGCATAATTGATTTACATATCCAAAGTCTGCTTTTACTTTGATAATTTCATTTGTATCCATTACCTGTCCACGCTCAGCATAGGAATCAATTTTGTCTACTGCTCGATAAAGATGCATCTCAGCTGAATCAATTTTCAACTGCGCTTGGGCAACCTGGTGATGTGTTATTGGTGCCTCAGCTTGTTTGCTATAGAAGGTATTTCCAATCCCTGCTTTTGGAAGCCTTTCCATATATAAATCCATTGCTGCCTTTGCGAGTCCCAGCGCAGGTGCTACAATTGACAAAGTTAGTGAAGGCACAAATGAAGACCTGTATAAGGCGACATCTTTTAGCGGCTCAATGAGATAATGTCCTTTACTTGCTAGACGATCTAATGATACATGGTGATCTGGTACAAACACATTTTTAATATGACAGCTATTACTGCCTGATCCCTTTAGACCCATTACATACCAGTCGTCAAGGATTTCTAATTCGTGACGAGGTATAACCATAATGGCCATTTCTACACCGCCGTTTTCATCGAAGATTGGAAACCCAAAGTAACACCAGTCAGCATGTGGACTTCCTGATACAAACGGCCACTGCGCTTCCTCGATAAAATAGCCGCCATCTACCTTTTTGATGTCACATTTGATTGGCTTAAAGTTTCCGGCTAGGACGACATCTTCTCCTTGTTTGTAAATTTCGCTTAAAGCTTTTTCTCCAAACGTATAAGAAATCATATAATCCCTAATATTACTAAGTGCGACAAACCAGCCTGCCGACCCGTTTCCACGAGATATTTCAGTGACAACCTCTGTATATGTCCGCATATCTGTTTGAAAACCGCCAAATAGATGTGGACGTAATACCTTTAACGTACCTTCATTTTGCATATCATCAATAATAGCTTTGGGTAATGAATTAGTCTTTTCAATTTCTTCCCCATATTCACGTAATTTTGGAATCAGGGACCTGGCCTTTTCTACCAATTCTTTTTTTGTATCCAACACGCTTTGTTCCATTAGAGTACCCCCCGCAAAATAGTGGTTGTTCCTTTATTCATTAGCCCGTGGAATTAGTTAAATACACGTTGGTTTAAATCAATGTCCTGATATTTTTCTCCTACAAGCTTAGCTACTCGACGCATATGTTTCTCCATTAATCTTTTGGCCATTTTACTGTCCTTTTCTCGTAGACTATAAAAAATGATCCAATGCTCCGTTTGAGACTGTTTTCTTCGCTCATCTGTGAATAATTCTTCCGGATTACCTACAAAATTCAGGTAATCCCAAAGTGTCTTCGCGAGATTAAAGGTATAAGTTAACTTTGAGGCTTCATAAATGGTGCGATGAAAATCAATATTTAAGCTGGAGTATTCATCAGCTGATAACCTAGAATTATCCATTTTTGTTAAGATTTCTTCCAAAAAATGAAATTCCTCTTCGTTCAGATTTAATGCAGCCTGCTCAGTCATTAATGCATCTAAATTGGCACAAACCAATAATCGTTCTAAAACCTCTTCTGGGTCAGGTCTTTTTACAAAGACACCAACCTGCGGAATAATTGTGAGAAATCCTTCTTGCTCAAGTTTAGATAATGCCTTGTGGACGGGTGTCCGGCTCATATTTAGTTTTTCCGTAATCTCATTCACATTTATCGAGGTTTCTGGTTCCCAGATTCCTTCAATGATTAATCTTTTTATATAGCGATAAGCCTTATCAATTTTCATATCATACACCTGCTATTTTCTAGGATTAGTTACCCCTATAATATGTTAATTCACTAGCGAGTGTCTATTGTCACTTTAGGATATACTAGAGTTTTATCCTAATCTACTATAATGACGATCAAGGGTGTGTTAGTTTTAGTTTATAGGTCACCATTGAAAAAATCCGATGTTAATTTGATAAATCTTTCTTTTTGTTCGACTTGCGCCCAATGTCCACAGCGCTTAAAGACATGCAGCTGTGCATTTGGCAAATAGTCCATTACATATAGGCTGCTTTGGAGTGGTACAAAACGGTCAGCATGTCCGTGAATTAGTAAAATAGAATGGTCCATTTGTTTCAGTGCTGAAGGCGGGATAAGCATATCCGACAAATGTGATTTCGAGAAATTCTCCTCATATGATCTGCGAACTTCGGGCTTTAAAAATAGCTCTAATCGCTCAGACACAATGTTCTCCAATTCATCTTCAAGGATGCTTTTATCAAATAAGAACCAGCTTAATAAATTTTTGAATGCAACTGGATCTGGGTCTTTATGGAAGTTTGCTAGTTTTGCAAGTTCTGGAGTTGGTTCTGTTAAACCGCCGCCAGCCCCCATCAATACTACTTTATCAAATCGATCAGGTGCATACATGAGCAGATGAAGGGCAATGACACCACCGAGGGAATTCCCAACTAAGTTGGCCTTTTCAACCCCTAAATTATCCATTAACAGCAATACCTGTTTGATCCGCTCATTCATCCACTCTACACCATTTTTCGGATAGGTCTCAGGATGATCGGTATTGCCAAAACCGAAAATATCAAGTGCCACTACGTGAAATTTCTCATTAAAATGTGGTAATATGTGCTGCCAGTTTGATTTAGCACTTACCCCTGGTCCGCTTCCATGAAGAAAGATGATCGTTTCAGAGGAGTTGTCACCACCTTCATGGATAAAGGTTTGATAGTTTCCTGTTTGAACCTTCTTTGTTTCAACTGCTGTCATATTCGTTACCCTCACTTTGTAAAATAATTTTTAACATTAATTCTCTTGAATCTAAAATTTCAGTACTGTGTTATCACTATGAATTTAGTGGTTAAAATGGTAATAAAAGCGCTTTCTTAAACTAACTATAATTTTACCTTGGTTTATTTAACCTTGTCAATAAATTCTGAATATTTTTTTATTTAGAATTTGGTGAATTCCCCTAAATAAAAAAGAGGATGTCTAAAGCTTTTTGACATCCTCTATTAAATCTTCTATATGTTGGCTCTGTTAAAGTTGCCTGTTGATTTCCGCTCCAGGCACTTCGCTTTCCGCGGGCGGTCCGGGGAGCCTCCTCGTCGCTGCGCTCCTGCGGGGTCTCCCCTGCCCCGTCCTCCCGCAGGAGTCTTCGTGCCTGGAACGAAGGTCAACAGGGTGCCAAAATCAACAATAAGCTTTAACACAGCCTATATGTTAGAAATTATTCCAGCAATCTTGCACCAGCCATTGTGCCGCCGTCAATTACTAATTCCGATCCAGTTACGAAAGAAGATTCATCTGATGCTAAGTAAAGAACACCATATCCCACATCTTCAACTTTTCCAAAACGACCAAGCGGAAGTTGATCCATTAGGTTCCTGCGGACAATTTCATTTTCAAGCGCATCTTTTACAAGGTCAGTCATGATAAGTCCCGGATAAACGCTATTGACTCGTATATTGTCCCGTGCATATTCAATAGCCGCTGTTTTCGAAAGTGATCGTACGCCCCCCCTTTGCTGCACTATAGTGAGCAAAGCTCCCTCCCCTAAGAGCGGCAATCGAAGCTATGTTAACAATCGAACCACCGCCATTTTTCTTCATATAAGGGATAACAGATTGGATACCAATAAAAGTTCCAGTTAGATTTATTTCAATCATCTTATTCCATTCTGTTAATGTGATGTCTGACATTGCTGTTTCCTTATGTATTCCAGCATTATTTACTAGAATATCAATTTTCCCAAAGGACTCAATTGTTTTTTCTATTACCACTTTCCAATCAACTTCTGAAGAAATATCATGTTGCATCGCGATTGCGGTGCCATTATTGTTATGGATTTCCTTGACAATCTTAGCTGCACTTTCAAAGTCTATATCTGTGACAACAACGGACGCTCCCTCTTTGGCGAATAATTCTGCTTCAAACGCTCCCTGTCCATTACCGGCGCCCGTGATTATAGCCACTTTACCTTCTAATCTCTTCAATCAACTCTCCCCTTTCTGCACAGTCTATCATTTATTAACCTGTTTATTTTCTTCGGATGATAGGAAGGTAGAATTATGGGATATGATGTTACCCATGCTACCGCCAACAAAGATTTTCTGTCCTGTTACATAGTCAGATAATCCTGACGCTAAGAATAAACACACACCTGCAATATCCTCAGCCGTCCCCATTCTGTGCATCGGAACTTCTTTTTTGGAAAGTGCTGCTGTAAATTGATCTCGTTCAGGACCAGGAGGCATTAATTCATCCCAAAAAGGAGTCATAATCGGACCTGGCGAAATGACGTTAACATGGACTCCTAGCGGCGCAAGTTCAAATGCGAGATTATGGGTAAGACTCTCCACCGCACCTTTGGCAGCATGGTAATGCAGTACAACCGTATAAGCATTAAATGCCCCCATCGAAGAGAAATTAACGATTTTTCCATATCTTTGTTTTTTCATGTACGGTAAAATTTCCATAATTGGATTAAGGGTACCATTAAGATTTAACTTTATGGTTCTGTCCCAATCCTCCATGTTAATATTTTCACTGCTCCCGTTAGCACCAAAGGTACCTCCTGCAGAATTTACTAAAATATCAATTCTGCCAAATTCCTCCATCACCTGATCTACTGTTGCTTTAATCGTTAATTGATCAGTGACGTCTACCTGATTATAGGCGCGAGCTTGTCCTCCGGCTGTTTGGATGTTATCAGCAACGATACGAGCAGCATCAAAATCCAAATCAGCAATGACTACGGTCGCACCTTGTTCGGCGAATTTTTTAGATGTAGCTTCTCCCATGCCCTTTGCTCCACCAGTTATGACGGCTATTTTATCTTTTAACAGCATATTATATCCCCCTTTGCTTTTTGGATTGATGTCTATATTCCTCTTACACCGCCATCAGATACGATGGAGGTACCAGTCATATAGGATGATTCATCAGAAACCATGAATAAAATTGTTTTTGCCTGTTCTTCTGGTGTGGACATCCTGTCCAATGGGATGATTTTTTCCATATGAGGGGTATTCGGATTATCGGCAATCATTTCCGTATAGACGACACCCGGCAATAAGCAATTCACCCGGATGCCTTTTCCGGCATACTCAGCAGCTACTACCTTTGACATATGGGTGATTCCTGCTTTAACAAAACTATAGAGTGCATGGGTAGGCATGACACTGACCGCAGCTAAAGAGGTCACATTGACAATGTTTCCTGAAGACCGTTTTTCCATATGCGGGAGGACCAACTGCATGGCACGGAAATAAGAATACGCATCAAGTGCAACGAATTCATCCCAATCACTGGTTGTTAATTCAATAAATGGTTTTTCAATAATTCTCCCTGCATTATTGATAAGAATATCAATTTGACCAAATCTCTCTAACGTACTATCTACTAAATTTATGATTTGTTCTTCGTCCGTCATATCTGTCTGTACGAAAATCGCTTCTCCTCCCTGGCTATTGATGGAATCAACGATTCTTTCTCCGTTTTCCCTTCTTCTTCCGACAACTACAACTTTTGCACCCTCTGCAGCAAATAATTTAGCAGTTGCTTCGCCAATTCAGGAGGTACTGCCCGTTACAATCGCAACTTTATTTTGTAATCTTTGTAATGAATTCCCCATCATACGTCCCCTCTCATGTAATAATTTTTTTCATATAAAAAGCTAAAATGATGAATTTTCTACTCATCATTTTAGCTTTTTCTTTGTCATTGACTTAGAGTAGCCTCAATATCCCTTTTCGGCTTCATTACCGAAATAGCCCAAATGATTGCTAATGCAACTAATCCAATTGCACTAACTGCTAATGGGAATCTACCTATATCTTGGTTAAATATATTTTGAATCACTTGAAATCCAAAAGGCCCTAAAATCCCTCCAATCCCTTGCCCTGCAACCACTAAACCTACATTTGAAGGAGCACCTACTGGGGTTAACTCAGAAACCCTAGTAAATACTCCTGGAATGCCAATACCCATCGCAAAGCCACCGAATACACTTCCAATTAAGATCATTGTTAGAGTTGGAGAGTAGTAACAGATGGCCATTCCAACACCGGTCATTAAAACAGCAAGCGGTAAATACATGGTTGGAAGTTTGTGTTTTATCTTCCCAAAAAGGAAACCAGCTATTAAAGTACCAAAAGTAAAGATGGATATAGCCAAACCAGCTTCTGTGGCATTACCTAATTTATCCGCTTGGATGACAACTGAAATATTTACTACATAGCCAAAAATTAGCGCTGAATAAAAGACCTGTCCGAGACTTACCCAATAGATTGCTTTTGGCAATTTAATCTTTACGGCTGCCTGTTTACTATCGACTATAGCTACCTGTTTCTTCTCAGGCTCGGGCAGGTAAAGAATTGTAATAGCAAGAATCCAAATAGGGAACAGGTAGGTTAGGAAACCATAATGCCACCCATAAGCATCCGCTAAGATCCCTCCAACCAATTGGAAGAAAATTGCTCCGATACAGGCAATCGTTGATGTACCAAATCCAATCAAGAAATCTCTTTCTCTTCCATCAAAGAAATCTGTAATAACGTCCACCGATAACGGCATTGTAATCCCGACACCAAGCCCTAAAATCCCTCTCATAGCAATTATCAACCATAGGTTATCAATAAATGTTGGAAGGACTCCTCCGATGATGAAAAGGCTTAAGCCTACAAACAATAGTGTTCGCTTCTTGAACATTTTGGAAAGTTTACCATAAAAGAGAGCAGGAACAATTTGTATTAATCCTGGAAAAGTAGCAACTAACATAACAATTGTGGGGTCATATTGTGGAAATGCCTTAATGATGTCAGCCATTATTGATCCTGCTACCCCTGCAGCAACATCTTGGAAAGCAAGAATAACAACCAAAAACTTAAGAAAATTTCTGCTGATGGTCTTTACTGCCATTGTTAAACCTCCCATATCATTTCATAAATGTTTTGAAATAGATAATGAATCCGCTTTCAAAATAAAACAAAAATTTCGAGCAGGTTGTTTTGTTGGCCATCAAAACAACAGAACTAAAATTTTAATTTTACGTTTATTACTTTTTTAATTGTATAAAACGGTAAAAAAAGCGCTTTCTTTTACTAACTGTAATTCTACATACCAAATAAATACTTGTCAATATATTCTAAATATTATTTATTTTTAGAATTATAGTCGTTATTTCGCGAAAACACTAAAAAATGCCCTGAAAATTTCAGGACATTTTTTACATATCGTTATCAAGTAAAATTTTACTGATAATCTTTGCTTATCGAGTCTATTTTATATAATCTTTTCAAAAATTAGTAAAAAACTAACCAATCTGCTTAACCCACCAATTACTCTTCTGCTAACAATCGGTATTTTCCACTAAAATAGATTAATGGCTCAGAATCTTCAACTTTAAGATTGGTTACTCTGCCAATAAAAAGTGTGTGATCACCTTCATCATGCTCCGCTGATACTTCGCAAACAATTTGAGCAGTTGCTCCTGGTAAAACTGGTATACCCTCGAGGCGGTCAAACACAATTTCTTGTTGATTTTTCGACTGTCCCGCGAAAATCTTTGATAATTCTTGTTGATCTGCCGCAAGTATATTGACTGAAAAGCTTTTACTTTGTTTTATTTTTTCAAGCATTTGTGCTTTTTCAGCAATTGAGATTACGACAAGTTTTGGATTTAGAGAAACAGACATGAATGCATTCGCAGTCATTCCATGGACATTTCCAGCCACTTCCGTTGCGACCACCGTTACCCCTGTTGCAAACTTTCCCATTGCGTTTCGAAATTGACGATCATCCATAATTTCACCTCGCTAATTTTTATTTTTCTTTATTGCCTTTTTTTTCAAACGACGATACATCCGATATCCTTTTCGCACCGCATCGACGATAAAAAATGGGATAGGCGGATGATATTTATATATATATGGTAAATAAATCTTGTAATAAGCTTTTTTTAAATCTTTCCATTTTTTGCAGTACCCTTGTTTATAAAAATCAGAAATATCAACAATATAACCTCTCCCCTCAAACATGACGACATTCTTGCCGTGAACATCATAGGGATTTAATCCAACCGACCTCGCATAATCCAAACCTGAATCAATATCCTTTATGACAGCCTCAGGGATTGGAACTCCCTTTACCACAGCATCAAACAAGGTAATACCGTTAAGCTTTTTTAAGATTAGATAATTTTCCCCATAATCATAAAGTGAAGAATAACTTTTATGATTTCCTAACCTATTGTAAACATCAATTTCTTTTTTAAGCTCCTCGGGGCTTCGACCATAAACTTTTACCACCCACTCTGGATGAGCATCAAGTGTAAAGACCCCAGCATAATTGCCGCTCCCGATCGTTTTCCATAACGGTGACATATTTTTTACAATGATGGGGTCAAACGGACTATCAGACGTTAATTGTATTCTTGGTAATAATTCTGTTTCTATTAAATTTATATACTCTGCTTTTTGCATTTGCACACCTTCTAATCTATTAGGCATTCATTTTTTGAAAAGGGTTAATCTAAGAAATGATTTTCTCCACACATCTTACCACTATGTTAGATAAAATGTTCAACTAATTTTATTCAAAATTTAATGGAAATTTCTTATAAGCCATTATACACTATTAGTTAACAGAAAAATTTAGTATTCATTTGGAAATCCCCTTTTACCGCTCTTATTGAGTATACAGGTAAAGGGACAAATAGAGAGGGTTGCCATGACTTTTCCCATTTTAAATACGAAAAGACTTAAATTAATTGAACTAACACATCAGCATGTAGATTATCTATACGAGATTTTATCATTAGAAGAAGTGACCCGTTTTTATGGAACAAATCGTTTTACTTTACCTGTCGAAGCTTCAAGATTAATTGATATGTTTCATAAGAACCTGGTTGATAAACGTGGAATCCGCTGGGGTATCAAATTAAAGGAAAATCAAAGGATCATCGGCACTGTTGGTCTTAATAGTTTACATCTAAAAAATAAGCGCGCAGAAATTGGTTATGAGCTTCATCCCGACTATTGGAGGATGGGCTATGGTTCAGAGGCGATTAAAGAAGTGATCCGCTTTAGTTTTAATCAATTGGATTTATTTCGAATTGGAGCTATAGTTTACCCTGAAAATATGTCATCCGTAAATTTACTAATTAAGCTAGGCTTCACGAAGGAAGGTTTACTACGAGGGTATATCAATCAAAATGAGCAATTTCATGATACGTTTGTATTATCATTATTAAAACCAGAATGGAAGAAAAGCCAGGTTTAATATCCTGGCTTTTCTTATTCCTGAAAGTATTCCTTCATTGCTTTAGCATTTTTTTCTTCCGTATCATGATAATACGGATTATTTTCTGAAGTATCTTTTGGGTCAAGATTTGTTTTAATAACTAACATTGGCGAAGGAGAGCTTTCAGCGATAATTCTGTCATTTAATTGTTCAAAATCAGGCATATTTTTATTTCCAGGCTGTCTGGGTTCCATAGTAACACCTCCTTAAAATAGCTTGCTGATTTTAGCATCTAATCATTCTTAAATCAGAATTTTTCCATCCTTTTTCCGAAAAAAGAAAAAAACTAGGAAGTAAAAACCTCCTAGTTAGTTTTATTCTTCTTCTGAGCCGACTAAGAAATCAGGATTTAACTCCTCGAATTCTTCATCGTCTACGTCCATTCCCCACTCATCGTCATTGTCCTTGCAGCCTTCAGAACTGACGCGAACACAAACCTTAGTCTCGCCAATCACCTCTACAAGGAATTCCCTTTCGACATGGACGATGATTCTGTTACCATTAGGGGAAATGACCGCTTCACAGCAATTAGGCTGCTGTAGCACTCGAGCACTTATTTCATTGTCATCGAGGCAGTCATGGTCACGATACTTTAACTTAATGACATCTGTATATTGGACACGTTCTGTAACAACTTCTGTTTTGGTATTGTCATTAAATGAATACCAAACATTGATGTCGTAAGAGCCATGTATCTCTACAGTCTTGCCAACCTTTTTCGCATTGTATTTATGGTTGATGATCCAACAGCCAAGTATACTTGTTGGACTATGCGCCGGGCTAATCGTATGATTGGACTGGGTGAATTTACGTCCTTTCGCTACTACGGCCTTGGTAATTATCTCTCTATAGTCTCCCATTTCGCGCGAACCCTCCTCATTCATTTTCATTTCATCGTATGCATGATATAAGACTAGTGTGATATTTATTTTGATGAGTGCTGGATAAAAGTTTAGTCATAGTTCATTTTATGCGGGATTTATAGGTGTGTGCCTTCCTAGCCTGTACTTAAAACGAAGGTTAATAAAATGGCAGGAATCAGGGGAATATAAAAGTGGATAAGATTTATAAAAATGGCTCTGTTAAACTTGGCTGTTGATTTTCGCTCCAGGCGCTGCGCTTTCCGCTCCAATCAACTTACTTGGTTATAAATCAACATTGACCTTTAACACTGCCTAAAAAAAAGCCAGGCTTTGTTAAAAGCCTGACTAGAATATTAATGATCGTGATCGCAATCGTCGTGACCTTCACAAGCACCGCCGCCATTTTGCATGCTAGATCCAGTTTCTCCTAACAATACATCGCCGCCCGTTGAAATGATAATTTCATCGGTTACAGTATTCGAAATGGTTGAGGCAATGATTTGTAGCAATTCATTCACTTCTAATTGTGATTGTTTGAAATCCTGGACCACAGGTATTTCATCCAACTCTTGCTCAATTGAAGCAATTTTATCTTCTACCTTTTTTAGTGCTTCTGGTTTTCCATAATGCTGAAGGTTTACAGCCTGCTTTTGCAATCCCTTAATGTCAGCTATTAAGGTATGAACTTTCTTATTTTCATTTAATTGAGCCTCTGCTCGTTTAAAAAAGTCAACTTCTTCTGTTTCTGCAATCATCCGTGCTAAATCAGTTGCACGTGCAACGATATCGTCTTTTGTATATTTCGCCACTTTACTTCACCTCTGCTGGTTCTAGTTCTTCCACCATTTCTCCGTTTAATGACCATGTTTTTGCTTGTGTAATTTTCACTTTTACAATCTTGCCAATCGCTGATTTTGGTGCAACAAAGTTTACAAGCTTACTCCTAGAAGTGTAGCCTGCAAGAACATCAGGATTGTTTTTACTTTCCCCTTCAACAAGAACTTCAAGGATTTGGCCTTCATGTTTTTTCATAGCTTCTAATGAAAGTTCATTCACAAGAGCGTTTAGGCGTTGTAAACGTGCTTTCTTCACTTCCATCGGAACGTTATCCTCCATTTTTGCAGCTGGAGTACCTTCACGCGGAGAATAAATAAATGTATATGCTAATTCATAACCAACTTCACGATAGAGGGACATCGTTTCTTCAAACTGTTCGTCTGTTTCGTTCGGATAACCAACGATAATATCCGTTGTTAAAGCAACATTCGGAATGGCCGCTTTGATTTTTTTAACAAGTTCTAAATATTGTTCTCTTGTATATTTACGAGCCATGATTTTTAACACATCAGTTGATCCTGATTGCACTGGCAAATGGATATGATCCATTAAATTGCCGCCTTTGGCAAGGACCTCAATTAGACGATCATCAAAGTCACGCGGGTGGCTTGTTGTAAAACGAATCCGTGGAATATCAATTTTTCGCAATTCATCCATCAGTTCACCAAGTCCATAAGTTCCGTCCTCTAAATCTTTTCCATAGGCATTCACGTTTTGACCAAGCAAAGTAACTTCTTGGTAGCCTTGTGCTGCTAGATGACGAACTTCTTGGATAATTTCTTCTGGACGTCGGCTTCGTTCTTTCCCACGTGTAAAAGGTACGATACAATACGTACAGAATTTATCACAGCCGTACATGATGTTAACCCATGCTTTAATATTTCCACGGCGTACTTTTGGAAGGTTTTCAATCACGTCGCCTTCTTTTGACCATACTTCAACAACCATTTCTTTTGACATATATGCTTCATGCAATATATTTGGTAAACGATGAATATTATGGGTACCAAAAATCATATCGACCTGATGGTAGGTTTTGAGAATCTTATTAACTACAGATTCCTCTTGAGACATACATCCACAAACACCGATAAGTAAATCAGGCTTTTCCAATTTCAAGGACTTTAAATGGCCCAGTTCACCGAACACTTTATTTTCTGCGTTCTCTCTGATCGCACATGTATTTAAAAGAATGACATTGGCATCCTCCGTGCTGTCGGTTGGTTCATAGCCTAATGCTAAGAAAATCCCAGCCATTACTTCAGTATCATGTTCGTTCATTTGGCAGCCATAAGTACGGATATAAAATTTCCGCCCCTCGCCCATTCCACGAAATTCTTCAGAAATAGAAAAATCATTATGGTACTTTACTTCTTCTTTTCCGCGTTTCTTCGCTTCTGTTAAAGAAGGTGCAGTAATTACTTGTTCAAAGTACTTGCTGTAATCCTTTGCGGATTTTTTGTCCGAAGAATTAACAGACTCGACTTTCTGACCTTCTAAACGTTGTTTTTCATTCATTTGTTCAAATGCCCCTTTCTTTTCATATTACGTAATTCATCTATTAAATTTTTAAGATTTTAATCTGTGCAAAAGATGAATGAAGACTTCAGACTTTCTCCGCACATTATTATAGTATAAAGGTTAACTTGATTGAAAACAATAGAAAATCCCGTGACGTCAAGTCACGGGATTTTGCTTTTATCATTAAATAAATTCAGAAACTAATTTATCAAAATAATTTTGGTCAAGATTAAGGTCAGCTTTAGATAACGGTGCTTCCGAGTAGCCCGTGATCAGTTCTTGATAAGACTTACGCTCAGTATTTTGATAAATAAGTCCTGTAACAAGACCATTATGCTTCATTAATGTCTGCATCGCATCTTCGCGATTTGAAGGGTCATAACCCTCTATATCACTAAGTTTTGTTAGATTTTCTTTAAACCAATCATAGGTGTTCACTTTATTATAAGTAACACATGGGCTGAAAACATTGATTAAAGAAAATCCTTTGTGTTTTAAACCGGCTTCAATTAAAGCAGTTAAATCTTTTAGATCTGTAGAGAAACTTTGTGCAACAAATGTTGCTCCTACAGTCAACGCCATTTCCATCGGAGAAATTGATTGCTCAATCGACCCCATCGGAGTTGACTTTGTTTTAAAGCCAGTAGCTGAACGTGGAGAAGTTTGACCTTTAGTCAAACCATATATTTGGTTATCCATAACGATATAAGTTATATCAAGATTACGACGAATGGCATGAATCGTATGCCCCATCCCGATCGCATAACCGTCACCGTCACCACCAGAGGCGATAACAGTTAAATCACGATTAGCCATTTTAACACCTTGTGCGATTGGAAGTGAACGACCATGAATCCCATGGAAGCCATATGAATTAATATAACCGGAAATACGTCCTGAACAGCCGATTCCAGAAATTACAGCTAAGTTTTCTGGCTCTAAGCCTACATTTGCTGCCGCACGTTGCATTGCCGCTTGTACGGAGAAGTCGCCACAGCCAGGGCACCAGTTCGGTTTTACATTGTTACGAAAGTCTTTAAAAGTGGCCATTTAGAACAACTCCTTACATTTTGTATATACTTCGTGTGGTAGGAACGGATTACCATCATATTTAAGATGCTTAGTAATTTTTTCAGCATGTCCAACATTCATTTTCATAATATTGGCTAATTGTCCAGTTGCATTGTTTTCCACTACAACAACTTTCTTCGCAGAACGAACAAGCGGAAGAACATCGTCAGTTGGGAACGGATGGATCAAACGAATATGGGCATGATTTACTTTTAAGCCGTCTTTCTCTAAACGAGTCATTGCTTCTTCAATAACACCACGAGTCGAGTTAAAACCTACAAATAGTACATCAGCATCTTCGTGCTTAACATTTGTATATACTGGTGTATTAAAGCGGATATTTTCGACCTTCCGGAAACGCTTATCCATTTGCGCAATTCGGTTTGGAGCAGATTCCGATGGTTTACCAGTCTCATCATGCTCGACACCTGTTACGTGATGAATACCATTTTTCATTCCAGGGATTACACGTGGAGAAACTCCGTCCTCTGTTACTTCATAGCGTTTAAAATATGCATTGTTTTCGTTAGCGGGTATGTCTTCTGTTACTAATTTTCCACGTCTGATTTCAACCTTGTCATAATTTAATGGTTCAACCGTTTGTTTACCCAAGGATAATTGTAGGTCAGATAAAATAATGACTGGACATTGATATTCTTCTGCTAAGTTGAATGCTTCAGCTGTATCATAGAATGCTTCTTCAACAGTGCTTGGAGCCATTACAATTTTCGGAATTTCACCATGTGTTCCATAAATCATCGCCATAAGGTCTGATTGTTCTTGTTTTGTTGGTAATCCTGTTGATGGACCGCCACGTTGCGTGTCAACAATTACTAGTGGCGTTTCAGTAATACCTGAGAGGCCAATTGCTTCCATTTTTAAAGATAATCCTGGACCTGCCGAAGCAGTAATTGTACGAACACCGCCGTAGTTTGCTCCAATTGCCATTGTACATGCAGCAATTTCATCTTCGGTTTGAATTACAGTTCCACCTAGTGCAGGTAGCTTTTTAATCAAATATTCCATTATTTCAGAAGCTGGTGTAATTGGGTAGGCTGCCATAAAACGGCATCCGCCTGCAATAGCTCCAAGAGCAATAGCGTCATTTCCTATCATGAACATCCGCTTTTTGCCATCAGCCTTTTCAAGCTCCATTGTTTGGATGCCAACTGCAAGATTTTCCTTCATTTTATCAAAGCCAGCTTTGATCGCATCCATATTTTTTGCAACTACTTGGTCGCCTTTTTTACCAAAAATCTCGCGAACTACTACTTCAAATACATTAATATCTAAGTCTAATACAGCAGAAGTTGCACCAATTGCAACCATGTTTTTCATTAGAGAAGTTCCGAGCTCTGTGGCAATTTCAGTAAATGGAACCGCATACAATGCAGCTTCAGTATCTTCCGGCTTCTTTGGATTGAATTTTGCATCAGCAAGGATTACTCCATTACTGTGTAATTCTTTGTAGTTTACATCAATAGTTTCCTGGTCAAATGCTACAAGGATATCTAAGTCATCAGAAATAGAACGAACTTCTGTAGTACTAACTCTGATTTTATTGTTGGTATGACCACCTTTAATACGTGAAGAAAAGTGACGATAACCATACAAGTAATATCCCAGGCGATTCAGTGCAATAGCAAAGATTTCCCCAGTACTTTCAATACCTTCCCCTTGTTGTCCTCCAACTTTCCATGAAAGTTGATTGATCATGACTTACACCCCTTTGGATATGTAAAAATAAGTAGTTTTGATGATCCATTTATTAGTTTAGCACTATTCCGAGTAAATCACTAGAAATTAGCCCATTTTATATAAAAAGACTAATAAAAAGTAGAAAGGATATGTACTAAACGCTTACAATTCTAGACCTATGAACTAAAAATTGCAACCCTTAAAAGCGAAATAATGTTTAAAATATGAATATTTTTTTATTATTTGAAATATACTTGCTTTCTACAAGATAACAAATAAAAAAACATAATTTATCCGCATTATACGGCGTTTTGCAATATTAATTCAAGCTATGCACATTCATGATTTGAATTTTAAAATTTATTAAAGGTTATGGTAGAATAATACTTTAATAAGTAAATATCATTTAATACCAATTAGTGAGAAATAAAACCTAAAAAATACCTGCTTGTAAAACAAGCAGGTAAAGGTAAATGTCCCTTTGTTTGATCGCCTATAAATAGTCTATCTCTTTCAACGTGGTTCTACAATTAGCTTGATAGCTGTGCGTTCTTCCCCGTCAATTAAAATATCGGTAAACGCAGGGATACAGATTAAATCAACTCCGCTAGGTGCTACAAATCCTCGAGCAATCGCTACTGCCTTTACGGCTTGATTCAATGCACCCGCCCCAATTGCCTGTATTTCCGCTGCACCTCTTTCACGCAGAACCCCGGCAAGCGCACCAGCTACAGAATTAGGATTAGATTTTGCTGAAACTTTTAATATATCCATTTCTAGCTCCTCCTTAGAAAATCCCGATCCCGCATGAGCAGTTTCATGAACAAATCAGGTTATAACATTCCACTGCTACTATATTCATTTGTCAAAAAACATATTCCGGCTTGGACAAAAAAATTAGAAAAGCGGAGGCGCCCGGTTAGCAGCGGATGGACTGGAGCGCTTTGACTGAGATAAAGGAAACACGGAGAGCGAAGCGATTCGATGTTGACTTATCGTAGGGAAAAGAGCGAAGTCCACTAGCTGCTGGGCGCTTGAGCTAGACACTGTTCAAAGATATTTAGTAACAAAAAAATAAGAGCAAATGAAATTTGCTCTTAAGAGTAAAACGGATGGTCATCATTTATTAAAATGGGCTGTATCTTTTTTGTTAAGCCTGTTTTACGATCTAATTCAATCATAACTGCACTTAATTGATTTCTTCCTGCCGTTGCCACTTCAAACCGGACTGGCAGGCTGGTTAGGAACCTTTTAAGGACTGCTTCTCTCTCCACCCCTAAAATGCCATCATACGGCCCTGTCATCCCTACATCAGATAAATATCCTGTGCCTCCCGGTAAAACCCGGTTATCGGCCGTTTGAACATGTGTATGTGTCCCCACAACGGCAGAGACCCTTCCATCTAAATACCAACCCATTGCCTGTTTCTCACTTGTTACTTCCGCATGAAAATCCACAAAAATATATGGGGTTCTCTCCCTAGCAATTTCAACTAATTCGTCAGCTTTCTTAAAAGGACAATCCAATGAAGCCATAAAGGTTCGCCCCTGCAGATTTATAACAGCAACTTCTAAATCATTGACTTTAAAAAAAGCCATACCTTTCCCTGGTGTTCCTTCTGGAAAATTCGCTGGTCTAACCATATTTTTTGCAGAACCGATAAATTCAAAAATTTCACGATTATCCCATGTGTGATTACCCAGTGTTACCGCCTGTGCCCCATACCCTAAGAATTCACGATAGATTTTTTCAGTAATCCCCTTGCCTCCTGCTGCATTCTCCCCATTGATAATAGTAAAGTGAGGACGATATTTTTCTTTTAATTTTGGCAAATATTCCTTCACCATGTCCCGGCCTGGTGAACCGACAACATCACCGATAAAAAGTAGATTCATTTTGGTCCCTTTCGTTAAAAAAATTGTTATTGTATAAATTGTATCACATTCAGACTTTATTTAATCGGATAAGGTGCTGCAAAAAATAAAGCGGTGCATGCGCACCGCTTTATTTTGCGTATTCAACAGCCCGTGTCTCACGAATAACTGTCACTTTAATATGACCTGGATAATCAAGCTCTTCTTCAATGCGCTTACGAATATCGCGTGCTAATCGATGTGCAGCAAGATCATCAACTGAATCCGGTCTAACTATAATACGTACCTCTCGACCTGCTTGAATGGCAAAGGATTTCTCTACACCTTCATAGGATTCCGAAATCTCCTCTAACTTTTCAAGACGGCGAATATAGTTTTCAAGCGTCTCACTACGTGCACCTGGTCTTGCAGCTGATAAGGCATCTGCTGCTGCAACTAAAACGGCTATGATAGATGTTGCCTCTGTATCCCCATGATGGGAAGCAATACTATTGATTACTACCGGATGTTCCTTGTATTTAGTTGCAAGTTCAACACCAATTTCAACATGGCTGCCTTCTACTTCATGGTCAATGGCTTTCCCAATATCATGAAGCAAGCCCGCACGACGTGCCAAAGTTTCATCTTGGCCAAGTTCAGCGGCAAGTAAACCAGACAGTTGCGCAACTTCCATTGAATGCTTTAATACGTTTTGCCCGTAACTAGTACGGAATTTTAAGCGACCAAGAATTTTGATCAGATCTGGATGGAGTCCATGAACACCCACTTCAAAGGTGGTTTGCTCACCCACTTCACGGATATACTCATCTACTTCGCGACGTGATTTTTCTACCATTTCCTCAATTCGTGCCGGATGGATACGCCCGTCTTGGACCAATTTCTCCAGTGCTAAGCGAGCCGTTTCGCGACGAATAGGATCAAAACCTGATAGAATGACAGCTTCAGGAGTATCATCAATGATTAAATCAATTCCTGTTAACGTTTCAAGCGTACGAATATTTCTTCCTTCACGGCCAATAATACGGCCCTTCATTTCGTCATTTGGCAGGTTGACGACAGAGACAGTCGTTTCCGCAACATGGTCAGCAGCGCAACGCTGGATTGCTAACGAAAGTATTTCCTTTGCTTTCTTGTCGGCTTCCTCTTTTGCACGATTTTCGCTTTCCTTGATCATTATCGCAGTGTCAGTGATAAGTTCCTGCTCCATTCGATCAATAATGATTGTTTTTGCTTCCTCGCGCGTTAAGCTCGATATTCGTTCGAGTTCAGTTTGTTGTTTTCGTACTAACTCGTCCACTTTGCTTTCCATCTCTTCAATATGCTGTTGTCTTTGGTTTAGAGAATCATCCTTCTTTTCTAAAAGATTTTCACGTTTGTTTAACGTTTCCTCTTTTCGATCTAAATTCTCTTCTCTTTGCAGTAAACGGTTTTCTTGTTTTTGCATTTCATTTCTTCGTTCACGAACCTCACGCTCTGCTTCAGTCCGAAGCTTGTGAATTTCATCCTTTGCTTCTAGCAAAGCTTCCTTTTTCAATGAATCAGCATCACGTTTAGCATCTTCAAGAATCTGCTCTGCAGCATTCTTTGCACCTGCTACTTTTGCATCAGCAATGGATTTATGAACAAAATAGCCAACAACGGCACCGACGATAAGGCCAAGCAAAATGGAGATGATTGTAATTGGTTCCATCGTTACACCTCCTCTTGCTATGAACTTTTGTTACATTTTTTAAGTGTCGGCATGTACATTGTTTAGACTCAACATACAGCAAGCACCAAGGCTTTTTTCGAATTGTAATAATACCAAAAATGTAAAATATACATGTTAATTGTAAAGGTGGGAATATTCATTGTCAAGGCTTAGTCCTATTGGCTTTTTGAAATATTTAGAATAGGACATCATTTATTCCTCCTAAAGGCTGAAATCCATTGTATTTTAACAATTGGCTCTGTTAAACTTGGCTGTTGATTTCCGCTCCAGGCGCTTCGCGTTCCGCGGTTACTATCCGCCTCCTCGGCGCTATGCGCCTGTGGGGTCTCCCTGCCCCGTCCTCCCGCAGGAGTCTTCGCGCCTTCCGCTCCCCAATCAACTTGCTATAAAAATCAACAATAGGCTTTAACAAAGCCTAACTAATAAAACTTTGTTTAAAAATAACATTATGTAAAAAAAGAGCAAAACCATAAATAGCTTTGCTCATCTACATTAGTCTATTAATTCAAATTGTTCATCATCGTCTTTCTCAGTGACAAATTTTTCACCATCTAAACCATAATGTTCACGGATTTTCCCTTGAATTTCGAGGCGAACATCTGGATTTTCCTTCAAGTATAGCTTTGCATTTTCACGGCCTTGACCTAATCTTTCAGAATTATAGGAGTACCATGATCCGCTCTTTTCAACGATATCTAATTCTGCGCCTAGATCAATGATTTCGCCTTCTTTAGAAATCCCTTCACCATACATGATATCTACTTCAGCCGTACGGAAAGGAGGAGCGACTTTATTCTTAACTATTTTTATCTTTGTCTTATTACCTACAATATCATTTCCCTGCTTTAACGCCTCTGCACGACGAACTTCAATACGGACGGTGGAATAGAATTTCAATGCACGTCCACCTGGTGTTGTCTCGGGGTTTCCAAACATAACGCCAATTTTTTCGCGAACTTGGTTAATAAAGATGGCGATGGTCTTCGATTTATTGATGGCTCCAGATAATTTACGTAGGGCTTGCGACATCAAACGAGCCTGTAAGCCCATGTGAGAATCTCCCATTTCGCCTTCAATTTCCGCTTTTGGAACTAATGCTGCTACTGAGTCGACTACAATAATATCAATTGCACCACTTCGTACTAATGCTTCTGCGATTTCAAGCGCTTGTTCACCCGTATCTGGCTGTGATAGCAATAACTCATCAATGTTAACACCTAATTTTTGGGCATACGCTGGGTCAAGGGCATGTTCAGCATCTATAAATGCTGCTTGTCCGCCATTTGCTTGAACTTCAGCAATCGCATGCAAAGCAACCGTGGTTTTACCTGAGCTCTCAGGACCATAAACTTCGATAATACGCCCTCTAGGATATCCACCGACTCCAAGTGCTGCATCAAGTGCTAACGAGCCACTCGGACTCGTTAAAATCCTCGTATCTGTTTTCTCTCCCATTTTCATGACAGAACCTTTACCAAATTGCTTTTCTATTTGCTTTAACGCCATTTCTAAGGCCGCTTTACGATCATTACTCACGAATCTTTTCCTCCCTTATATAAACACAAGCAAATTGCTATAATCTATTAAATTAATTCCTACTAATAATATAACCGCTTTTCGGATATTTGTCGAGTAAAAAAACGAACATTCATTCGTTTATTTTCAAAACAAAATCGTTGTAAAAAAAGGAAAATCCCCCTGACTTTTGTATCATTTTGCATTTTTAGTAGTCCGAAAAGGATAATTTCCTCTATTGTCAGACTTTTTTCTAATCCTAGTTTATTAAGAGAAGCTCAAGCGCCCTATTCAGCGGCGTATGGCCTGGAGCGCTCCAACTGAGATAAAGGAAACACGAAGAGCCGAAGGCGCATTCGTGCTTGACTTATCGTAGGGCGGAGAGCGAAGGACACTAGCCGCTAGGGCGCTGGAGCTGGACAATTTTCAAAGTCGAAATGTTAAACTTTCTTATCTTGTCAAAAAAGCCACAGAACGCTAATTAGCATTCTGTGACTCTTTTAAAATTCGAAGGAGAAAATAGCAGCCAAATTTCACTGCACGGCTCCTGTTCGCTTCCCTTGTTCCGCCAAGTGTGATCTTTTCTACAATTGTCGGCCTTCCATTCATTGCAATCCCTACATAAATTGTACCAACTGGCTTGCCTTCAAGTTCTTCAGGACCAGCAACACCCGTAAAACTAATCCCAATATCGGTTTTAAATACCTTTGAAGCATTTTCGGCCAGCTCTCTAGCACATTGTTCACTTACCGCACCATGTGTTTTAAGCGTTTCTTCCTGTACATGTAATAGCTGTCGTTTCACTTCATTTGAATAACAAACTACACCACCGTAAAACACTGAACTTGCACCCGAAATTGATGTTAACTCTTGCTGGAATAGTCCTCCTGTTAAACTCTCAGCGGCAGTAATAGTTAAGTTTCTTTCTTTTAAAGATTTCATTACTTCTATCAAAAGCGACGTATTATCATAGCCATATAAAAATGCACCAAGACGCTGATTTATCGTCTTTTCTAGTTCATCCAGCATAGCCTGTGCTGCATTTTCGTCCACATGTTTTGCTGTCAGTCGTAAAGTAACCTCCCCATCTCCTGCAAGCGGGGCTATCGTTGGATTGCTTTGCGCATCAATTAAATCAATAATTTCTGTTTCCAGAGCTGCTTCTCCAATTCCAAAAAACCTTAACACCCTTGAGACAATTTTCTCGGTGGACTTGTTTCTTTTAGAAAGAGCCTGGGACCCATACTGGAGAAACATCGGTTCCATTTCCTTTGGCGGGCCAGGCAGCAGCATATACGTATGACCGCCGGATTCTACAACCATGCCCGGCGCCATCCCATGATCATTTGGGAGAATGTGAGATCCTGCTAATACGAGTGCCTGCTTTCGATTATTTTCTGTCATGACACGATTGGTCCGCTTAAAAAAAAGTTCAATCGATGCTAACGCCGTTTCATCGATAACGAGTTCTTTACCAAGCTGACGTGCAATCGTTTCCTTCGTCAAATCATCCTTTGTAGGCCCAAGCCCACCAGAAAATATTATAATCTCTGCACGTTTTTGGGCTATTTCTATTGCAGACTTTAGCCTGTCAGAATTATCACCAACAACTGTATGAAAATAGACATTAATACCAAGCCCAGCTAATTGCTGAGACAGAAATCTCGCATTCGTATTCACAATTTGACCTAGCAATAACTCCGAACCAACTGCAATAATCTCAGCATTCATAGCAATACATCTTCCTTTACAACATAGTAGAATTAAGTTTACTTTGAATTTTTAAGGACATGACTATTTTTTGCAAAATAATCCCAGCCAGACCAGATAGTAAAAATTAAAGCCACCCATAATGACACTATATCAAAACGGAATGGTATCATTGCAAAAATTATATTATGTAATAAAAGCGATGATATCGCGACAATTTGCGCCCATGTTTTAATTTTGCCGAGCATATTAGCCGCAACAACTTCGCCTTCCCCTGCAAGCAAGAGGCGTAAACCTGTTACTGCAAACTCCCTGCTAATAATAATAATAACTAACCATGAAGGTGCATAAACATCATTCAGTTCAACTAAAACGATAAGTGCAGCCGATACGAGTAATTTGTCAGCTAATGGGTCAAGAAATTTCCCCATATTAGTGACAAGGTTATATTTACGGGCATAATGTCCGTCAACCCAGTCAGTTGCAGAGGCTAAAATGAAGATCAATGCACCGACAAAATGGGTAACTGGAAGGACGGTCCCAAGAAGTTGCATGTCGCCCCATTTAAAAGGAGCAAGCATAATAATCAAAAATATTGGAATTAATAATATTCTTGATACCGTTATTCTATTCGGAATATTCATAGTTTTCCTCCGTTTATTTATTAAAAGTGAAAAATAGTCATCTACAGATGACTATTCGTCTTTCAGAACATATTGAATCGTTATGTTCTGAACATTCGCAGTCGCTGGGACTGCATACTCGAGCTTTTGGTCATTCACATAAATTTCAGTGTCAGCAGCATTTCCAACCCTGATCACAGCCATACTTTCTGCTGATAAATCTTCTGTCTGGCTCTCAGTTGTACCTGTTTTTAGTGTTCCTTGAAAAAAGGATTTCCCTTTCCCATTTTTAATACTAACCCAGGTTTGACCTTTAGAAACCAACTTCACAATAAATTTATCTGCATTTTTTAATTCATAGGTTGAATTCCTGCCACTGCTTTGAACTGCTGTAATTTCTTGTTTAGGTGTTTCTTCTACCGTTGTTTGTTCCTCTTCCTGTACTGCATTATCCTTCTGTTCCTCATTTACTTTCTGATTATCTTTATCATCTGCTTTTTCTTTTTCAAGATTCTTCGATGTAACAATTTTAACGGGTTCATTCTGCTTACTAATTGATTCATTTGAATTTCCACTAGCATGATTTGATATAAAGTAATATAAAAGGCTTGCTGCACCAATTACAAAAACACCGATTAATACCTTTGGCAGAATATCAAATATTTTGGAATTACCTTCAGTAATTGTTTTGTGTGTTTTCACTCTAGACAATTGCTGGGGTAAGTCATCATTATAGGTAGCAGGAATTTCGCCTTTATAGGTTTCAAAGATTTCATCAGGATTGAGGCTTAAAGCCTCTGCATACTGTTTAATAAATGCACGCACGTAGAAATTTCCAGGCATGCTCGCATAATTTCCTTCTTCAATACCAATTAAATACCGCTTTTGAATTTTGGTCATGGATTGGACATCATCCAAGCTTAATCCTTTAGCTAATCGGGCTTCTTTTAGTCGATTCCCTAATTCAGTCAACTGTTAACACCTTCCAATTTATTAAAAATCAAAATCACCAAAATCTGATCCGGAGAACATGTTATGCTGATCAACGACTTCATATGTAATCTCTTCTTCCGCGTCATTCCTAAGCTCAATAATATAATCAAAATCATCGAGTGTGTATTCTGAGTTTTGTACAAAGACATCAGGGTGCTCGATTACTTTTACTGACGGTAGACGCATGATTTCTCTGACAAGCTGCCAATGACGTTCATTTGCTCGTTTTGTTGATACTATTCCATCAAGAATAAATAGATTATTTTCGTTGTACTCATCTTCAATTAATTGATTGCGGATTGTTTGTTTTAACAGTGTCGATGAAACAAATAACCAACGTTTATTTGCACAAACACTCGCTGCAACTAATGATTCTGTTTTACCTACCCGTGGCATTCCACGAATACCAATCAGTTTATGTCCCTCCTGCTTAAATAATTCTGCCATAAAATCAACTAATAAGCCAAGTTCATTCCTTACAAAGCGAAAGGTTTTTTTATCATCAGCATCTCTTTGAATATATCGGCCATGTCTAACTGCAAGCCTGTCACGCAGTTTTGGTTCCCTAAGTTTAATTAGTTTTATTGTGTCCATAGTATGTAAAATTGACTCTAGTCGTTTAATTTGATCATCGTCTTTTGCTAAAATGAGCAAACCACGTCTTCCTTCATCCACACCATTAATCGTCACAATATTAATAGAAAGCATACCCAGTAGGGATGAAATGTCACCCAATAGCCCTGGACGGTTCTTTTGAATCTCATATTCTAAATACCATTCTTTTTTCACGATATAAACCTCCTATAAAGAAGTTTCGACACTTTTCTGCATTTCCTCATCTAACCCCTATAATAAATGATTTTGGATGAAGATGAAAGTAAAAACACAGATATTCGTTTCTTTAATGGTGTTTATAGATTTATACATACAAAAAGAGAGGAGAAACCTCCTCTCTTTTAGCGGGCACCATTATTTTGAATCAATTTAACCATGATATTTGCAATAGCTTGTTGTTCTTCTTTATCAGCAACAGACCAAAGATCAGCAAGAATTCTTTCTTGCTCGTTTTTTGGCTCTACTTGGCTTGATAAATAATCCCCAATTTGAAAGGCAAGATTATTAATTGCTCCCTCACTCATACCTTCATTTTGTGCATGGTGAAGACGATCAGCAAGAAAGTCCTCCCACTGTTTCCAGTTATCTAAAACAGACATTGTTTTCCCTCCTTTAAATTAGTACAAGTTTATTTTGCGATGAAGTGAAGGGAACTATACATGAATAACTTGTGAATTTTATGTATACCAGCCACCATTTAACGCAAGGACTTGCCCGGTCATATAGGAAGATTCATCTGAGAGCAAGAAAGCGACACACCTCGCTATTTCTTCTGGCTGACCAAGTCTTCCCATAGGTATCTCATAAGAAATCTGGTCCATCTCTTCTTGTGAAAAACCTTCCATCATTGGTGTCGCGATCGCACCAGGGGCGATCGCATTAACGCGAATGCCATTCAATGCTAATTCTTTACTTAATGCCTTTACGAAGGCAATTTGTGCACCCTTTGCGGTAGAATAGGCCACTTCACAGGCCGCACCTGTTTGACCCCAAATGGATGTAATCACGACAATGTTCCCTTTACCTTTAACAAGTAATTTCGGCAGGAGCTCTTTGGTCAGCATTAATGGATTTAGTACTTGAACATTCATTAATGCCTCTGCTTCAGACTGTAGCAAATCAATAAGAAGTCCATATTGACTGTTTCCACCGCAATGGATGATGGCGTCTAGCGAAAAAACCTCAGAGTAGACTTTCTTATAACCATTAGGGCCGCCAAAGTCTGCTTGGATAGGAATATACTCTCCACCGTATGGCAGCAGTTTTTCGATTAGGTCTCGAATCGATTGTTCATTTTTATTATAATGCAGATACAAATGATAGCCTTTTTCAGCGAGGTTAAGCGCAATGGCTTGTCCTATTCCACCACTTGCCCCAGTGATCAGTGCATATTTCATTTCTTCACTCTCTCTCTCTAATAAAAAACTTTTATACGAAGAAAAAGCGCCGTTTTACGACGCTTTCACTTTTCTATTTTTTCTTTGGAACTACTTGGCAAACTGAAAAGCGTTCTTCCGAGATCACCTCAGATGCTAGTGATTGTATATCATTTAAGGTGATTTTTTCAAGTGTTGGAACAACATCAAAAAGATTCATATCATTAAATGCATAGCGAGTAAATTGATTTGCGATATATTCAGGTGAATTAATCGCTCGTAGAAATGCCCCTATCTTCTTTCTTTTCGCTCTTTCCAATTGTTCTTCATCAAAAATCATTTGGCTTTTAGCCTTCAGAAGCATTTTTTCTAGTGTTTCAGCCAGCTTATCAGGTTCACCTGTATCCCCGCCAATCATCGCAAACCCAAAGCCTTGTTCCTGCGTGTAATCAAAGGAAAAGGTTTCATCAATTAATCCTTCATTATACAACTGATTATAATTTTTTGAGCTTTTTCCAAACAATAGATCCAGTAATACATTCATTGTTAATTCATTTTTAAGCAATTCATCGCCTGTTTGGTCGACATGAAGTGCTTTAATACCTAGTAAGCATTTTGACGTTTGAACATTCATTTCAAGTACTTGTTTCTTTTCAGCTGCTTGTGGGGGTTCTGTTTCAAATTTGCGCTTGATTTCAGGCATATCCTTGTATTCTTTTTTTGCTTGATTTTCTTTCACTTGGTTCATGAAACTGTTGGGGTCCACTGGGCCAACAATAAATAAAAGCATGTTGCTCGGATGATAGAAGGTGTTATAGCATTCATATAGCCAATCTTTTGTAATATGTGAAATAGACTCAATGGTACCTGCTATATCAATCTTAACTGGATGGTTCTGATATAGATTTTGGATTAATCCAAAGTATAAGCGCCAATCTGCATTATCATCATACATTGTGATTTCTTGCCCAATAATCCCTTTTTCTTTTTCAACCGTTTTTTCAGAAAAATAAGGATCCTGAACAAAATCAACGAGTGTTTCAAGGTTCTTTTCAACATCAGAGGTGCTTGAAAATAAATAAGCAGTCCGTGTAAAGGAGGTAAAAGCATTTGCGGATGCCCCTTGACGGCTAAATTGCTGGAATACATCACCGTCTTCCTTTTCAAAAAGCTTATGTTCTAAGAAGTGGGCTATGCCGTCTGGTACTTTAACATACTCCTCTTTGCCTAATGGAACAAATGTATTATCAACAGATCCATATTTCGTCGTAAAGGTAGCAAAGGTTTTATTAAAACCCTTTTTAGGCAAGATATATACATTTAGTCCATTGGCTAGTTTTTCATGATAAAGCTCTTCCTGAAGCTGGTCGAAAGTTATTTTCTCCATCTATTTGCCTGCCTCCGTTCCAGTTAAGAAGTATATGGTATCAATTTCGATTTTTTTTGCAACTTCTACAATTTCTTCTTTCGTAACCTTTTGCATTTCTTGAAGCCATGTATCCAAATTAATATTTGCATCGGCCACGACGTTATGATATAGAATTTCCGTAAGTCCTCTTGATGTGTCTATCGTCTCAAGAATTTGATTTTGAATCACTGCCTTGGTTTGTACGAGCTCTTGGTCTGTGAAATCACCATTTTTCATTGCCTCTAATTGATCATGGATAATGCCAACTGCCTGGTCATAATTCTTTAAATCAATGCCTGACATAACCATCATCAAGCCTTTGTGACTTTCAAGACGGCTCGCTGCATAATATGCAAGGCTTGCTTTTTCCCGCACATTAATAAATAATTTGGAATGCGAGAACCCCCCAAAAATGCCGTTAAACACCTGCAAGGCAAAATAATCTGGGTCCCCATAGACGATATTTGTCCGATAACCAATATTTAATTTACCTTGTTTTACATCTTGTTCTTCTTTTATTTCCTGTACCTGACTATTTCTGTTTATTTCCTGTGGTACTACCTTTTTCGGTTTTCTGTCCTCAAAATGTAAAAGCTCAGCAGCATAATTCTTTACCTCTTCTTCATTTACATCCCCGATGATATATAAATCCATTTCATCATTAATAAAAGCGTTTTTATAATATTCATATAGATTCTCAGCTGTAATGGCATCGACATCTGCTGCATCTCCATTTACCTCTAAGGCATAAGGTTCGCCTTTACACATTTCTTGTATTAGTCGGACATTCGAGTAGCGCATTTTATCGTCAAAAACTGATTGGATCCTTTGTTTTTGTGTCCGCTTCTCCTTTTCTACAGTATCATGGTCAAATGCATTTCCCTTAATATTTGGATTGGTTAATATTTCGGCTAACAATTCGAACCCTTTTTTTAATAATGGGCTTGGATCACTTAAGAATTTTTCATTGGCAATTTCGATAGAGAAACTCATTATATGGTTTTCACCTTTTTTCGAGAGGTCAACAAAAAAGGTGGCACCATATAATTCATCGAGATACGAACGAAGTGCCGTGGTTGTAAGGTACTTTTTAGTGCTACTTTGCAATACTTGAGGGAGAAGAGCGCGTTTGGTCACATCCTCCTTAGTTAATGGTGCTTTCATCTTCCAAATCAATGTATTGGTTTTATATTTTTCTGTTGGTATAAAGTGTAAATTATACCCCTTAAGTGGTGTTATTTTTTCTGTAGCAGTGGCCATTTACATTCCTCCTTAACTATTCAAAGGTCATACTTAACAATATGTAAACATTTTTCTTTATATCTTTTCCTTTGAAATAAAACCTATACTTATTACTATAATTTGACATGCTTGGTCATTACAAGCAAATACTCTTTGTTTCAAAAAAAAGAACCTCTGAAATAAAATCAGGGGTTCTTTTTTCAACCTATTATCGATTACCTTTGATGTAGTGGGTTCCACTAGCTTTTGGTGCATCGGCACGACCGATGAATCCAGTTAAAGCTAATATTGTTAACACATATGGAGCAATTAACAAGTATACATTTGGAATTTCCTTTAAGAAAGGTAAACTTGATCCAATGATACTGATACTTTGCGCGAACCCGAAGAAGATTGCAGCACCTAATGCACCAAGTGGATGCCATTTACCGAAAATCATTGCGGCTAACGCCATGAAACCTTGACCACTGATTGTCGAGTGGCTGAAGTTAGACGTAATGGATTGTGCATAAACTCCACCACCGAGACCACCAAGAGCTCCAGAAAGGATGACACCCAAATAACGCATTTTGGTGACATTTATACCCATAGTGTCTGCCGCCATCGGATGTTCACCGACTGAGCGGAGGCGGAGACCAAATGGTGTTTTGGTAACGATAAACCACACTAAAATGGCAACCAAAATTGCTAAAAACGATGTCCAATACGTATTTTGGAAGAAGATTTTACCGATAACAGGAATATCCTTTAAAACAGGAATATCAATTTTGCTAAACCCCTTACTGATAATTCCAGTTTCACCTTTATCATAAATGAGTTTTACAAGAAAAAGGGTAAGTCCTGTTGCGAGTAAGTTAATCGCCACACCGGAAACCGTATGGTCCGCCCGGAAGGTAATTGCCGCAACCGCGTGTAATAAGGAAAAGATTGCTCCTGCAGCCATTGCTATTAATAATGCTATCCAAGGTGTAGCACTGCCAAATGTATCAAATGTAGTTAAGTTAAACACGATCGCCGAAAATGCCCCAATTACCATTAAACCTTCAAGTCCAATATTAACTACCCCAGAACGCTCCGAGAAAATACCGCCTAATGCAGTGAAGACAAGAGGAGCAGCCCATAATAAAGTGGATGGAATAAGAATGATTAAAATATCCATTAAACTCAACTTACTTCCCCTCCTTCTTACTGAATCGGTCAAGAAAAACTCTTATTATATAGCTTGATGCAACAAAGAATACGATTAACGCAATAATGATATCAACTAATTCATTTGGTACTCCAGCTTCAAGCGGCATGTTTAGTGCTCCTACTTTTAGAACACCAAATAGTATCGCTGAGAAAAATACACCTAGAGCAGTATTACCACCTAGTAATGCCACAGCAATTCCGTCGAAACCAACGCCTGAGAATCCACCCTTAACAGCGGCATATTCGAATGTTCCTAGTCCTTCCATAGCACCAGCTAAGCCAGCAAAGGCTCCGGAAATAACCATTGAAAGGATAATATTTCTATTCACGTTCATGCCCGCATATTGTGCGGCATGTTGATTAAAACCTACTGACCTTAATTCAAACCCTCTTGTTGTTCTTTCTAATAAAAACCACATTATAAAGCAAGATATAATAGCAAGAATAATACCCCAGTGAAGTCTAGAATAGTCAGTTAGACTTTCTAACCAGCCAGATCGTAACGTTGCCGATTTATGAATAGGACCCGAATTGTCCCCATGATTTGTGATTACATTACGAATAAGATAATTCGATACATGTAAGGCTACATAGTTCATCATAATGGTTACAATTACTTCATGCACACGAAAACGTGCTTTTAATAGACCAGGAATAAATGCCCAAAGCGCACCTGCAACTATGGACGCTAAGATAGCAAGTGGTAAATGAATAATACGAGGCAGGTCAAAAGCTACCCCTACCCAAACCGCTGCAAGCCAGCCTACTAAGAATTGCCCCTCAACCCCGATATTAAATAAGCCCACTCGGAAAGCAAAAGCAACAGCTAATCCGGCTAAGATATATGGGGTAAACTGTCTTACTACTTCCCCGATATAATAGATATCTCCAAATGCGCCATTCCATAGTGCCGTAAAGGCCGCAATTGGATTGTACCCACTAAATAACATGATAATTGTTCCAACAATGATGCCTAATAAAACAGCAATAATTGGTGTTAAAATACTTTTAAACCGTTTAGACATGGTTTTGTTCACCCGCTTCCTTTCTATTCGATCCAGCCATCAACAATCCAAGTTCCTGCTCAGTCGTTTCCTTTGGATTAACAACAGCCACGATTTTCCCCTCATAAATAACCGCAATACGGTCACTAACATTCATAATTTCATCCAATTCAAAGGATACTAGCAAGACACCTTTCCCATTATCGCGCTGCTCGATTAAGCGCTTATGAATGAATTCAATTGCCCCAACATCCAAACCCCGAGTTGGCTGTGCCGCAATGAGTAGGTCAGGGTTACGGTCTATTTCACGTCCAATAATCGCCTTTTGTTGATTACCACCAGAAAGGGCACGTGCCAATGTGTATTCACTTGGTGTACGAACATCAAACTCACTTATTAGCGATTTAGCCTTTTTATAGATTTCACTAAAGTTTAAGATTCCGTTCTTTGAGAATGGCTTTTTATTATACGTTTGTAAAACCATGTTCTCTCCAATTGGGAAATTCAATACTAACCCGTGTTTGTGGCGATCCTGAGGAATATGACCTACGCCAGATTCAGTAATTTGCCTTGGAGTATGATTGATCAATTCTTTGCCATTTAATTTTACACTGCCAGTTTCAGCTTTTCGTAATCCTGTAATTGCTTCAATAAATTCAGATTGTCCATTTCCATCAACTCCAGCGATTCCGACAATCTCCCCAGCACGGATAGAAAGATTAAGACCATTAACAACCATAACACCACGAGGGTCTTTAACAACCAAATCCTTGATTTCAAGTACTTCTTGTTTTGGGGTTGCTTCCTTTTTATCCGTTTTAAAGACAACCTCACGTCCAACCATTAGGCTCGCAAGTTCATTAGGGTTTGTTTCGCTTACGGTTACAGTTCCAATCCCCTTACCTTTACGAATAACGGTACAACGGTCTGAAACTTCCATAATCTCTTTAAGTTTATGGGTAATGAGAATAATAGATTTGCCTTCTTTAATAAGCGTTTTCATAATTTGGATTAATTCTTTAATCTCTTGTGGTGTTAATACGGCTGTAGGTTCATCAAAAATAAGAATTTCTGCTCCACGATAGAGTGTTTTTAAGATTTCAACCCGTTGCTGCATCCCCACCGAAATATCGGATATTTTCGCTTGCGGGTCAACCGCTAGACCATAGCGCTCTGAAATTTCACGAACTTGTTGTTCTGCCTTTTTAAGATCAATTCGACCAGCTGAGGTTATTTCTCTACCAAGGATAATATTTTCAGTGACAGTGAAGGTATCAACCAACATAAAGTGCTGATGGACCATTCCAATTCCAAGATCATTAGCGATATTAGGGTTTGCAATGTTAACCGGTTTCCCTTTCACACGGATTTCACCTTGTTCTGGCTGATATAAACCAAAGAGAACATTCATCAAGGTTGATTTTCCTGCACCATTTTCTCCAAGCAAGGCATGGATTTCACCCTTTTTTAATTGAAGGGTTATGTTATCATTCGCAACGAAGCCATTAAACTCTTTACGGATGTTTAGCATTTCAATTACATATTCCATCTTTTCTCACTCCCTGTGATAAGGTAAAAGGAAAAATTGACCAACAGTAGTAAGAGGTCAGACCTTTCCGAATTTTAAAAAAACAGGGAATTCCTCCCCACTAAAATCTTAAATGAAGTGTAGAATATTTATTCTACACTTCAGTTAGGATTCCTTAGAAAGGAATAAGCGAGCACTTTTTAAATCCCGCTTATTCCTCATAAAAATTATTTTACACTAAAAGTCTTTAATTCAGCACGAGTTCCTGGAACCTTTACTGCACCTGATTTAATCTTTTCAACCCATTCTTTTACTGCAGCTTCAATCGCATCTTTTTTATCAGCTTTTGCGTTGATTGGCGCTACGCCCACTCCATCTTCAGCTAAACCGTATAATGCAACTTCTCCACCAGGGAAATTGCCATCCATTGCTTTTTTAGATAAATCCTGTACCGCTACGTCAACACGTTTTAGTGCAGATGTAAGAACAATATCTGGACCCATGTCGTTTTGGTCACGGTCTACACCGATAGCCCAAATTTCTTTACTAGGATCTTTTGCTTTTCTGTCAGTTGCTTCTTTGAATAGACCGTTCCCAGTACCACCAGCAGCATGGAACACTACGTCCGCACCTGAAGAATACATTTTAGATGAGATATTTTGACCTAATTCTGCTTTATCAAATGCACCTGCATACTGAACATCCACTTTCACTTCAGGTTTTGCAGCTTTAACGCCTGCTAAGAAGCCAGCTTCGAAACGTTCGATAACTGGGATTTCCATCCCACCGATGAATCCAATATGGTTAGATTTTGTTTGAAGTGCAGCTGCTACACCAGCAAGGAATGCTGCTTCTTGCTCTTTGAAAAGAACACTTGCAACGTTTGGTTGTTTAACTTCAGCATCAATAATTGCAAAGTTTGAATCTTTTTGTTGCTTCGCAATTTCTTCTACTGCAGCTTGCATTAAGAAACCAATTCCGTAAACTAAATCAAAATCTTGACGAGCAAGAGTATTTAAGTTAGTTGAATAATCAGCATCAGATTTTGATTGAAGGTAATCATATCCACCTTTACCTTTTGTTAAGCCATTGTCTTTACCGAATTTTTGAAGACCTTCCCATGCAGATTGGTTGAATGATTTGTCATCAACACCACCAACATCAGTTACCATTGCTACAGAGAATTTATTTGCCTTTTCTCCACCTGTAGCTGGTTCTTTACTTGTATCATCACTTTTTCCACATGCCCCCAAAAGTGTACCAGCAGCTAGAACTAGTGATAAAGCCATTCCAATTTTACGCTTCTTCATGGTATTGACCCCCTATGAATATGGTTTGATTTAGTAAAAATGTTTTTATAGCAAGACTGGTTGCGTTTTCAAAAAGGATAAAAAATTAAATTCTTTTCCTTAAAACATGAAAACTAAACTTGTCCGCTTTAAAATAGTTTACCGAAAACAGGATTGGTTCATCCATTTCATCGAAATGCATTTGTTTTAAAACTAACAAAGCAGTTTCTGGTTCGCATTCTAGAATTGGGGAAATTTTTTCATGATAGCCAATTGGCTCGATTTGAGCAACCGCGTATGTAATCCTTCGGTTTGCCTTATCTTCCAAAATACTGAAGAGTGATTCTTCTGTATGGGAAAATGTTTCTGGCAATATGCGTTCTGGTACCTTGTCGACACAGTAGACGACCGGTTCTCCATTTGCGGTTCTTACCCTCTCCATCACGAAAATCTCCTCACTTGTAGAACAAGAGAAACGACGAACATCCTCTTCGGTCGAACCTTGCGTTGATGAGCTAAGGAAAATTGTTCCTGGTATCATTCCAGCTTGCTCTATCATGGCAGTGACACTATTAAGTTGTTCAATCCCTGAAGTAAACAATGGCTTAACATTAACAAAAGTTCCAACACCGTGGCGTCTTATGATAACGTTTTCTTCTTCAAGTATTCGCAATGCTTCTCGAAGGGTGGCCCTGCTTACACCAAGTTGTTTAGCAAGATCAAACTCAGAAGGTAATTTTTCTTTTTCTTTATATACCCCATCAGCGATATCTTGTTTTAACCGATCGATTACTTGTAAGTATAAATGCCGGTTATCTGATTTTATAGACATGCTGTTTCCTCCAGCCTTATTCCTTAGACATCAGACATCTGATATCATTTCTACTAATCGAAATTATATTAACACTTTTTTGGGGATAAATAAATAGCTATTAAAAAATTTGTCGAAAAAGGCTAAAAGGTAATGTCACAAATATTACTAGGAATTTTCGCCCATTTTCTATTTAGAATCCCGGGGGGTATATGTAGGTATTATATTTATTATGACGAGACTTTAGTATCAAGTTCTACATTGTTGTAACCTCCTACTATTTTAGTATTTTATTTGACTCATTATTCATGGTATAAAAAAGCCTTTATTATGAGTTGTATACTTCAACATAATAAAGGCTGTGTTATAGATGTTAATTAACCTGTTCCGGACTTTCGATAATACTTTTAAATGATAACTTCTTATTCAATTATGAACTTTGTTCTTCTTTATCTTTAGGTTTTGGCTGTAAAACAGAACGTGGCTTACTGCCCTCATATGGACCAACGATACCGCGTGCTTCCATTTCATCAATTAACCTTGCAGCTCTTGTGTAGCCAATACGGAACCGTCTTTGTAACATAGAAACAGATGCTGTTTGCATTTCAATAATTAACTCAACTGCATCATTATATATATCATCATCGACCGCACCTGTTACTTCAGGAATGTCATCAGGAATCATCTCATCTTGGTATTGTGCTTTCTGTTGGGAAATAACAAATTCAACCGTGCCCTCGACTTCTTGGTCTGACAGAAACGCACCTTGAACACGAACTGGTTTGGATTCTCCAACCGGAAGGAACAACATATCCCCTCTTCCCAAAAGTTTTTCCGCACCACCCATATCTAAAATTGTCCTTGAATCGGTTGCACTTGACACTGCAAAGGCAATTCTGGAAGGAATATTCGCCTTTATTACCCCAGTAATTACATCTACCGATGGCCGCTGCGTGGCAATGATTAAGTGAATTCCCGCTGCTCTCGCCATTTGAGCAAGGCGGGTAATCGAATCTTCTACATCCGACGAGGCAACCATCATTAAATCTGCCAACTCATCAACAATTACCACAATAAAGGGCAGTAGTGGCTGTTTATCATTTTCCTCTAAATTATGCTTTCTTACGTGGTCATTATAGCCCTCAATATTACGTGTACCCGTGTAGGAAAACAATTCGTACCGTCTTTCCATTTCATTTACCACTTTTTTCAAAGCTTGTGATGCTTTTTTTGCATCCGTTACAACAGGTGCTAACAAATGAGGAATTCCATTATAAACATTGAGTTCAACCATTTTCGGGTCAATCATCATTAGTTTCACTTCATGGGGCTTTGCTCGCATTAAAATACTCGTGATAATGCCATTTATACAAACACTTTTTCCGCTACCGGTTGCACCTGCAACAAGTAAATGGGGCATTTTATTTAATTCAGCTAAAACAGCTTCACCTGTAATGTCCCGGCCTAAGCCAATTAAAAGCTTGGAGTCAGGCTTGTCATTTTGTGTTGCTTCTAATACCTCGCGAAGCGAAACTACAGCAACCTCAGAGTTAGGAACTTCAATACCAATTGCGGATTTACCAGGAATTGGCGCTTCAATTCTTATCCCCTTAGCAGCTAGTGCTAAGGCTAAGTCATCACTTAAACTGACAATTTTACTTACCTTTACACCTACGTCAGGATGAACTTCATATTTTGTTACAGCTGGTCCTAAATGGACCTGTGTTACTCGCGCTTTCACGCCAAAGCTTTGAAATGTCCTCTCTAGCTTTGCCGCATTTGCATGAATTTGTTCATATTCTCCACTCTGATCTGTTTTCTTTGGCAAATTGAGCAATCGAAGTGGTGGCAGCTCATAGGCAATATTCTCTACTTCCGTAAAGGTGATTGGCGGGATACTGTCCTCATTCTCTTCAGAAGTTCCTTTTCCATCCTTTGTTTCTTCTCGGTGATTCTTATCCTTGGCATCTTCTTCCACATATGCCTTATCGGCAAAACTTGATATAATTGGCTCAGATGTTCTAATTTCCTCTTGGAGTGGTTGAGTTTCTGCATTTAAGACAGGCTGATTTTGTTCACGATTTTCCTGCTCTTTTCTTTTTTGTGTGATTCTTTCTGCTTTTCGCTCTCGTTGTTTTTGTTTCCAATCTGTCATATCCGTTTTAAAGGCATCCCATTGACTTTTTGAAAAATCAACCATCACAATCATGATTTTCCCGATGAAATCTCCAAATGATTTACCGGTAAGTAAGATAATTCCAATTAAAATGAAAATAAATGCAATAATTTTAGTACCTGTTTCAGCGAATAAATAATGGAATAAGGCAAATAAAACTGCCCCAAGCATTCCCCCGCCAAGATCGGTGGTGCTTGTTTCACCTCTAAGTTCCATCATAAACAATTCCCAGGTATTACTGATAACACTTGGATCTTTAAATTTCCCATCATTTGTTAGCAAATGAAAAAGGGTGACATGGCTTAAAAGCAGAATAGCAGAAGTAATAAAATAACTTCCAACTAATTTAATATGGAAGAAAAAAGGAATAGTCCGTTTCCACATCAAATAAACGCTTAACACAACAAGCCCAATTAAACTGAGCATATACCATTCTCCCATCCAAAAACGGAAAAAGATAACGGTTGCCTTCCCAACTGCACCAAGCTTAGCTATTGATATGATCGCAATAGCTAAAAGAGCCAGTGCGGATAATTCAAATTGAACGGTCTTTTTCAAATGGTTATCTCTCTTTTTTGGTTGTCTTCTTTTTTTCTTTGCCATCTAATCACCTTGTTGTTTCATTATGGTATATTTAATCCTTTAGTAAAAGGAGTTAAAAGGAAGAAAGCAGCCATTCAGGCTGCTCTTTTATCTTACCCTGATTATACCATAATCTTCTATTCCAATGCGGACAATCCTTCCAGGCTCGCGAAAGAAATTTTTGCGCCTGGGCATATTTGATTATCCATATAATGCTGTGGATCCGTGCTCAGAATGCGGATAACTTGAACATTTTGCCCATCTATAGACTCGACTAAGAGTGGAATACCTTGATAGCTTGCCATTTGTTGATTGCCAGGTGAACTGGCCTCATATGGAAAAATGAGTTCTGGTGGCATCATCGTATAAAGAATCATTGAATCAACACTTCATTCTTTTCTTTATGAAGATCTATCAATTCATTTAACTTTTTCATTGCCTGCCCAAGTCCGCCAACTTCATCGATGAGACCTGTTTTTACGGCATCAACTCCAATGACATTTGTACCTATGTCTCTGGTTAAATTACCTTTAGCAAACATTAAATCTTTAAATGTTTCTTCGGTAATTTTGGAATGCTTTGTTACAAAATTGACAACTCGCTCTTGCATTTTATCCATATATTCAAAGGTTGCTGGAACTCCAATCACCAGGCCAGTCAATCGGATCGGATGGATCGTCATTGTTGCGGTTTCCGCAATAAAGGAGTAGTCACAAGAAACAGCAATCGGAACCCCTATCGAATGCCCTCCTCCTAATACAATTGAAACAGTCGGCTTTGATAGGGTAGCTAGCATTTCGGATATCGCTAGACCCGCCTCAACATCGCCACCAACCGTATTTAAAATAATAAGGACCCCCTCAATTTTTGGATTTTGTTCTATTGCAACGAGTTGAGGAATTAAATGTTCATATTTTGTTGTTTTATTTTGTGGCGGCAGTGCTAGATGTCCTTCAACTTGACCGATAATGGTCAGACAATGAATTTTAGAATCAGTTGAAAGCTGTGGAACATTGGTTTGTCCTAGCTGCTGAATTTTTTCTATCAATGCAGAAGAAGGTTTATCCTCTTTTTGAGGCTCACCGCCTTCTTGGTTTTCAGATTCGTTTTTTTGTATATCGTTATTCATCCTAATACTCCCTTCAAGCATGATATAGATTAGTATTTACCTGTAGGAGGTGATTTCATGCTTAAAATAAAAAGCACTGGATCGCCCAGTGCATTTTAATATGAGTAATATAGCATTTATGATATTTAGGTTAGCTTTTTAGATTTCCATAATTATCGGAAGAATCATTGGTCTTCTTTTTGTTTTTTCATATAAATTTCGGTTTAATTCTTCTCTAATATCCTGCTTTAAACTTGACCATTCAAAGGAATCTTTAGCTATATTTCTTTCTACAATGTCTCGAACTAGTTTTGTTGAATCATCCATCAATTTTTCGGATTCGCGAACATAAACAAACCCTCTTGAGATAATCTCTGGTCCCGCAGCTATTTTCCGATCTTGTTTTGTTAAGGTCACTACCACAATTAGAATTCCATCCTGCGATAATAGTCGTCGGTCGCGAAGGACTATATTTCCAACATCACCAACACCAATACCATCAATGAGTATATTCCCAGATGGAACCTTGCCAGCAAGGGCAAGGTTCCCTTCTTTCATTTCAAGGATATCGCCACGGTCTGGAATAAAGATTTGTTCATCGGTAAGTCCACATTCCATAGCCAATTTTCGATGTGCCTTTAGCATCCGGTATTCACCGTGAACAGGGATTAAATATTTGGGCTTCATCAAGTTAATCATAAATTTTAATTCTTCTTGGCTTCCATGACTCGATACATGGATGGTTCTTTTACCTGATATAACATTTGCCCCGGCTCTAAAGAGCATATCAACAGTCTTGAATAAAAATACTTCACTACCCCTAAGAGGTGAAGCTGCGATTAAAACGGTATCTCCCTTTTGAATATTAACCACTTTATCAATTTGCTTTGCCATTTTCTGCAATGCCTCTATAGGTTCACCTTGACTTCCAGTCATTAATACGACTATTTCTCGGTCTTGATAATTTTTTATCTCACTAATAGGAATGATTAAATCCTCTGCTACTTCTAAATATCCTAAATCAAGGGCAATATGATAAATTCTTTCTAGACTTTTGCCTACCACTGCGACTTTACGTCCATTCTCATTTGCTGCATTAAAAATATGCTGGATTCTATTTATATCTGAAGCAAAACAAGCAGCAATAATCCTCCCCGGTGCATTATAGAAAGCATTTGACATTTCACGCTCAACAATTGCTTCAGATGCGGTGTACCCCGGCTTTTCTGCTTCTGTACTATCAGACAACAAACATAATACCCCTTGTTCTCCGATAGATGCCATCTTCCCAATTTCTGGTTTATAAAGCTTTGTAGCCGCTTGATCAAATTTAAAATCACCAGTATAAACGATGATCCCTTCAGAGGTATGTATACAAACACCAACAGAATCAGGGATACTATGATTGGTTTTAAAGAAGCTTACATCAACAGCATCCAAGTTAATAATCGTATCCGAATCCACCTCAATAAAATTTGTTTTACCAAAATAATCTTGTTCTTTAAGTTTAGCATTTGCAAGGGCAAGTGTAAGCTTGGTTCCATAGACAGGGATATCTAATTGACGAAGTACATATGATAAAGCTCCTATATGATCTTCATGGCCATGAGTTAAGAAAATTGCTTTTACCCGGTCTTTATTTTCTTTTAAATATGTAATATCCGGAATTACTATATCTATGCCAAGCATTTCTTCCTCGGGGAACATTAAGCCGGCATCTATGATAAATATGTCCTTGTCCACCTCAACAAGATACATATTCTTTCCGATTTCTCCTATACCACCAAGTGTAATTAACTTAATGGAATTATTTATTTTCTGTACCAAATTGTAAATCCTCCTAAGTTGAAACGAGTATACGCCGTTAACATGCGCTTCCGCTTTTTAATTTCAGATCGAGATCAGTTAGAGTTATTATACTAGATTTCTGAAAACCTTTCCAACATTTATAATAATAATGATAATTCTAAACAAAAATAAGCCAACCGAATGATCCTTCGGTTGGCTTTAGGTAGTCAGTATAACTTATTTAATAAAGTAATTAACGCTGCACGTTCTTGTTCTGTTAGCCCTACGAGAGGAAGCCTAACTGATCCAACGTCTAATCCAGTTACCTGTAAGGCTGTTTTAACAGGCGCAGGACTAGGAGCAGTAAATAAACCTTGCATGAAAGGGAGGAGATGCTGATGCAATCTTGCAGCCTTTTCATTCTCACCATTAAAGAATGCTTTTACCATTTCTTGCAATTGATTTCCAATCACATGTGAAGCAACCGAAACAACGCCTGCACCGCCAATGGAAAGAACAGGGATTGTCAGGCTATCGTCCCCACTATATAATACAAAATCATCATCTGTATTGGCAATGATGTGTGTCATTGCATTTAAATCCCCACTTGCCTCTTTGACTGCAACAATATTAGCTAACTTAGAAAGTCTAATGATCGTCTCGGGAAGTATGTTAACTGCTGACCGGCCAGGGATGTTGTAGACCATAACCGGCAGGGATGTAGCTTCTGCAACGGCTTTAAAATGCTGATATAGACCTTCCTGATTTGGTTTATTATAATAGGGTGCGACAACCATTATAGCATCCACGCCAAGTTGCTCAGCTTTTTTTGTCAATTCAACAGATGCATAAGTATTATTGCTTCCTGTTCCTGCAATTACGGGAATCCGCTTTTTTACCGTTTTTACAACATGATCAAATAATGCCAACTTTTCTTCCTTAGTTAACGTTGGTGATTCACCAGTAGTTCCAGCAACCACAAGTGACTCTGTTCCATTTTCAATTAAAAAATTCACTAATTGCGTGGTCTTGGCAAAATCAATATGTCCTTTTTTATCAAAAGGGGTAACCATTGCCGTCGATACTCGCCCAAAATGAACCATATTCTTACTCCTCTCAATACAATCCAGCATACTAAAAACACTCATTTTCTCTTCCGAATTCAATTTAAGGATTTACCATTGAATTGGTGAAATCATCTATAAATCTGAAAGATTAAATTCAAATGATTCTTCTTCTAATTGAAAAGCATCATGAAGGGCATTTACGGATTTAACCAAGTCCTCCTGCTTTACAAGTACCCAAATCGTAGTATGACTATCTGCAGATTGTAGTATACGAATTCCATGATCCGATAAGGCCGTTACGATTTTCGAAGTAACTCCAGGAACTCCGGCAATCCCTGCACCAACAACAGAAACTTTTGCACAATGACGCTCTACGACAGGATCATGACCTAATTCGTTTAAAACCTGTATTGCTCGATCGGTCATTTCCTCTGTTACTGTATAGATTACTCCGTTTGGCGAAATATTGATAAAATCTACACTGATTCCTTCATTGGCCATCGCCTTAAATACTTCTGCCTGCAAGTAATATTGATCCTTTTTAGCGAATACCTTTATTTGCGTAACATTTGAAACGTGAGCGATTCCAGTTACAACTCGTTCCATTATGTCACTGCCACGATTATTTTTATTTAATGAGGTTACCAAGGTTCCTAATTTATCTGAGTAGGTTGAGCGAATCCGAATTGGTACTTTTGCCTGCATTGCGATTTCAACTGCTCGTGGATGAATGACCTTTGCACCTTGATAAGCCATATTACACACTTCTGTGTAAGTTACTATGGGAAGTGGTCGTGCATTTTCTGCAATGCGTGGATCGGCTGTCATAATTCCTTCCACGTCGGTAAAGATATCTATCCATTCTGCATTAAGGGCAGCACCTAAAGCTGCAGCTGAGGTATCACTTCCGCCACGGCCAATTGTGGTAATATCGCCATTTTTTGCAGCTCCTTGAAAACCCGCAACCACAACAACATCATTTTTCTCTAACTCAGTTAGCAACCTGTCACATTTCATTTCATTGATTTTTGCATTTGTGTGGTCATTGTTTGTTCGGAAGCCTGCTTGAGCGCCAGTTAATGCAACAGCATTAATACCATGTTCCAATAACATATTTACAAAAACGACACTAGAAATAATCTCTCCGCAGGACAATAATAAGTCGTGTTCCCTTTTTGAGATTTTGCTTAAGTTCCCATCGATTAATGAAAGTAATGTGTCCGTAGCATAAGGGTCACCTTTTCTTCCCATAGCACTGACAACGACAACCACTTTATAGCCATCAGCTAAAGCTTTCTCGATATGGCCTTCCGCATATTTCCTACCTTTTTCATCTCTTACAGATGTACCGCCAAATTTTTGAACAATAATTTTCATGGTGACACCAAAACCTGCCTTTTTGATGTAACTTATTTTACAATACCTAATTTAACTAAACTTTCTGCGATTTGAACAGAATTCCAAGCTGCTCCTTTGAGTAAGTTATCAGAAACCACCCACATATGGAAACCACGAGGCTCGTCAATGTCTTTTCTAATCCGTCCAACAAATACATCATTTTTCCCAACGCAATTCGCAGGCATAGGATATATTTGATTTTCCGGATCATCCTGCAAAATAACACCGGGGGCATCTTTTAATAATGCTTTAATGTCATTCGCACTTATGTCATCCGCTTCAATTTCAAAATAAACAGATTCAGAATGACCTACTGCTACTGGTAGTCTTACACAAGTAGCGGAAACCTGTAATTCTGGTAAGTGCATGATTTTTTTTGTTTCATTAATCATTTTCATTTCTTCAAATGTATATCCATTGTCTTGAAATTTATCAATTTGTGGAATCGCATTAAAAGCAATTTGATAGTGATTTTTATCTGATTTGACAGGTAAAATCTTAGGCTCATATGCTTCACCGTTTAAGATTGAACGAGTTTGTTCCATTAATTCCTCGACAGCAGCGGCACCAGATCCTGAAACAGCTTGATATGTTGAGACAATAACTTTTTTCAAACCAAATTGTTGACGGATTGGCTCAAGTGCTACAACCATTTGGATGGTAGAACAATTGGGATTAGCAATAATACCATTTTGATGGTGAAGGTCCGCTTCGTTCACTTCAGGAACGACTAATGGTGTATTCTCATCCATTCTAAAAGCGCTAGTGTTGTCCACCACGATAGCACCACGTTTAACAGCTTCTGGACCAAGTTCCTTGGATATACTACCGCCCGCACTGAATAAGGCAATCTCGACCCCTTCAAAACTCTCAGGCCTTGCTTCTTCAATGATATATTCCTGACCATTAACCTCCACTTTTTTACCAGCTGAACGTGCTGATGATAATAAAGTAAGTTTTCTGATTGGGAAGTTCTCTTTTATTAAAGTGTGAATCATTTGTTGTCCTACTGCTCCTGTTGCTCCAACAACAGCAACGTGAAATCCATTTTGTTGATTCATTACAGGTTCCCCTTCCATACTAGCTGGTCATTATATTTCAAAAAGGAATTGGCCTTTATATAGTTGCCAGCATGTTATTCATATTTTTTATTATCTCATCAGTGGGTAATGAAACTCCCCACTGATGATAGAATAATTTATTTTACCATATTCCTTTAAAGAAATAACCTTTTTTGATGAATGAGGGGGGGAGAATTAGTCAGAATCTTTATATCTTTCTACTAACACTGGTTGAATTTGTTTCCCTTCGATCGCAGCTTCAACTGTTTCTGTGAGTAACGTCATTCTTGCTACCATTGAATTTGGCTTTTTTATTGGGTCATCCTGGCCATAGGGAATAAAATAAATATTCTTTGTTGCCATAAGCCTCATTAAGTTTACTCCATTTAATCCAAGTGCATCGTTAGTCGAGATTCCGAGTACAACGGGCTTTAAATTTCTCAAAGTTGCTTTCGCAGCCATTAATACTGGACTATCGTTCATTGCGTTGGCAAATTTACTCATTGATACACCGGTTAATGGAGCAATGACCATACAATCAAGAGGGATTTTGGGTCCCAACGGCTCGGCTTTGACAATCGAATCAATGACTTTATTTCCTGTTAAATCTTCAATTCGCTGGATCCAATCCTCTCCTTTACCAAACCGGGTGTCTGTATTTTTAACTGTAAAAGTTACCACAGGCATTACTTCAGCACCGGCTTGAACTAATTTTTCTATTTCAGGGAATACTGCATCGTACGTACAATGAGAGCCAGTTAAGCCAAAGCCAATTCTTTTCCCCTTTAAACTCATTTCACTTTCCCCTTTCGCTTTCGTAAATCATCTTGGAGCAGTTGAGCAAGAACATTTGCCAGAATTTGCCCGGCTGTTTTTGGTGCAACAATCCCTGGCAATCCAGGGGCAAGCAATGCTTTTATCCCTCTTTTCTCCGCATATCTAAAATCAGTTCCTCCCGGCTTTGATGCAAGGTCAATAATGAGCGTATGTGATGGCATTTTAGATATAACCATCGCTGTTACGATTAAATGTGGTGCTGTGTTAATTAATATATCAGTATTCTTTACTTCATTTTCCAAATCCTTCAAATGAAACGGCGCTAAGCCCATTTCAGTGATTCTTGCCAAATGTTCACTTTTCCTAGCCCCTACCTTAACTTTTGCTCCAAGGGCTGCAAATGTTCTCGCCACACTCATACCAACTCTGCCTAACCCTAGAACCGTAATATTCGACCCATGTATTGTAAAATCAGTGTGTTGGATCGCCATCATAATCGTCCCTTCTACTGTAGGGATTGAATTATAGATGGCCACATCATCCCTTTCAAATAACTGAATAAGAGTCCGTTTAGCTTGCTTGGTAATCCCATTTAAATAAGCATTGCTGATTCCTGAATAAATCGCACAATGTTCTGGAGTCTTAGAGAGTAAATCCCCTGTCAAAATAACCTTTTCATTTGAAAAGATTGTTTCTACCTGCCCTTCTAAATTTGTACCAGGCACTGGCAAGATCAGGGTATCCACTGTTGAAAAGTCCACCTCATCCAGCTTTTCCTTGACCGCACCTGTAAAAGCATGATCAAGCTGTTCAAAACCAATAAGCGATAATCTCGCATCTAATTCAGTTAACTTGCGGATGATTTCCAGCTGTCTGGCATCCCCGCCAATCACGGCAATCTGCATCCCTGTCAGCATGAAAACATTCACCTTCTTCTTTTTAAAAATCCTACTAAGAATTCCTTTTCTGTATATCACTTCACCATCTTATGTAGGTTAACTTCATTCGGTGAGTTTTCCATACGTACTAAATAAAAAAGCCCAAGCAAGTTGACACTCGCTTGGGTTTTTTATGCTGAAGTGTATTAATCTTCATCCGGTACATCGATTATTATCATATCTGATCCTATCTTTTTAATGTGCTGCCAAGGAACCCTGATTTCTTCCCCTTGTTTTCGGAAACCAAACCATTTTATTGAAGGTATTAGCAGTGCTTGAATTTGTCCGGTGCCTTCATTAATTTCTAAATCGGTTTGTCCAAGTACACCTAGCCGTTCTGCCTTTTTTACGTCAACAATTTCCTTTCCGCTTAATTCACTTAACCTCAATACAAGATCCCCCCTTCATTTGCCCCTTATTAATAGTTTATAAGTGGAAGTCCCTATTTAGACTAAGAAATTCACAAGCACTGTTAAGTGGACCTTTAGTATCTAGGACAACAAAAAAAGAGGTAATCCATCAGCATGGAATACCTCTTTTCATTTACGATAATGTATTCGGAAATTCTCCGTCTGGACTAATTAATGTCACGGAATAGTTGTCTGTAAAAACGGCCTTTGTCATTTCGTCCACACTTTTTTTGGTAACTCCATCAATCTGATCAATAATTTCATCCAGAGAACGATGACGTTTTAATAAAAGTTCATTTTTACCATTACGACTCATCCTGCTATTTGTACTTTCAAGACTTAGCATCAAGCTGCCCTTAAGCTGCTCTTTACTATTAGTTAATTCCCTTTCAGTAATCCCTTCTTGCTTTAATTTATTAAGTGTTTCTTGGATGGTTTCAAATAGTACATTCAGCTGTTTAGCACCTGTTCCACCGTAAACCGTCACAATCCCACTATCTTGATAAGCTGAATGGTAAGAGAAAACTGAATATGCTAAGCCCCTTTGCTCACGGACTTCCTGAAATAATCTCGAGCTCATGCTGCCGCCCAATATATTATTTAAAGTAATTAAGCTGTAGATGTCTTCATGCCCAACCTTTAATCCTTCAAAACCAATACATAAATGAGCCTGTTCCGTATCTTTCTTTCGTGAAAGTCGATTGGAATGGAAGGTAGGAATATTTTCAATTGCTTGGTTGTTAGCACCTTTATAGGATCCAAAATACTTTTCGACTTCTTTAATAAATGTTTCAGATACATTGCCTGCGATTGAGATAACAACATTTTCAGGAGTATACCTTTCATGAATATATTCCTTTAACGTTTGGCCAGTAAACGTATTAAGTATTTCCTCTGTGCCTAGGATTGGATACCCTAGTGGATGATCTCCATACACTGCTCTGCTAAGTAAATCATGAACAATATCGTCTGGAGTATCTTCGTACATTTTTATTTCTTCTAAGACTACATTTCTCTCTTTGTTTAGTTCCTCTTCCACAAAAGTGGAGTTAAAGAACATATCAGCTAACACATCTAGTGCAAATTGGGAATGTGTATCAAGGACTTTTGCATAATAGCAGGTATACTCCTTTGAAGTAAACGCATTCACCTGTCCGCCAATACTATCAAAGGATTCGGCAATTTCCTTAGCAGACCTTGTGGTAGTACCTTTAAAGAACATATGTTCCAGAAAATGCGAAATACCATTGTTTTGTGGGTTCTCATCTCTTGAACCCGTACCAATCCATACGCCTATTGCAACTGAACGTACAGTAGGGATATTTTCTAAAACAATTCTAACTCCATTTTGGCAAGTATATTTATTAATCATCGACTTCCTCCAGTCTATATACAGAAGCTGCTATTACTCCATCTATCATTATACTTAGTAAAATGTTTTTTCTCCAATTTTCAGTATATCTTACTGTGATTATTACTCAACTCTTTCTTCGCTCATTAACTCAGAAACTGTTCCAATTTCAAGGTTTTTTTGTTTGATCTGCGTGATTAAGCGATCGAGCGATTTCGCAGTTGCTTCTGTTGGATGCATAAGGACCATTGAGCCATTATTAATTTTTGTCATTACACGATTTATAAGTACATCTGGTGATGGTTTTCTCCAGTCAACCGTATCAACGGTCCACATAACCGTCATCATTTTTAATTCGTTGGCAACTTTTATTGTCTCATCCCGAAAACTGCCACTAGGCGGGGCAAACCAAACACATTTCACTCCTGTAGCTGCTTCTATAATTTCATTCGTTTTCACCATTTGTTCCCTTGCTTTTCCAGCCGTCAATTGTTTCATATCAGGATGAGAATAGGAATGATTCCCCACTTCATGACCAGAACTGACTATCATTTTAGCAAGATCGGGATTTTTTTTGACCCAATTTCCTTCTAAAAAAAAACTAACCTTTATATTATGTCTTTTTAGAGTAGCAAGCATCTCCGATAAATATTCATTCCCCCACGCTACATTAATAATAAACGTTACCATTGGTTTATTAGGGTTTCCTTTATAAATTGGAGCTGGCGGCAAATCTTCGAGGTGAACCTTTGGCTTTTTCTGGGTAAAGACAAGGTTCTTTTCATTAAAAACACCTTTATCTTTCATATGCTTATAGGAAGCTGCAATGTTAACCTCTCGCCCATTATAGCCCGGAATTGCCTTCCAGACCCTATCAATAGTCGCATCTATAGGCGGTATTTCATATGTATGGGCATTTTTAACAATACTTTGATAAAGAGGGTCTGACTCTTTTGCTGTTGGCAGAGCTGATTCCTTTTTTATAAAAGGATTACCCACAGCAATCCAAACTGCTAAACAAATACCAATGAAAATAAATACCTTTTTCATTAACTTTCCCCCTTTCCATACAGATTATGTATAAGAGGGACAAGGTAGAACTTCAGGATACTGTTAGCGGCTGATTCTAAAGAACATAGAGCGAATTTATAAAACGATCATACATGGAAAAAGCCAGGGTTTGTCCCCTGACTTCCTTATCGTCTCAGAATAAATGTCCCGAGTCTCTTGTTATTGATTTTCAGCCTTTTCACGCTGTTCCTTTAAAATAGCTTTACGTGAAAGGTTTACACGGCCCTGTTTATCAATTTCGGTTACTTTCACTAGAAGTTCGTCCCCGATCTTAACAACATCCTCCACTTTACCTACACGTTCTTCGGCAAGTTCAGATATATGAACGAGACCATCTTTACCTGCAAAGATTTCCAGGAAGGCTCCAAATTTTTCAATTCGTTTTACCTTACCAAGATACATTTCGCCTACTTGAACTTCACGAACAATATCTTCGATGATTTTCTTTGCCATTTGGTTCATTTCTTGATTTGTAGAGGCAATAAATACTGTACCATCCTGCTCGATATCAATCTTAACGCCAGTTTCCTCAATAATCTTATTGATTTGTTTACCGCTCGGTCCGATAACGTCCCTGATCTTATCAGGGTTAATTGACATAGTTAAAATCTTAGGTGCAAACTGAGAAAGTTCTGCTCTTGGTTCAGTAATAGTAGCAAGCATCGAATCTAAAATGTGCATTCTGCCAACTTTTGCCTGTTGTAGTGCTTCTTCTAAGATTTCACGAGAAAGACCTTCAATCTTAATATCCATTTGAAGTGCAGTGACCCCTTTAGCAGTACCTGCTACTTTAAAATCCATATCCCCAAGATGGTCTTCCATTCCTTGAATATCAGACAAAACAGTATAATTTTCTCCAGATTTTACAAGTCCCATTGCAATTCCTGCTACAGGAGCCTTAATCGGAACACCTGCATCCATCATCGCTAATGTACTAGCACAAATACTTGCCTGCGAAGTGGAACCATTAGATTCAAGTACCTCAGATACAAGTCGAATGGTATATGGGAAATCCTTTTCAGATGGAATAATCGGTTCAAGGGCACGTTCACCAAGGGCACCGTGACCAATTTCACGACGACCAGGTCCTCGGATTGGGCCTGTTTCACCGACACTGAATTGAGGGAAGTTATAATGATGCATAAAGCGCTTTTCTTCCTCAATTCCAAGACCATCAAGAATTTGTACATCACCCATTGCGCCGAGAGTACAAATGCTTAGGGCTTGAGTTTGTCCACGTGTGAAAAGTCCAGAACCGTGGGTACGTGGTAAAATACTTATTTGTGAAGAAAGCGGACGGATTTCATCAATTTTTCGGCCATCAGGACGAACCTTCTCCACTGTTATTAAGCGGCGTACCTCACCTTTTACAATCTTGTCCAGTATTTGCTTTACTTGCTTCATATCTTCATCTGTAGCTTCTTGTTCCACAAATTTGGCAATCACTTGGTTTTTGACTTCTTTAATGGCATCTTCACGGGCATGCTTTTCTTGGACCTGAATGGCTTTTACCATATCAGCTTCGCATATTCCCCTTACTTCTGCCTCAAGTTCCTTATCTATTTCGTAAAGATTGATTTCTCTTTTTGGCTTGCCAATTTCAAGGACAATTTTCTCTTGGAACTCAATTAACCGTTTAATCTCATCATGGCCATACATAATAGCTTCAAGCATAGTTTCTTCAGGAACCTCTAACGCACCTGCTTCTACCATGTTGATTGCATCTTTAGTACCAGCAACAGTTAAATGGATATCACTTTTTTCAGCTTGTTCTACAGTTGGGTTAATAACAAATTCATTGTTAACCCGTCCTACGATCACACCAGCAATCGGTCCTTCAAAAGGAATATCTGATGTACTAAGTGCTAACGAAGATCCGAACATTGCAGCCATTTCAGTAGAACAATCCTGATCCACACTCATGACAATACTAATAACTTGTACATCATTACGAAAGCCATCTGCAAATAGCGGACGAATCGGTCTGTCAATTAGTCTGCTTGCCAAAATTGCCTTTTCACTCGGACGACCCTCGCGTTTAATAAAGCCACCTGGGATTTTTCCGACAGCATATAAACGTTCCTCATAGTTAACTGTTAATGGAAAAAAGTCTAAGTTCTTTGGTTCCTTTGAAGCTGTTGCCGTACTCAATACTGCTGTATCTCCATAGCGTACCAAGACTGCACCGTTTGCTTGCTTTGCTAATTGTCCAATTTCGACAGTTAATTTACGGCCTGCCCAAACCATGGAATATTCATGTTTCAATTGTTCCATATTTTTACCCCTCTCTATCTAAATCACTTAGGAGGATGATGCGAAAATTTTCACTTTCGCTGTACTCATCATACTAAATCTAACTATTATTAAAAAGCTTAGAAAGCTATTGTTTAAATGCGAAATCACCTTAATAGTATGCACAAAAAAGTCATGACTTAAAAATATGTATAAAAAATTCTTTATTTTCTTTTCCTCTTTTTAAAGCTAATAAAAAAGCGGGAATAATCCCGCTTCTGTAAACTAACGACGTAGACCAAGCTTATTAATTAACACACGGTAACGTTGAACATCTTTGTTACGTAGGAATGTTAAAAGATTACGACGTTTACCAACCATTTTCAAAAGACCGCGACGTGAGTGGTGATCTTTTTTATGAGTACGTAAGTGCTCATTCAAATTGTTGATTGATTCTGTAAGGACAGCGATTTGAACTTCTGCAGATCCAGTGTCGCTTTCATGAGTTTTAAACTCATTGATAAGTTCATTTTTACGTTCTTGAGTGATTGCCATCCGGATTCACCTCCTAAATTTTACAAATCCCCTGTTACCGAGCAAGCGTTGGTGATTCGTCTTGCCAAGTAGAGGTTATTTTTAATACGTTAATAAGAATACAACTTTTCACATCAAAAAGCAAGGCTATAACGAAGTTTATTGTAGGAAAAACGCCTTTTATAAGTGAGAATGTGGAAGATTGTCTTGTTTTTTAAAATAATCTAGTGAATTTTGCTTATCTCTTTCAATTTGTGCAACGAGCTCTTCAATCCCTGAAAATTTTTGTTCCTTACGTAAGGGAAGATGCCACTCGATGACCACTTCTTCACCATAGATAACTTTATTAAAGTCAAATAAATGAACTTCAACAGAAGGATGTAAGGCTTCCTTATTAAAGGTGGGTTTATAACCAATATTACAAACTCCATTGTACCATTGGGTTTCAACTTTCATTCTTACTGCATATACACCAGTCGGCGGGATCATGTAATCGTCATTTAAGTCAACATTCGCCGTTGGAAAGCCAATCGTCCTGCCTCGTTTATCACCATGAATGACTATGCCCGATGTTGTATAAAATCGTCCAAGAAGTGATAAAAGCGCGTCTGTTTTTCCTTCTTTAAGCAAGGTTCTAATTCTAGTTGAACTAACCTTTTGATCACCTTGTGTAAACTTTGGAACGACCGAATAAGAAAATTGATCTCTTGAATGGAAGGGCAATGTTTCCATCGTCCCCTTTCCCATACGCCCATAGGTAAAATCAAAACCAGCAACTACGTGCATTACGTTTAGTCTAATAACATATTGATCAATGAATTCCTGAGGAAGCAAATTGGCAAATTCAGAAGTAAAGTTAATGATAAATAAATAATCAATACCAAGTTCTTCGATAATTTTTATTTTTTCAGATAATGGAGTAATATATTGTATCTGCTGTTCCGTTTTTCCTAATACTACCGAAGGATGGGGGTCAAATGTCATGACCGCACTGCAAATCCCTTTTTCTTCAGCATGCTTTTTTGCCTCAAGAATTACCTGTTGATGGCCACGGTGCACTCCATCAAAGTAGCCCATTGCCATTGTTAGGGGCGGAAATTCAACATTTGTTATATCGTATGGAAATCTAAGCTTAATTACTTCCAATGAAACTCACCTTTTCTATACCGTACCTTTTTCTTCTAAATCATTACGTAACACTTTAACTGGTTTAAAGAGGTCTGGCTTGCTTGGATGTATTGAATAAATAGCAAGAGCTAGTCCTTCAGCAGTTTCAGTGACAATCGGTCCGTTACTAGATTTTAAATGCTCTGGCATTTGTAATAATGCCCCATTTTTCACTTTCTCTGCTACTTTATCATTAATTAGTAATTTCGGCAAATGAGAAAGTGCTGTTTCTAAAGGCCTTAGTACACTTGAAATTGTCCCAGCCTCCATATGTTTTTCAATTTCATCAAACGTCAAACAATCCTCTAATGAAAAAGCAGCAGATTGAACTCTTTGTAAAAAGGACATATGTGCAGGGAAGCCCAGAATTTCACCAATCATTACCGCTAAGGTCCGGATGTACGTCCCTTTACTGCAACTGACCTTAAACCTAAACTGTACAGTTTCACCGATAAATTCATCACGGTCATCTAATAATTCGATGGAATAAATCGTTACCTTTCTAGTGGGACGTTCGACTTCTATACCCTTCCGTGCATATTCATAAAGACGAACTCCTCCCACTTTTACTGCCGAGAACATAGGCGGTGTTTGTTCAATTTCACCGGTTATTGAATGAAAAACTTGGAGAATCTCTTCTCGTTGAATGGTCCGATCCACTGGTTTCTGCTCCACTATTTCACCAGAAGCATCTTCAGTAGTAGTCGAAAAACCAATTGTTACTTCTCCCTCATACGATTTACCAGCATCGGTTATGTATTCAGCAACTTTTGTTGCTTTCCCTATACAAATTGGAAGCACTCCTGTTACGTCTGGATCAAGAGTACCCGTATGCCCTACCTTTTTTGTTTTTAAAATCTTCCGCAATCTAAACACACAATCATGGGATGTCAAACCCGCAGGCTTATATAACGGTATTATTCCTTCCAATTAAAATCCTCCAATCAAAAAATTATCGAAAAAAAAGGATAGACAATGTCTATCCAATTATTCTTCTTCACTTTTTTCTAAAGGCTTTTCATCCTTATGCAGTTGATGAAGAAGTGTATCAATTCGATTCCCGTAATCGATAGATTCATCCCATTCAAAGATGATTTCAGGTGTTTTACGAAGGCGAATACGGTGGCCAATTTCGGTCCGAATAAAACCTTTTGCTTTGGCCAGCCCTTTTAAGGTATTTTCCCTTTGCTCTTCATCACCTAATACGGAAATATACACTTTCGCCTGTTGTAAATCTCCTGTTACTTCAACGTCGGTAACCGTCACAAAACCAATACGTGGATCTTTGATTTTGCGACCTATGATGTCACCTAGTTCTTTTTTCATTTGTTCTCCAACACGATTTGCTCTGTGGCTCATCACATTCACCTCTTAACTTAAAGCCATTCAATCTCGGTGATCGTTCTCTCTATTTCTGGAAATGAGTCGATTAATTTCAAAGCATTTTGCAACTCATGTTCCGTCGATACACGCGTGGAAGTTACGACAACTATGGCAATTTTCGTTCGTTGCCACATATCCTGAAAGCCAACTTCTGATACAGAAACATTAAATTTCTGTTTTAAGCGTGTAAGGATTCGTTGAAGGACAGCCCGTTTCTCTTTTAAAGAATGAGCATCATAGATCATACATTCACATTCGGCCACACCGATGATCATTTACGTTCAATTTCTTCCATTACATATGCTTCAATGATGTCTCCTTCTTTAACATCATTAAAGTTTTTAATTGTAATACCACATTCGTAACCTTGGGCAACTTCTTTTACATCATCTTTAAATCGTTTTAACGCATCAATATTACCTTCAAAAGTGACAACACCGTTACGAATTAAACGAATACCGCTGTCGCGGGTAATTTTACCATCCGTTACATATGAACCAGCAATTGTTCCTACCTTTGAAACTTTAAAGGTTTGACGGATTTCTGCTTGACCAATTATTTTTTCTTGGAATTCAGGATCAAGCATACCTTTCATTGCTGCTTCAATCTCTTCAATCACTTTATAAATTATACGATGAAGACGGACGTCAACTTTCTCCGCTTCTGCTGCACGTTTCGCATTTACATCAGGGCGAACGTTAAAACCGATGACGATGGCATTAGATGCAGCAGCAAGACTAATATCCGACTCATTAATCGCTCCAGCACCGCTATGAATAATTTTGATGTTAACACCTTCAACATCTATTTTTTGAAGAGAAGCGGCAACGGCTTCAGCAGACCCTTGTACGTCCGCTTTAAGGATGATGTTTAAATCCTTCATTTCACCTTGCTTTAATTGATCAAAAAGCGTTTCTAGACTAACAATGGATTTTTCACCACGTTGGGCTACCAGTGCTGTTTGAGCTCGTGATTCTCCAACTTGACGTGCAGTTTTTTCGTCTTCAAATACAACGAAACGATCTCCAGCTTGTGGCACGTCATTAAGTCCAGTTATTTCAACAGGAGTTGAAGGACCTGCCTCTTTGACACGGCGTCCTTTGTCATTCACCATTGCACGGACACGGCCAAAGGTATGACCAACAACAATTGGATCACCAATTTTTAGTGTACCGTTTTGGACTAGTAAGGTTGCAACGGATCCACGACCTTTATCTAATTGTGCTTCGATAACAGTACCAACAGCTTTGCGATTTGGATTCGCTTTATATTCTTCTACTTCACTAACGAGTAATATCATTTCTAGAAGGGTGTCAATGCCTTCTCCCGTTTTTGCAGAAAGTGGTACAAAGATAGTATCTCCACCCCATGCTTCAGATACTAATCCATGTTCAGTCAACTCTTGCATTACACGGTCAGCATTTGCAGCTTCTTTATCCATTTTATTAACTGCTACAATAATTGGAACCTCGGCAGCTTTTGCATGGTTAATCGCTTCAACAGTTTGCGGCATAACACCATCATCTGCAGCTACTACTAGGATGGTAATATCAGTTATTTTAGCGCCACGTGCACGCATTGTCGTAAAGGCAGCGTGTCCTGGTGTATCAAGGAAGGTAATCTTTTTCCCGTTTTCAACCACTTGATAGGCACCAATATGCTGGGTAATTCCCCCCGCTTCACCCTCTGTAACCTTTGTGTTACGGATGGAATCTAGCAAGGTTGTTTTACCGTGGTCAACGTGACCCATTATTGTTACAACAGAAGGTCTTTCCTCTTGAGAATCATCTGAATCTTCAGTAAAGTATACTTCAAGATCTGTTGTATCTACTTTAATTTCTTCTTCCACTTCAACCCCATATTCGCTTGCAATCAATTCAATCGCATCTTTATCTAAGACTTGATTAATTGTGGCCATGACACCTAATAAAAAGAGCTTTTTAATAATCTCTGAAGGCTCACGGTAAATTTTCTTTGCTAATTCGCCCACAGTTAGAGATTCACTGAAAGTAATTTTCGCTGGAAGCTCCTTCTCTTTTTTCTTCTGTGGCTGGGCTTGTTGAACTGGCGTATGAGTTTTTTTCTTATTTTTATTATTATTATTATTACGATTTTGATTATTATTATAAGGCTTGGCCTTAGCTTTATCAGCATTGCTGAAAACCTTATTTTCTTTGGATTGATATTCCTGGTTTTGCTTTTTGCCTTCGACCGTCTTTGGAGGAGAAACAACTTTTACCTTGCTAGGAGCGGCATTTTTATCAGCAGCTTCTTCAAATGCTTTAGGAGTTTTCGTCTGAACTTGCGGCCTTTGCGTTGACTGTGCAGGTCTTTGGTTTTGACGCTGCGTTTGAGTTGGACGAGAGTTTGTTCGTTGTTGCTGCTGTCCATTTTGTTTATTCTCTGTGTTTTGCTGTGGAGCCTTGTTATCCTTTTTACTGAATGTTTCGTCAAGCTTTTTAACTTCTGCGTCTTCTATTGTTGCCATATGATTAGAGACCTCTATATTCATTTCTTTTAGTTTTGTGATGATATCTTTACTTGAAATGTTGTGTTTTTTTGCATATTCATATACACGTATTTTACTCATCTTTTCACCCCCGCTAGATTTAATCGAGCAACGTTACCATTTTTTTGGCAAATCCATCATCCAGAACAGCTACAACAACGCGGGCTTCTTTGCCAATCGCTTGGCCAAGAAGATGACGATTTTCCACAATTTTATATGGAACCTCATACGAATTACACTTATCAGTAATCTTTTTTGTCGTATTTGCAGAAGCATCTGCGGATAATAAAATGAGATGCGCCTTTCCGCTTTGAATCTGCTTCACGGTAAGCTCCTCACCTGATATGATTTTGCGTGCTCGATTGGCCAAGCCAAGCAATGACATCCATTGATTTTGTTTCATTTGGATTGTCAATTCTCCTTCTCTATAAGCTCAAGTAGCTCTTCGTATAACGAATCATTTATAGAAACCTGTAAGTGATTAGATAGGGTATTTTTTTTCTTGGCAAGTAAGACAGCTTCCTTGTCCCTTGAAAGGTAGGCACCCCTTCCGGATTTCTTCCCCGTCAGGTCGATGGATACCTCCCCTTCCTTTGAGCGAACGATGCGAACAAGTTCTTTTTTCGGTTTCATATCACCGGTTGCAACACACTTGCGCATAGGAACTTTTTTCTGATTGTTCATTCATCATTCACCTCACTTTTTAGTCCAACTCTTCTTCATAATCGAAATCAGTATCAACTTGATCATCAAAAAGCCTAATGGTTTCTTCACGTGGATAAATTCCAATCTCACGTGCTTCAGTTTCTGATTTAATATCAATTTTCCAGCCTGTTAGTTTTGCTGCTAGGCGGGCATTTTGTCCTCGTTTCCCGATTGCTAATGAAAGCTGATAATCAGGAACAACAACTGTTGTTGCTTTTTCATTCTCGTTAACCATAACATCTAATACTTTTGAGGGACTAAGTGAGTTTGCCACAAACACTACTGGGTCCGCTGACCACTTAACAATATCGATTTTTTCACCCTTTAATTCATTAACAACAGCTTGAACCCTCGCACCCTTAGGTCCAACACAAGACCCAACTGGATCTACCTCATTATTATCCGAGTGGACAGAAATCTTCGAGCGATCCCCTGCCTCACGGGCAACTGACTTAATTTCAACGGTTCCATCATAAATTTCAGGAACTTCAATTTCAAACAAACGTTTTAAGAGACCAGGATGTGTCCGAGATACGAATATTTGCGGCCCCTTGGTGGTCTTTTCAACTTTTGTAATAAATACTTTAATTCGATCATGAGGCTTATAACGTTCATTTGGCATTTGCTCGTTTACAGGTAATAATGCCTCGATTTTCCCAAGACTTACATAAATGAATTTAGAATCGAGTCTTTGAACAATACCAGTCATAATATCTTCTTCACGGTCAATAAATTCCGAATAAATAATTCCGCGTTCAGCTTCTCTTACACGTTGAGTAACCACTTGCTTGGCAGTTTGAGCTGCAATCCGCCCAAAGTCCTTGGGTGTAACTTCCATTTCAACAATATCTTCAACTTGGTAATTTGGTGTGATTTGTCTCGCATCCTCTAAGGAAATTTCGAGACGAGGGTCAAATACTTGATCGACCACTTCTTTTCTAGCAAAAACGCGCATTGATCCTGTCTGTAAATTTAAATCAATCCGAACATTCTGGGCTTGATTAAAATTTCGGCGATATGCCGAAACAAGAGCTGCTTCGATCGCTTCAATTAAAACATCTCTGGAAATACCTTTTTCTCTTTCCAGTATTGTAAGAGCATCTAATAATTCGCTGCTCATCTTTTTGTATCCCCCTATCCTTTATCTATAATTTCATTACGAAAAAGTAACAGCTAATCGCGCGTTGGCTACTTTTTCATAGGGAATTTCAATTGTCTTCTTCCGGGTTTTAATCTTCATTTCGATTTTTAAATGTTGACCATCAAATTCTAATAATGTCCCTTCGAAGCTTTTCTCCCCATCAATCGGTTCATAAGTTTTGATAAAGACACTTTTACCTATTGCCTTTTGGAAATCTTTATCCTTTTTCAATGGACGCTCTGCTCCAGGTGAAGAAACTTCAAGAAAGTAGTTATGGGGAATCGGATCAAGCTCATCGAGTTTTTCGCTGAGTTTTTCGCTAACGAGTCCGCAATCCTCAATATCAACACCGTTGTCTTTATCGATATATACGCGAAGAAACCAGCTTTTCCCTTCCTTCACATACTCAATTTCCACTAATTCCAAACCAAGCTCTTGAAAAATAGGCGTAGCAAGCTCTTCTACAACTTCCGTTACCTTGCTCATGCTTTACCTCCTTTTCCGAAAATTTCACCCATATTGTATGTAGTTCACGGAGAGTTTTATCAAGTTACTAAGAAAAAAGATTTATACAAAAACGAAAGAGCGGGTTTCCCCACTCTTGATCACGAGAGTATTTCTTAGTATTTCCAATAAAACTATACCATAACCAACATTTTAATGCAAATAGCGCCCAAAAGCGGAAGCGCCTTGATCAGGGGCGCCAGCATAAGACAAGCGCTGACAGAAGGCGCTTTTTGCCTTCCGAAGCGATTGGCTTATGACTCGAGCCCGTAGGCGCTGGAGATAGAAGATAATCCAAGTTAAAACAGAGAAAGCTGGTTTTGCTCTGGAAGGGATGATAGGCACCCTTGTTTGTCTAAATATTCAAGGATAGTCTTAGATACCTTTCCTCGTTGCTGTAAATCTTCTTTGGATAAAAATTCTCCTGATTCCCTTGCCTTGACAATATTATAGGCCGCATTCGTTCCTAAGCCTGGAATCGAATTAAACGGCGGTATTAAGGTATTGCCTTCAATGATGAATTCAGATGATGAAGATTTATATAAATCGTAGTTCTGGAAAACAAAGCCCCTTTCAGTCATTTCAAGTGCTAGTTCCAAAACCGTTAATAAGTTTTTTTCTTTGTTTGATGCTTCTAGGCCTTTTGCATTTATTTCTTCTATTTTTGCACGTATCGATTCTGAACCGCGCGACATTGCTTCAATGTCAAAGTCTTCCGCGCGGACAGTAAAATAAGCGGCGTAATAAAGGAGCGGCAGATGTACCTTGAAATATGCAATTCTAACTGCCATAAGTACATATGCAGCAGCATGGGCCTTTGGGAACATGTATTTAATCTTCTTACAAGAGTCGATATACCATTCTGGAACTTCGTTTTTCCGCATCTCTGCTTCCATTTCTTCACTTAATCCTTTACCCTTACGAACTGATTCCATAATTTTAAAAGCAAAGGATGGGTCCAGTCCCTGATAAATTAGGTAGACCATGATATCATCACGACAGCCAATAACTTCACTAAGATTACATGTTTGATTATGGATTAATTCTTGGGCATTCCCAAGCCATACATCGGTACCATGTGATAACCCCGATATTTGAACAAGTTCAGAGAACGTTGTTGGTTTCGTATCCTCAAGCATTTGCCGAACGAATCGAGTTCCAAACTCTGGAATACCTAGTGTTCCAGTTTTACACATGATCTGCTTTTCAGTTACGCCTAATGACTCGGTCCCGCTGAAGATTTTCATGACTTCAGGATCATCTGTAGGGATTGTTTTCGGATCCATTCCGCTCAGGTCCTGAAGCATCCTAATAACGGTCGGGTCATCATGTCCGAGGATATCTAGCTTTAGGACATTATCATGGATGGAATGGAAATCGAAATGTGTTGTCTTCCATTCTGAATTTCTATCATCTGCCGGGAATTGAATCGGTGAAAAATCATAAACATCCATGTAATCAGGTATAACAATAATACCACCTGGATGTTGACCCGTTGTTCTTTTAACACCTGTACAGCCTGAAGCAAGGCGTTCTACTTCGGCACCACGCAGTTGTAGATTGTTATCCTGTTGATATGCTTTAACATATCCAAAAGCGGTCTTGTCTGCGACTGTACCAATCGTCCCAGCGCGGAATACATTATCCTCACCAAACAGGACCTTTGTATAATTATGGGCCTTCGGCTGGTATTCACCAGAGAAGTTTAAATCGATATCAGGAACTTTGTCCCCTTTAAAGCCAAGAAACGTTTCGAACGGAATATCGTGCCCATCCTTATGGTATTTTCCACCACATTGTGGACAATCCTTATCAGGTAAATCAAAGCCTGAACCGACAGAACCATCATTAAAAAACTCTGAATGCTTACAGGTTGGACACACATAATGAGGTGGTAGTGGATTTACCTCGGTAATTTCTGTCATTGTAGCTACAAGTGATGAACCCACAGATCCCCTTGAACCTACAAGGTAACCATCATCCAAGGACTTTTTAACAAGCTTATGAGAAATCAAATAAATTACGGCAAATCCATGCCCAATAATACTTTTCAATTCCTTTTCTAACCTGGCTTCCACTATTTCCGGCAAGTTGTCACCGTAAATTCTCCGCGCCATTGCATAACTCATTTCACGCATTTCTTCATCGGCGCCTTCAATTTTCGGTGTATACAAATCGTCTTTAATTGGTTTAATGACTTCAATCATATCCGCAATTTTATTCGTGTTAGTTACAACAATTTCTTTTGCTTTCTCTTTTCCTAAAAATGAAAAAGCATCAAGCATTTCATTAGTTGTCCTAAAGTGAACATCGGGAAGTTCATGGCGATTTAGCGGGTTAGCTCCACCCTGGGAATTAATTAATATTTTTCGATAAATTTTATCATTTTCATTAAGGTAATGGACATTTCCAGTTGCAACAACTGGCAATTCTAATTTATCACCAAGCGTAATGATTTTCGCAATAATATCTTCCATTGCTTTTTCATCGCTCACCAATTCCATTTCAATCAACGGTGCATTTACTTCTTTCGGCATGACTTCAAGATAATCATAAAAACGGGCAGCGCCTTCCACTTCCTCTGGGGATTTTTGCATCATTCCTTCAAATACCTCACCTTTATTACAACCGGAGCCAACTAAAATCCCTTCTCTGTATTTTTGCAAAACAGATCTTGGTAGTCTAGGAACTCGATAAAAATATTCAAGGTGTGATATAGATACGAGTTTAAAAAGGTTTTTTAATCCCGCTTGTGTTTGGGCTAAAAGTGTACAGTGATAAGGACGAGCCCGTTGGTAGGCATTTCCTTTCCCCATATTATCATTAAACTGGTCATGGTATTCAATTCCTTTTTCGAGGGAATCCTTTAACATTTTCAATAGGAGATAACCGGTTGCCTCTGCATCATAAATGGCGCGGTGATGTTGGGTTAATTCAATATCAAACTTCTTAGTTAGTGTATTTAAACGATGGTTTTTCATCTCTGGATAGAGAAATCGTCCAAGTTCAAGTGTATCAATAACAGGATTCTTTGCCTTTTCAAAGCCTATTTTTCTATATCCGACATTGAGGAAACCCATATCAAAGGAAGCATTATGGGCTACAAGAATAGCATCACCAGCCCATTCACTAAAATTCCGAAGAACTACCTCAATTTCTGGGGCGGTTTGGACCATATCATCGGTAATTCCAGTGAGGTTGATCGTTGTTGCCGATAAACGGTGATGAGGATTGGCAAAGGATTCGAAGCGGTCAATGATTTCACCGTCATGTATTTTCACAGCAGCAAGCTCAATAATTGTATTGTACACCGCTGATAGTCCCGTAGTTTCAACGTCAAATACAACATAGGTATCCTCAGCTAGTTGACGATGTGCATCATTATAGGCAATTGGCACCCCATCATCCACTAAATTTACTTCAACCCCATAGAGAATTTTAATATCATTTTTCTTCCCAGCACCATACGCTTCAGGGAATGATTGTGCAACCGCGTGATCGGTTACTGCAATTGCTTTATGTCCCCATTTTTTTGCCTGTGCAATCAGTGCGCTAACAGGTGTGACTGCATCCATTTGACTCATTGGTGTATGAAGATGGAGTTCTACACGTTTCTGATCTTCGGGTGCAGTATCCTTTCGGCCAACAGGCTTAATTTCATTAATATCATTTCCAATCATCACGAGGTCACGAACAAAGGTATCATTCTGAATGCTGCCTCGAACTTTTACCCACATTCCTTTTTTGACAAGCTGGAACAGGGCTGCATCCTCTTTATCGCGTGAAAACATTTTTACCATAATAGAGCTTGTGTAATCAGTTATTTTGAAGGTCAGCAGGGAACGGCCGCTCCTGAGTTCACGTATTTCCGCATCAAAGATAAACCCTTCTACAGCTATTCGTCTTTCTTCATCAACAATATCAATCAGACTTCGGAAGTCATTATTATCCTTAATGGTAAGTCCAATAGTAAGCGGTCCAGATGGAAGATCACCAGATGCCTGATCCTTTTCAGCTTCTTTTCTCTGCAATTCAACCATTGCTTGAAGTCCGCGTTCTTGATCTTCCTTTTGCTTTGCAAGAAGAAATTGTTGATATTCTTCATTTTTCTCGTTACTTTTTATTACTGTCTCAATCGATAAATTGGGAAATCCAAATGATTGATAGATCTTAGCGATCGTCTCGCCATATTTCCGCTTTAGTGCTTGTCCCTCAGTATCATTACGAACTGAAATTGTAAGCTTATTACCGTTCACTTCGGGAAGTTGTTCATGTAATAGTTTTAAAAGCGGCGGAGCAATTCCATCAATTTGCTGAATGCTATAACTCCAATAATCTCGTAATAATTCCGGTGAAATAATTTGATTTGTTACATTTATATGGAAGGAAATCGTTGCAATGTTTGAAAATGTCCGTTCAAGCTGTGACGTAAACATTACATAAACATTATAGGGAAGTATATTTTCAAATAAAAATTGAAAATGCCACTTTCTAGCTTTTTTTTCCACTAATAACCTTTCAATTTGCGCATTATTGAAATGCACTACAACAGCATCCTCGATCAATTGCAGCTGCTGGAGCAAGAGTTGGAATCGCTCTTTTTTGCCTAGGGCATGTTCGCTCATCGTTCTCTCTCCCATCTATTAAATATCGCTTTTTTTATCTCGTCAAAAAGTAATTATATCATATGACTCAAAATGATTCGGCTTTATTCGACAGAAAAATTTCTCCATTTTAGTTAAATAGTTTTCTTTAAACACAAGAATAGGGACCGTATTTAACGGCCCCCAAAATAAATTAAAGATTACATACTACAAGAAAAACCTTTGAATGTCATTCCAAGTTACAACAAGCATGAGCAGCATTAAGAGGGCGAATCCTATAAAATGAACCATACCTTCCTTTTGACGGTCAATCGGCTTGCCTCTAACAGCTTCGACAGCAAAAAACATTAATCTTCCACCGTCAAGAGCGGGAATAGGTAATAAGTTCATAATACCTAAGTTAATGCTTAAAATCCCTGCCCATTTCATTAAATAATAAATACCCGATTTAGCTACAGAATCTGTTGCTTGGTAAATACCAACAGGACCAGAAAGTGCATCAATTGAAAATTGGCCAGTGACTAATTTACCAACCATTACAAAAATCTGTTTCGTCCAAAAATAGGTTTCTGTGAAACCTGCCTTAATTGCTTGAATAGGAGACTTTTCAACAGGACTATAAACACCAATAAGCCCAATTTTCTTTCCTTCAACCGTTTTTTCAATTGGGGTTACTGTGATATCTAAATCCTTTTTGTCACGGAGAATAGAAAAGTCGAGCTTTTCATTTGGATTTTTCCGAATGACCTCCACTACATCAGACCAACTCGAAATTTCTGAACCATTAATCGTCTGGATGAGATCACCTTTTTTAAGACCAGCAGCCATCGCTGCCCCATCAGGAGTTATTTCACCTAACTTAGGTTCATTCGTAGGTACCCCCTGTATAAAAGCAATAATAATAAATAAAATGAATGCAAGTACAAAATTCATCATCGGACCAGCAAAAATAGCCATCGTTCTTTGTCCTAATGTTTTTGATCCGAATTGACGATCAATTGGAGCAATCTGTGACTCGATTCCATTTTCCACGATGACTGCTTTTGGGTCAATGATAAAGGTTTTTAATACTTCATCTTCATCTTCAGGAAATCCTTTAATAACTAAATCCTTTTCGATATCGGCATATTCCACTTCTACGATCCGACAATTAGGAAACTTCTCTTTATTATTTAAGATGATTTTATTTACTTTTTCATCCTTATCTAACAACAAGCCAATACGATAACCAGGCTTTATTTCAATCATTTCCGGATCTTCGCCAGCCATGCGCACAAATCCACCAATCGGAAGTAACCGAATGGTATATGTTGTCTCCGCTCTTTTATGGGAAAATACTTTTGGGCCAAAACCAATTGCAAATTCACGGCATAAAATACCAGCCCTTTTTGCGAAAATCAAATGACCTAATTCATGAAAGAATACGAGTGCGCCAAAAATCACTATAAAGGCAATAACTGTAGTCAAAATAAAACCACCTTTTTTTTCAGGATAAGAGAGATTCTTTTACTTGCGCTTCCGTTTTTCTTACAGGAGTGAATGAACATATTCTCTTGTTTCTTTGTCTATTTCTTGGATTGAAGTTAGGCTAGGGTGTTCCGTGATTTGATGGGCGGTTAGGGCTTTCTCAATCAAATCTTCAATCTGCAAGAACCTAATTTTCCCTTCTAGAAAAGCTGCCACGGCCACTTCATTCGCTGCATTCAATACCGTTGGCATCGATCCACCTTTTTTCCCAGCCTCATAAGCAAAACCAAGACAGCGGAATCTCGCGGCATCCATTTCCTCGAAATGCAATTTCCCAATCCTTGCCAGATCCAAACGTTTTGATGAAGGCAATGGCAAACGATCAGGATAGGTGAGCGCATATTGAATTGGCACTCTCATATCTGGCGTTCCAAGCTGAGCAATGATACTGCTATCGTGAAACTCAATCATTGAATGGATGATGCTTTCTTTATGAAGCAGTACATCAATTTTTTCATATGGCATATTGAAAAGCCAATGAGCTTCAATTACTTCTAAACCTTTGTTCATCATTGATGCCGAATCAATTGTGATTTTTGCCCCCATCGTCCAATTTGGATGGTTTAGTGCTTGCTCCACGGTAACATTTTTCAATTCTTGCCTGGAGAGGTCACGAAAGCTCCCGCCGGAAGCAGTTAGAATTAATCTTTCAATGTTTTTCTCCTTTTCCCCCTGCAAAGCTTGAAAAATGGCAGAATGTTCACTATCGACCGGAAGGAGTGGTACATTATTTCTTTTAGCCGCATCCATAACTAAATGACCTGCAGTAACCAGTGTTTCTTTATTGGCAATCGCGATTATCTTCCCACATTCAATCGCTTGTAAAGTCGGGTTTAACCCCACACTGCCAAGAACTGCGTTGACAAGAATATCGGCTTTTTCATAAACTGCTGTCTCGATTAGTCCTTCCTGACCAAAAGTGAATTTAATATTAGGAAATTCTGCTTTTAATGTATTACAGTCATGATAGTCTTGTACAGAAACAAGCTCAGGCTGAAATTCAACAATCATTTTTCGAGCCAAATCGATATTTTTACCCACAGAAAAGGCTGCTAATGTAAATTCAGATGGATGCTCACGGATAATATCTAAGGTTTGGGTTCCTATCGATCCGGTTGCACCCAATAAGCTAATGGTTTTCAATAAAAAGTCAACTCCTAAATGTGAAGCGCACGCGCTCTATAACCAAAGGTGAAAAAAATGTAACAAGGGCCAAACAAATAATAGGCTGTCAAATCGATCAAGAATTCCACCATGACCTGGCAAGATTGTACCAGAATCTTTGACATTAAAATGACGCTTAAAGGCTGATTCAACTAAGTCACCAATTTGTCCAAAAACGGAAAGGACGATTGTAATTCCCATTAATGTTAATAGACCGACGTTAATGTTTGAGAGGAGAACAAAGATGACAGCCACAACAACTGCACAGGCGATTCCGCCAATCGACCCTTCAACTGTCTTATTCGGGCTAATTTCGGGCCATAGCTTTGTTTTACCAAGAGCTTTTCCAATAAAATAAGCACCTGAATCAGTAGCCCAAATCATAAATAAAGAATATAAAATATAGACAAGTCCCCCATCCTGCCTCGTTTCAAAGAAAAAGTAAAAGCCAATACCTACATAAATGGCTGATAGGATAGAAAAAGAAACGTCTTCAAATGTAAATTGATTTTTGGTAATAACGGTGTAAGTTAATAACAAAAGAACTAATGCAATACATATCTCTATTTTTGAATAATAAAAGGAATCTAATATGGGATAATATTTTTCGGGAAAGAGCAACACCCACAGAAATAAAAGTGCTAACACACCATTAACCGAAAAAATAGTAAGTTTTTTCATTTTTAATAACTCATACAATCCGATCGTCGCTAAAAAGTAGGTTAATATTACAAGTGGAAATCCACCATAATAGACAATTGGTAAAAATAGTGCAGCTGCAACGACTCCTGTAATGATTCTTTGCTTCATCTAATATTTCATCACCTTTGTTGTTCTATATGCCACCAAACCGACGCTGTCGATTCTGGAACGTTTCAATTGCTTCAAGTAAATGTTCTTCATTAAAGTCTGGCCATAAGACATCTGTAAACCAAAACTCTGAGTAAGCCAACTGCCAAAGCATAAAGTTACTCAAGCGGATTTCACCACTAGTTCGGATTAAAAGATCTGGGTCTGTAAAATTAGCAGTCATTAAGTAGGAAGAAAAGACTTTTTCGTCTAACTCCGTCTCGTTTAGTTTACCACTTTTGCTGTCATTTAAGACTTGCTTCACAGCATCAAGAATCTCAGCCCTGCTCCCGTAATTTAATGCAAAGTTTAATACTAATCCATCATTATTTTTTGTTTCTTCTATAGCTTTTTCTATTGCACGCAGTGTATGTACTGGAAGTTGATTTTTATAGCCCATCATTTTCACTTGAACATTTTCCTCAATTAAATCTGGCAAAAATGTTCCTAAAAATTCATCAGGCAGACTCATAATATATTCGACTTCATTTTTTGGCCTTTTCCAATTCTCAGTTGAAAATGCATACAATGTTAAGGTTTTAATGCCGAGCTTATTTGCTAATTTCGTTGTTTTCCGAACAACCTTCATGCCCTCATGGTGACCAGCAATACGTGGTAATGCCCGTTTCTTAGCCCAACGTCCGTTGCCATCCATAATAATCGCCACATGCTCAGGAACAGGCGATTTTTTTATTTCCTCTATTTTATTTCGGAGTGTGGAAGTGTTATTTCGGTTCTTCCCAAGCCTTAATTTATTAAACATAACATTGCTCCTCCAATTAGTTAATCATTTCCTCCGAAAATTAAATCATATATCAATTCCATTGAAGCATGTGTGTTGTTATGTAATGGACATTTCGGGGTAGCATGTTTTTATCATACCAAAAAAGCAAAAAGATATCTCTAATATTTAACTTATGTAAAAAAACAGAGATTAAGAATAATGTTCAGACAACTTTCAGGGAACAATCAAAAATCCCCAAAATACATAATAAAATAGTGAAAAACCCCCTAAACAGAGGGTTCTTATTTATTAATTAGACTTCCAAAATTTCCTTTTCTTTGTCTTTTGTAATTTGATCAACTTTACTAATATATTCGTCGGTTAGTTTTTGGATATCCTCCGAATGACCGCGAAGACTATCCTCAGTAATTTCACCATTCTTCTCTAGCTTCTTCAATTCGTCATTACCATCTCGACGGATATTACGGATAGCTACCTTCGCTTCTTCTGATTCCTTTTTGACTAATTTTACTAACTCCTTGCGGCGCTCCTCAGTCAATTGTGGAATAGCAAGGCGGATTACCATACCGTCGTTGGTAGGATTTAATCCTAAATCAGATTTAAGAATTGCTTTTTCAATATCCCCAAGGGTGGATTTATCATATGGTTGAATAACAATAAGCCTAGCTTCAGGTGTTGAAATTCCAGCCATTTGGTTGACAGGTGTTGGTGCACCATAATAATCAATTGTAATTCTGTCCAATAACGAAGCGCTTGCTCTCCCCGCACGGATGCTGGCAAGCTCACGCGAATATGACTGAATGGCTTTTGTCATACGATCTTTAATGGTAGAGATGACTTGTTTTGGCATTAATGTTTCCCCCTAACAATTGTTCCTATTTTTTCCCCCATAACGGCTCGTTTAATATTCCCCTGCTCCATAATCGAGAAAACAATCAATGGAATATCATTGTCCATGCATAAGGAGGAGGCAGTAGAGTCCATAACTGCTAATCCTTCTTTAAGAACATCTAAGAAAGACAAATCTTCATATTTAGTAGCACTTGCATCTAATCGAGGGTCTGCAGAATACACTCCATCGACATTATTCTTCGCCATTAAGATTACTTCAGCATCGATTTCCGCTGCTCGGAGTGCAGCGGTTGTATCCGTTGAGAAATATGGATTTCCTGTACCCGCCGCAAAAATGACTACCCGTTTTTTTTCTAAATGCCTAATTGCACGGCGTCGAATATAAGGCTCTGCCACCTGGCGCATTTCAATAGAGGTTTGCACCCGTGATTCAATTCCTAAGTGCTCCAAACTATCTTGCAGTGCTAAAGAATTCATAACCGTTGCAAGCATCCCCATATAATCGGCAGTTGCCCGGTCCATACCCATTTCACTGCCAATTTTTCCGCGCCAAATGTTACCGCCACCGACAACGACAGCAACTTCTACACCAAGCTCTGCTATTTCTTTAACTTGAATGGCAATCGATTTGATCACAGAAGGTTTAATTCCAAAGCTCGATTCACCTGCAAGTGCTTCTCCGCTCAACTTTAATACTACGCGTTTGTACTTAGGACCGCTCATATAAACCTCCATTTATGTAATTAATTCTTTTTAAAAAAGGGAACACACCGTGTCCCCTATTTAAAAACCTATTTCATTAACATTCCCTTAAAACTATTTTGTTTTTATGCTAGAGAATAGTTTTTGATTATTTTTTGATTTGATTCATAACTTCTTCAGCAAAGTTATCTTCGCGTTTTTCGATACCTTCTCCGACTTCGTAACGGACGAACTCACGGACTGTAGCACCCTTAGATTCAACAAACTGACGTACTTTTTGATCAGGGTTTTTAACGAAAGTTTGATCAAGTACACAAACATCTTCAAAATATTTTCCAAGACGGCCTTCAACCATTTTTTCAACGATTTTTGCAGGCTTGCCTTCGTTAAGTGCTTGTTGTGTTAATACTTGACGCTCATGCTCAACTTCTTCTTGAGAAACTTCGTCACGAGAAACATACTTTGGTTTTAGTGCTGCGATATGCATTGAAACATCCTTCGCAGCATCCGCATCTGTTGTACCTTCAAGTACTGATAAAACAGAAATGCGGCCACCCATATGAATATATGCACCGAATGCATCATTGTCTGTTTTTGATGTAACAGAAAAGCGGCGAAGTGTTAATTTTTCACCAATCTTAGCAATAGAAGCATTGATATGATCTGCAACAGTAGCGCCATTCTCCATCGTTTGAGCAGATGCTTCTTCAACAGTTGCTGGCTTGTTCTTTAGAAGATGTGCAGCTAGATCTTTTACAAGAGCTTGGAACGCTTCATTCTTCGCAACAAAGTCAGTTTCAGAGTTTACTTCTAGAATAACTGCATCGTTACCTTCAGTTACAACATAAGTTAAACCTTCTGCAGCAATACGGTCACCCTTCTTAGCAGCTGATGCAATCCCTTTTTCGCGTAAGAAATCAATTGCTTTGTCCATATCTCCATCAGTTTCAGTTAGTGCTTTTTTACAATCCAACATACCTGCACCAGTTTTTTCACGTAGTTCTTTAACCATTTGAGCAGTAATTGCCATAATGTAAATTCCTCCTTTATTTTACTATGTATCCATATCTTAGCCAATGACAGCTATTCTAAAACTTTCCAATAAAAACCTTCTTTAAAAAAAGGTGATAAAGGGTCTCCCTCTTATCACCTTTTGATTTAATTAAGCCTGAACTTGTACTTCTTCACCTTGTTTAGCTTCAAGGATAGCATCAGCCATTTTACCTGTTAAAAGCTTAACCGCACGAATCGCATCGTCATTCGCAGGAATAACTACATCGATTTCGTCTGGATCACAGTTTGTATCAACAATACCTACGATAGGAATGTTCAATTTCTTAGCTTCTGCAACCGCGATACGCTCTTTACGAGGGTCAATAATGAAAAGTGCATCTGGAAGTTGTTTCATATCTTTGATACCGCCTAAGAATTTCTCTAGACGCTCTTGTTGTTTCTTTAATTGAACAACCTCTTTTTTAGGTAATACTTCAAAAGTTCCGTCTTCAGACATTCTTTCGATATCTTTTAAGCGGCCAATACGCTTTTGAATTGTTTCAAAGTTTGTTAAAGTACCACCTAACCAACGTTGGTTAACATAGTACATACCAGAACGGCCCGCTTCTTCTTTAACAGAATCTTGAGCTTGTTTTTTTGTACCAACAAAAAGAACTGTTCCGCCGTTACCAGCAAGTTCCTTTACCCAGTTATAAGCTTCTTCAACTTTTTTAACTGTTTTTTGAAGGTCAATGATATAGATACCGTTACGCTCTGTGAAGATATATTTCTTCATTTTAGGGTTCCAACGGCGAGTTTGGTGTCCAAAGTGTACACCAGCTTCAAGCAATTGCTTCATAGAAATGACTGACATGATTTTTCCTCCTAATGGTTTGTTTTCCTCCGCTCACCTCATCTTTAAACAGAAACTGTTATGAACAGCACCATCTGATTAAATCAATGAGCGTGTGTATTAACACCATGAAATAATATAGCATATGTAATAATAACAATCAAGCATTTGTTTAATAAAAAACAAAATCCCCAGTTAGCTGGGGATTAGTTATGATTAATTAGATCTTAATTTATCAAGTTCCATCAGAAACTTATCATTTAAAACTTTGATATATGTTCCTTTCATCCCTAGTGAACGTGATTCAATTACCCCTGCACTTTCAAGTTTTCTTAGTGCGTTAACGATAACAGAACGAGTAATACCAACACGATCAGCTATTTTCGAAGCAACCAATAAGCCTTCACGGCCATTTAATTCTTCAAAGATATGTTCAATCGCTTCAAGTTCACTATATGATAATGAACTAATAGCCATTTGAACCACTGCTTTGCTTCTAGCTTCTTCTTCAATTTCTTCAGACTTTTCTCGTAAAATCTCCATACCTACAACTGTTGCACCATATTCTGCAAGGATTAGATCATCATCGTGGAACTTTTCTTGTAATCTTGCAAGAATTAACGTGCCAAGGCGTTCCCCACCGCCAATAATTGGAACAATCGTAGTTAAACCTTCTTTAAATAAATCTCTGTTTTCTACAGGAAAAGCAGTATATTGGCTTTCAACATCAAGATTTGATGAGGTTTCTTGAATATTAAATAAACCATTTGTATATTCCTCAGGGAATTGACGATCCTCAAACATCTTTTTCATTCTTTCATTTTCAATTTGCTGATAAATTGAAAAACCAAGTAGTTTCCCGCGACGGCTGACAATGTACACATTTGCTTCAATAGTTTCACTCAATGTCTCGGACATTTCCTTAAAGTTAACCGGTTTTCCTGCTGCCTTTTGCAATAATACGTTAATCCTTCTAGTTTTTGTAAGTAAATCCATCTGTTTCTTCCTCCTAATTAACTACAACCATTATTAAATTATTAATTAATCTTCAAATACTACATTTTAGGGTATTTAAAAATGAACATTTCTTCATACATGGGATTATCAGACGTTCATTTTTATAAGATAAACTGACTTAAATCTTTATTTTTCGAAATAGCACCAAGTTTATCGTCGACATATTGTGGTGTAATAGTTATCTTCTCCATCGAAATTTCTGGAGCTTCAAAAGATAAGTCTTCTAAAAGCTTTTCGAGAATCGTATGAAGACGTCTTGCACCAATATTATCTGTATTTTGATTCACTTCAAATGCAACTTCGGCAATTCTACGAATAGCATCGTCAGAAAATTCAATTTGTATACCTTCTGTTTCCAATAATGCCTGATATTGCTTAATAAGGGCATTATCTGGTTCGATTAAGATTCTGAAGAAATCTTCCACAGTTAGCTTTGTTAATTCTACACGAATTGGGAAACGCCCTTGAAGTTCTGGAATTAAATCGGAAGGTTTCGCCATGTGAAATGCTCCAGCAGCAATAAATAATACATGGTCGGTTTTTACTGACCCATATTTGGTCACTACTGTTGAACCCTCAACTATAGGCAAAATATCTCTTTGAACCCCTTCTCTGGATACATCTGCAGAAGATCCTCCCGAATTTTTACTAGCGATTTTATCAATTTCATCGATAAAAATAATTCCAGCTTGTTCCGCACGATAAATGGCCTCAGAATTTACTTCATCCATATCAATAAGCTTAGACGCCTCTTCACTAGTCAGCACCTTGCGAGCTTCACGGACAGTCAATTTTCTCTTTTTGCGTTTTTTCGGCATAAAGCTGCTTAGGGCATCCTGCATATTCATTCCCATTTGTTCAATCCCTGAGCCTTGCAGCATATCAAACATGGATGGAGCTTGCTCATCTACTTCAACCGTAACGATTTCATCCTCTAGTTGACCAAGTGCTAATTTTTCTTTGACAATTTTTCGTTTTTCAGAAATCGAAAAATCCTCTTGATGTGTTTCTGGTTCAGTTGATGTATTCCCGCCTCCGAATAACATTTCAAGCGGGTTTTTATAGTTACTCGTTTTTTTGGCTGATGGCACAAGCAAATCAACTAGCCTGCTGTTGGCATTTTCTTCTGCACGTTCCTTCACACTTTGCATCCGTTCCTCTTTTACTAAACGAACAGAGGTTTCCGCAAGATCTCTAACCATGGATTCAACATCTCGCCCAACATAGCCTACTTCAGTAAACTTAGTTGCTTCCACCTTAATAAAAGGGGCACCCACAATTTTGGCAATCCTTCTGGCAATTTCTGTTTTCCCAACTCCAGTCGGACCTATCATCAATATATTTTTGGGGATAATTTCATCCCTAAGTTTTTCATTTAACAAACCTCTTCTATAGCGATTTCTTAAGGCAACAGCAACCGCTTTCTTAGCATCCTTTTGTCCAATTATATATTGATCAAGTTTTTCAACAATTTGACGAGGGGTTAAATTAGTTGTTTTTCCCATGATAATTAGTCTCCTTCCCGTTATAGCTCTTCAACAATAATGTTATGGTTCGTATAGACACATATTTCAGCTGCTATTTCTAAAGAAGCTTTTGCTATTTCCTTTGCAGATAAATGGTCTCCTGAGTATTTCTTTAAAGCACGTCCAGCAGATAATGCATAATTTCCACCTGAACCAATCGCAAGAATTCCATCGTCAGGTTCAATTACTTCTCCAGTTCCTGAAACAAGCAGCAAATATTCACGATTCATAACAATTAGCATCGCTTCAAGCTTCCTGAGCACTTTGTCACTTCGCCACTCTTTGGCAAGCTCAACAGCAGCTCTTTGAAGGTTACCATTAAATTCTTCTAATTTTCCCTCGAACAGTTCGAAAAGAGTAAAAGCATCTGCAACAGAACCTGCAAAACCTGCTAATACCTTTCCATTAAATATCTTTCTTACTTTTCTCGCTGTGTGCTTCATCACTACCGCATTACCAAATGTCACTTGTCCATCACCTGACATTGAATATTCACCGTTATGATGGATTGCAAAAATCGTTGTCGCATGAAATTGGTTCATTAAGATGAGCCTCCCTTTGGAGTGATTTCTATTCACATTACCTCGCAGATAAGTATGTAACAGGTGAACTACCATTTACATGAAAGTTATGAAAACTGACTATGTTAACTGGAATATTTGACCTCATTACTTTATGGGTTATTACCACCATGTAGATAAGAAATTTTACTGATGTCATGTTGATTAGGTTCAAGTGTATATTTTGAGTAATTAAATTCTATTTGTAAATACTCAATAATTAACTTTAAAAAAACATTCACATTTGTCATAATATTCACCTCGCAAGGGCTACTAAATCGTAACATACTTCGTATTCCCTTGCAATAAACTTTACAAAACTTTCACAAAGTTCTGAATTGTTTCTAACGCTCTATTTGCGTGTTCTAAATTCCTCTCCTGCTTTCCTTTAATTCTTACCGGCAGCTCTGGAAATAAACCAAAGTTAGCATTCATTGGCTGAAAATTTTTAGCGTTCGTCGTAGTAATATATCGGGCCATGCTTCCAATCGCGGTCTCTTCTGGAAATTCAAGAGGCTCCATCCCTTGTATTAAACGCACTGCATTTATACCAGCAACTAAACCGCTAGCAGCAGATTCTACGTATCCTTCAACTCCAGTCATTTGACCAGCAAAAAATAAATCTTCACGATTACGGAATTGGTAAGTTGCTTTTAGTACCTTGGGAGAATTGATAAATGTATTACGGTGCATCACACCATATCGAATGATTTCCGCATTTTCTAACCCCGGTATTAATTGTATAACTTCCTTTTGGGCACCCCACTTTAAATGTGTCTGAAAACCGACAATATTAAAAAGTGTGCCAGCGGCATCATCTTGACGGAGTTGTACTACGGCAAATGGACGTTTTCCTGTTTTGGGATCCTCTAACCCAACTGGTTTTAACGGACCGAAAAGCATTGTTTTCTTTCCCCGTAACGCCATCACTTCGATTGGCATGCACCCTTCGAAAAAGACTTCCTTTTCAAATTCTTTTACTGGAACTGTTTCAGCGGATATAAGCGCTTCATAGAAACGGTTAAATTCTTCTTCAGTCATTGGGCAGTTAAGATAGGCTGCTTCCCCTTTATCATAGCGGGATTTTAAATAAACTTTCTCTAGGTCTATACTTTCCTTTTCAAGTATCGGTGCTGCAGCATCATAAAAATAAAGGTAATCCTCACCGGTTAGCCCTTTGAGCTGCTCTGAAAGGTCTGGACTTGTCAGCGGCCCCGTTGCAATGATTGTTGTTCCCTCTGGAATTTCAGTTACTTCTTCATTAATAACCGTAACATTTTCATGGTTTTTAACCAAATCTGTTACTTTGGCGGCAAATTCATGGCGATCAACAGCTAACGCACCGCCTGCTGGAACAGAACAAGCATCCGCTGCAGCGATAATAACGGAATCAAGCTTTCGCATTTCTTCCTTTAACACCCCTACTGCATTTGTTAGTGTGTTGGCACGTAATGAATTACTACAAACTAATTCTGCAAATTTATCTGTATGGTGTGCAGGTGTTTGCTTCACTGGTCGCATCTCATATAAGCGAACTTTTACTCCACGCTTCGCAATCTGCCATGCTGCTTCACTTCCCGCTAATCCCGCACCGATTACGTTAATTGTGACATCTTTCATTTAGAATCCTCCTAATAGATACCATGGTTTTATGTAAATAAAAGGTAGTGCACGTACCTATCAATACTTTTCCCACTTTTAAGTCCAACTTGCATTGTACTATACGAATGAAAAAGAAAAAAGTTTTATGCAAATAACGAAGAGAGTGGACTATGCCCACTCTCACTTTAACTTTGCGGTTCTTCCTTGTAATCACATTTAACGCATTGAACTTGAACACCTTTTTTTAACTTCTTTTCAACAAGCAGCCCTTCACATTTTGGGCATTCCCTCGGTAATGGTTTATCCCAAGAGATAAACTCGCATTCAGGGTATTGTGTGCAACCGTAAAAGAGTCGCTTTTTCTTACTTTTACGCTCAATGATCTGTCCTTCTTTACAATTAGGGCAGGTAACACCGATTTCTTTAACAATCGGTTTTGTATTTCGGCAATCTGGGAAATTGCTGCAAGCCATAAATTTTCCGTAGCGACCCATTTTAAAAACCATAGGGTTTCCACAATTCTCACAGTCTTCACCAGCCGGTTCATCTTTGATTTCAACAGACTGCATCTCTTCTTCTGCTTTTTTTAAATGAATTTCAAAATCTTGATAAAACTCACCGATAATATTGACCCAAGGTACTTTCCCATCTTCGATATTATCTAAGCCCTGTTCCATTTTCGCTGTAAATTCGACATCTAGAATATCTGGAAAAAACTCTAAAATCAACTCATCGATAATTTCACCGAGCTCGGTTGGAACAAATCTTTTATTATCGAGTGCCACATAGCCCCGCTTTTGAATCGTGTCAAGGGTTGGTGCGTATGTAGATGGGCGACCAATACCAAGCTCCTCAAGTGTCTTAACAAGTCTTGCCTCCGTATACCTTGGCGGTGGTTGAGTGAAATGCTGCTTTGGCTCGATATCCTTTTTAAACACTTCATCCCCTTCTTTAAGGTCAGGAAGCATTCTGTCTTTTTCATCCACTTGGTCATCTGATCCCTCAACATAAAGCTTTATGAAACCAGGAAACTTAATTTTTGAACCATTTGCTCGGAAAAGGACATTACCATTTTGTAAATCTACGCTCATTGTATCCATGACGGCCTGAGCCATTTGACTAGCTAAAAACCGATCCCAGATTAATTTATATAATCGGTGTTGGTCTCTTGATAAAAATGTTTTTAAACTATTGGGATCCCTTAAAGTACTGGTTGGTCGAATCCCTTCATGTGCATCTTGGGCATTCGATTGTTTTTTCTCTTTTCTTTGTTCATCTTTTAAATAATCTTCACCATATTCTGAGCGGATGTAATTAGCCGCCTCTGTTTGAGCGACTTCAGAAATCCGTGTTGAATCCGTTCTCATATATGTAATGAGACCAACCGTACCCTCTTTGCCAAGCTCAATCCCTTCATAAAGCTGCTGTGCAAGCATCATCGTTTTCTTTGCTCGGAAGTTAAGTTTTCTGGCTGCTTCTTGTTGCAATGATGATGTAATGAAGGGAGGTGCCGGGTTCCTCTTTCTTTCTTTTTTGGTAACAGATACCACTTTGAATTTATTATCATCCATTTGTTTTAAAATGGTTTGGACATCTTGTTCAGATTTCAGTTCAAATTTTCCTTTGTCAGCTAAAGAAAAATATTGGGCACTAAAATGGTCTTTCCCCTTTAAAAATTCTCCATCAATCGTCCAATATTCTTCAGGGACAAAGGCTTTGATTTCCTTTTCCCTATCAATAATTAAATGGACGGCAACAGATTGAACCCGGCCTGCACTTAAACCTTTCTTTACCTTCTTCCAGAGCAACGGGCTGATATTATACCCAACCAGACGATCAAGAATCCTACGAGCCTGCTGAGCATCCACCAAATCCATATTAATTGGCCGAGGATGTTTAAACGACTCTTTTATCGCATCTTTTGTGATTTCATTAAAAACCACCCGGCAATCTGAATTAATATCGACAGATAAACTATGGGCTAAATGCCATGCAATTGCTTCCCCTTCGCGATCAGGGTCAGCTGCCAAATAGATTTTTTTTGCTTTTTTTGCCGCTGTTTTTAAGTCTTTTAAAACAGGACCTTTACCGCGGATTGTAATATATTTTGGTTCATAGCTATTTTCTACATTGACCCCCATTTGGCTCCGTGGCAAATCGCGAATATGTCCCATTGATGCTTTTACTTTATATTTATTCCCTAAATATCGTTCGATCGTTTTCGCTTTTGCTGGCGATTCAACGATTACAAGAAAATCTGCCATTTAAAAATCCTCCTTAAGAGGGAAAGTGTAGAAGCGCCCCGAATCTGGCAAATGCTGTTTCTAAGGTGCTAATCATTTGAGAAGCTTTCCTAAATTCCAGTTTTACCTAATTAGACCGGAGAAAATACTTTACAAAACTGCCCTATCCCAAGTTTTTCTTTATATATTAATATGAATATTATTTATTCCATTTCCAAATATTCTTTTTTTCGAACATCTGTTGGAAAATGTATAACAAATTAGAAAATAATGCAACCTTTTTTAGCTAAATTCTCCGTTTATTCATAAAAACCTTCAAAATTAACAATTTTTAAGCAAAATTTCTTTAGATAAGAGTCTTATCTAATTTCCTCTAAAATATCCTCTGCACCGGTTACAAGTTTAGCTCCTTGTTGAATTAATTCATTAGCCCCGATAGAATATGGATTAAAAATGCTTCCAGGCAAGGAAAATACATCTCTTCCTTCATTTACTGCAAAATTCGCCGTGATGAGTGATCCGCTTTTTCGTTTTGCTTCTATAATAAATGTCCCTTTTGACAAACCGCTAATAATTCGATTTCTAGATGGAAAATGCCATCTAAGCGGCTTAGTATCTGGAGGGTATTCCGAAAGAACTAGCTGGTTTTTCATCATTTCTAGGGCTAAGCTCGTATTTTCCTTTGGATAGATATGATAGAAACCACCAGCAATCACAGCTATTGTTTTTCCTCCATTTTTTATTGCATATTCATGTGCAAGGGCATCAATTCCCCGTGCTAAGCCACTAACAATTAGAACACCTTTGTCAATTAAACCTGGAAAAATCAACCGAATTGCATTTTTCCCATATTGAGTCGCTTGCCGTGAACCAACAACGGCAAGTTTGGGGTCTGTTTCAAGTAGCGAGAGATCACCCTTGGTAAACAATGCCCATGGCGGCTGATATATTTCTTTTAATAATGGTGGATATTCCTTATCTAAAATAGTAATGACTGTAATCTCATTTGTTTTGTATTGACGAATTTGATCACGAATAATGTCAGGATGAAGAGGTGCGCTAGAAGACTTTTCTGAAGGGTTATTGGTGGTAGTGGGTGGAAACAAGCATGTTTGCTGAGGGGATTGCTTTTGTAACTGATATAAGTTCTGCAGTGTCGGGTCTTTTTTAAGCATTTGTAAAACGGTGTTCCAGGAGATATTGGGGTAATGCAGCAAGGAAATAAGTTTTTCTTTGAATTCATCCATCTAAATATTTGCCTCCCTATAGATATAAAATTAGAATAAATAGCCCCTCGTTTTTGAGGGACTATTTGAAATTATCTAGTTGCACAATTATTAGTGGGTTTTACACTTTTCGTACAAACCTTGTTCTTTTAATACTTCAATTAATGTGTCACCCATCACAGATGGAGTGTCAGCTACCTTAATACCGCATTCGTTCATAACGCGGATTTTTTCATCTGCAGTACCTTTACCACCTGAAATAATCGCACCTGCGTGTCCCATACGTTTTCCTGGAGGCGCAGTACGTCCACCGATGAAGCCAACAACAGGCTTGGTCATGTTTGCTTTAACCCACTCAGCAGCTTCTTCTTCGGCAGTACCGCCGATTTCACCAATCATAATAACAGCATATGTTTCAGGATCTTCATTAAATGCTTTTAATACATCGATGAAGTTTGTTCCGTTTACAGGATCGCCGCCGATACCAACAGCAGTTGTTTGGCCTAATCCGGCTTGTGTTAATTGGTGAACCGCTTCGTATGTTAATGTTCCAGAGCGTGATACAACACCCACATGGCCTTTTGTATGGATATAACCAGGCATGATGCCGATTTTACACTCATCAGCTGTAATAACACCTGGACAGTTCGGACCGACTAAGCGCGTCTTTTTACCTTCCATATAACGCTTAACTTTAACCATATCCAATACCGGAATATGTTCAGTGATACAGATAGCAAGATCCAATTCTGCATCAACCGCTTCGATAATCGCATCTGCAGCAAATGGTGCCGGTACGTAAATAACGGATGCAGTTGCACCAGTTGCTTCAACAGCATCTTTAACCGTGTTAAAAACAGGCACACCTTCTACTTCCAACCCGCCTTTTCCTGGAGAGGTACCGCCAACAATCTGTGTACCATATTCAAGCATTTGCTTTGTATGAAACAGGGCTGTTGATCCTGTAATCCCTTGAACAATAACCTTTGTATCTTTATTAATAAAAACGCTCACGTTAATTCCCCTTTCTTCGATCCTATTTCACTAATGAAACGATTTTTTGTGCGCCGTCAGCCATGGATTCAGCAGCAATAATGTCTACACTTGACTCTGATAGGATTTTCTTACCTAAGTCAACATTTGTTCCCTCTAAGCGAACAACAAGTGGAACACTAAGTCCAACCTGCTTAGCTGCTTCTACTACACCCTCAGCAATAACATCACACTTCATGATTCCACCAAAGATATTGACGAAAATACCTTTTACGTTTGGATCAGAAAGGATAATTTTAAATGCCTCTGTAACCTTTTCAGCTGTCGCGCCGCCCCCAACATCAAGGAAGTTTGCGGGATCGCCGCCGTAATGTTTAATTATATCCATCGTTGACATGGCAAGTCCTGCGCCATTAACCATACAGCCAATGTTTCCATCTAAAGCAACATAGCTTAAATCATATTTAGATGCTTCAATTTCCTTTGCATCCTCTTCTTCAAGGTCACGGTACTCAAGTACATCTTTCTGACGATATAGGGCATTTGAGTCAAAGTTCAATTTTGCATCAAGTGCCATTACCTTACCGTCACCTGTAACAACGAGCGGGTTGATTTCCGCAATCGAGCAATCTTTCTCGATATAGGCACTATAAAGAGCCGTCATAAATTTTACAGCTTGATTAATTAATTCTTTTGGAATATTAATATTGAACGCAATTCGGCGAGCTTGGAATGGCTGTAATCCGACGACTGGATCAATTTCTTCTTTAAAAATTTTCTCTGGAGTCTTTTCAGCAACCTCTTCGATTTCCGTTCCGCCTTCTTCAGATGCCATTAGGACAACACGTGAAGTAGCGCGGTCTAATACTAAACCAACATAATATTCTTTTTTGATGTCACAGCCTTCTTCAATAAGCAGGCGCTTGACTTCTTTTCCTTCAGGACCTGTTTGGTGTGTTACAAGTGTTTTGCCGAGGATTTCGCTTGCATATGTACGAACCTCATCAAGGTTTTTCGCAACTTTAACACCACCGGCTTTCCCCCGTCCGCCAGCATGGATTTGTGCTTTTACCACACAAACCTGTGTGCCTAGTTCTTTTGCTGCTTCCACTGCTTCTTCTACAGTGAATGCTACTTTCCCATTCGGAACTGCTACCCCGTATTTTCTGAGGATCTCTTTCCCTTGATACTCATGGATATTCATTTCCCATCCTCCTATTCAAACTCTTCTAAAAACTGACTCCGTTTTCATTTTATATAATGACAGTTACCTTGTCTACCATTATGCTAAAAAATTATATACGTCTTTAAAAAATTCAGAATAATCAATCGTTTGTTTTGGATAAACCAAGGGAATCTACACCTTGTTTGGTATAATTTGTTTTCTACAATAATAAAAAACAAGCAGTGCCTGTTTTTTATTATTGTGTTTTATAATTAAACAAAATCCTTTATTGGTGCGAAACTTTTTCTGTGATAAGAGGTTATTCCGTGTTTTTGGATGGCTTCGATATGTTCCTTTGTTCCGTAGCCCATGTTCTGTTGAAATCCATAGACTGGATAGGTCTGTGAAATTTCCTTCATCAAATCATCTCTTGCTACTTTCGCTATAATCGAAGCGGCGGCGATAGAGATACTTTTTGAATCACCCTTAATAATAGACTCAGAGGTAAAGGGGGTTTCCAGCTTCATTGCGTCAATTAGCAATAAATCCGGCTTTGGATCTAAGGATGAGATGGCAGCTTTCATCGCTTTTTTTGTAGCTTCATAAATATTAATTTCATCTATTTCCTTGGCATGGATCATTGCAATACTGAAGGCAATCGCTTCTTTTCTAATAATCGAATCGAATTCCAAGCGTTTTTTTTCAGAGAGCTTCTTAGAGTCGTCTATCCCTGCTAAGTAAAAGTCTTTTGGCAAAATGACAGCTGCTGCAACCACCGGACCTGCAAGCGGCCCTCTACCCACTTCATCGATACCGGCAATCTTTTCATATCCTCTTTTGCGCCATTTATGCTCATAGACATTCATTTCAACAAACTTTTCTTTTAGTCGATGATTCTCCGCAAATTTCTTACTCCATCTATGTACCAGCTGTTGGACACCCTTCCGCTCATCTTGAAGAATACCCAACAAGAACGGATCAGTTTCTACTGATATATTTTCCAATTGTCGTTCAATTTCTGCGATTGTTAATTGTTTCATTTTATCACCCGTTGTAATAATACCTTGTCAAATTTGTAAAAACAATAAAAATAACACCCAATATTCCAGATAAATTGGGTGCTGTTCTCTTTTCTTAGGCTAAAACAAAGTCTTTAAGTTTAAATGTTTTGTTCGTACCAAAAATTTCTTGTTCAAGTCTTCTTCCTGTCGGAGTTGCTGCAAGTCCACCCTCTGCAGTTTCCCTTAAGGAAGATGGCATGGATTGGCCAATTAAGAACATCGCATGAATGACCTCATCACAGGGTATTCTGCTTGTAATGCCAGCTAGTGCCATATCGGCTGCAGTAATGGCATTGGATGCGCCCATTGCATTTCGTTTCACACAAGGAACTTCAACAAGGCCTGCTACAGGGTCACATACCAATCCCAGCATATTCTTCAAAGTAATTGCCATCGCCTCTGCAGCCTGCTTTGGTGAACCGCCAGCAAGTTCTACAATTGCAGCGGCGGCCATTCCACTTGCTGAGCCTACCTCTGCTTGACACCCGCCTGCCGCACCAGAAATGGAGGCATTATTAGCGACAACGAAACCGAACGCTGCTGAGGTAAATAAAAACTCTATCATTTCTTCTCTAGTTGGATTTAACTTTTCTTTTACTGCAAATAATGTACCAGGTACAACGCCTGCTGAACCAGCAGTTGGCGTTGCACAGATTACGCCCATTGCGGCATTTACTTCATTGGTTGCCACCGCTTTACTGACGGCATCTAATAAAATGTTCCCGCCAAGTGCCTTGCCGCTTTTAATATAGTTTTGGAGCAGCACAGCGTCTCCACCGGTTAGGCCTGTATGGGAATGCACACCATTTAGACCTCTTTCCACTGCTTGTTCCATGATTGTTAAATTTTTATCCATTTTTCCGATTACTTCTTCTCTACTAAGACCTGAAACTTCTATTTCTTGACGAATCATTATTTCAGCTATTTTTACTTGATTGCTTTCTGCAAGTTGTACTAGTTCTGCAACATTTCGAAACATGAATATTCCTCCTGATGGGTGACAAATTTATCACTAAACAACCATGCGAATGATTTGTGTTACATTTGAAAGATTCTTTAATTCCTCAATAACTATATCCTCAATTCTCTGGTCGACTTCAATTACCATTAAAGCCATTTCACCTTTTTCTAACCTCGAAACCTCCATATGGCCGATATTAATTTCATAGGTTGATAAAACATTGGTTACTGCAGAAATGATACCAAATCGATCTTGATGAACAACCAAAATAGCGGGATGTTCGCCCGACAGCTTTAACGGGAAAGAATTTAATTCTGTAATTTCAATGGTTCCGCCGCCAATAGAAATCCCCACCATTTCAAGCTCGTTTGCCTCATCATATAGATTAATTTTGACAGTATTGGGATGATCCACCACTGCCTCTTCAGTTTGAAATACTATTTCTAATCCATTTTCATTTGCTATTTCCAAAGATTTAGGCAATCGTTCATCACAAGTATCAAAATCTAATAGACCTGCGACAATTGCAAAGTCCGTTCCGTGTCCCTTATATGTTTTTGCAAATGAACCATACAATGAGATAATGGCTTTCTTTGGTAATTTTCCGAACAAGGTCCTTGCCACCCTGCCAATTCGTGCTGCACCTGCTGTATGAGAGCTTGACGGGCCAATCATAACCGGGCCGATAATATCAAACGCGGATCGATATTTCATTTAAAACGCTCCTTTTACCTCTAGTTGATAAATAGTAAAATTTACTATTTGGCTGCTTTTTTCTACAACATTTATTTCTTGTAATTCCTTAATTGTTTTAATTGGGTATTTTTTAAAAATAATCGAACCCTGGAGCTCCTATTACTTTGATGTGTATTACCGTTTTTCCCTTATTTTTAAAGTCTCATCAATTTGGTAATCATTGTGTGTTCGGATTTTTTGAAGATAATTGTAGATTGTAAACTTTGACACACCCAATACGCTAGCCAAGTACTCTGTCGAACCTTTTATCAAGAAAGCCCCTTTTTCTTCTAATCCACGAACACATTCAACCTTTTCGTCAAGGCTCAATAACCCTGGAGCTTTTTTAAATTCATGAATGACTTGATCCACCATATTCTGAATGACATCTTGGACAGTAGAATAAAAATTTTCAGATTTGGTATGTTCCAAATCATAGCTAATGAACTCTTCTAATTCCCCTCCAACTTGCATCAACAGAGAAATATCGTAATTCATACATAGGGCACCTATCACCTTTTGCTCATGGTCACGCAAAAAAACCGTTGAAGATTTCAAAATATTACCTTTACTTGATTGTGTTTTATAGTTGGGAATATCATGTACTTCAGAATAGGGCTTAGCTAGTTCTGTTAAGACTAAATCTGTTATAGGCGAGCCGATTTTTCTTCCTGTTACGTTACCCGCTAAATAAACTAATGACTTTTTCAAATCACTAAAATCATGAACCGCAACCTCACAGCGGCTGCCAAACATTTTCACTAGCATATCAGCCGTTCGAAAAGCTAAATTAAAAACAGGTTTATTACTGTCCTTCAATATTTTCCCCTCCCATAACTGAAAACGATTACAAAAGCATAAAATTAATTAGGTATGTCGTTTTTCAATTACATCAACAATCAAGATTGTATCATAGATTTCCTGACTTTAAAATAAAATTTTAATAGCTACAAAAAAATTGTAATAATTGAATTTTCATTAAAAATTGAAAATCAATAAGGATTGATGACAAAAAAATAGGCTCCCCAATTGGAGAGCTCGATTAAGACCTTATTCTTTATTCAACAATAAAATCTGCAGGTCGTTCAAATGTAATCCGACCAAACTTTTCTGACCTAATTTCCTTGATGACCAATTCTGAAACCTTATCATAATCAACGATACCACCAGCCATAAGACATCCACGCAGTACTCCTATTTTGTCAAACATCTCTACAACATCCTCAGGAAGGGTATCAAGATTGTACCGTTCTTTTAAACGATCTGGATATGCTCGTTCTAAATACTTTAGGGTATAGACAGTAAGATCCTGGAGATTTAATAACGTATCTTTGATTGCGCCTGTAACGGCAAGTTTTTTGCCGACTTCTTGGTCTTCAAATTTTGGCCATAATATCCCCGGGGTATCAAGCAGTTCCATTTCCTTCCCCACTTTAATCCATTGTTGGGCCTTTGTTACACCAGGCGTATTTCCTGTTTTAGCGATATTTTTCTTTGCCAATCGATTGATTAACGTCGATTTACCAGCGTTAGGAATTCCAACTATCATCGCTCGGATCGCTCTTGGATTGTTGACACCTCTAGCTCTTAAACGGTCAAACTTTTCCTTCAATATTTCCTTTGAAGCGTTGGCAATGTCTCTCATGCCTTCTCCCGCATGAGAATTTATTGCGAGTGCTTTAATACCTTTATTCGCAAAAAACTCAATCCATTCCCTTGTTGCTTCTTTATCCGCCATGTCAGCCTTATTTAATAAGACAAGCCTTGGCTTATGCTGAATGATTTCATCTATCATCGGATTTCTCGAGGAATAAGGAATCCTCGCATCCACTAATTCAAAAATAATATCTACTAATTTTAACTTTTCCGTGACCTCTCTGCGAGCCTTAGCCATATGGCCTGGAAACCATTGGATCGTCATAGCTGGCCACCTCCCAAACTCTATTTCACTGTTACGATATGTGCATCATTTAAAGGCCAGTAAACGAAACTGGTTTTACCGATAATTTTATCATAGGAAATGGTCCCAATATGCCGACTATCTTTACTAAAGCGGCGATTGTCACCCATAACAAACAATTCACCTTCCGGAACTGTTTTTCGTCCTATTTTTTCTTCCAAGGTAAATGGATCTGTTAACGGCCCATCCTCTACTTCTTTTTTATATTTATCCAAATATGGCTCTTTATACGCTTTTCCATTAACATATAATGTATCATCTTTATACTCAATTGTGTCGCCAGGCAATCCAATCACGCGCTTTATGTAATCCTTTTGTTCTGGTGCATGAAAGACAATGATATCAAATCGCTTTGGCTCACCAATATTATAACTAAACTTATTTACAATCATTCGATCCTGATCCTTCAATGTCGGCATCATCGATAAACCATCGACAACGATTGGAGCAAAAAGGAAGTACCGGATAACTGCAGCTAATATGACAGCAATCAAAAGGGCCTTTGTCCATTCCCAGAGTTCATTTTTCTTTTTTGTCATAACAATCCCCGCCATTCTACGTAAAAAAATGTTTTATAAATTTATTTTACATAACTTCAATAATTTTAACACGATGGGATCATATTTTTAATCAAACTTTAATAATTTGTTAAAAAATCAGCACCAATTTATAAACTCATAATTTAATATTACAAGGGCATCAAATCGATAATATAAAAAAAAGAGCCTGCTCCCGAGCAAGCTCTTTTTCTTTTCATATTATCGAATCTCTTTAATTCTTGCTTTTTTACCACGAAGGTTACGCAAGTAGTAAAGCTTAGCACGGCGAACTTTACCGCGACGAAGTACTTCTAGCTTCGCAATTTTTGGTGTGTGTACTGGGAAAGTACGCTCAACGCCTACTCCGTAAGAAATTTTACGAACTGTAAAAGTTTCGCTAATTCCACCACCACGACGCTTAATTACAACACCTTCAAATAACTGAATACGCTCACGAGTACCCTCGACAACTTTAACGTGTACACGTACAGTGTCACCAGGACGGAAAGCAGGAAGATCAGTACGAAGTTGTTCTTTTGTGATTTCTTCAATCAATTTTTGCATCGTTTTCAACTCCTTCCAACAGACGCTCATGCACATCAAACTCTTAATTATATTGCAGCGGAACATCGTTATAAGACCACAATCTGATTCGTATCAGCTCAAGTCACAAGTAGTATCATACCATAATTGCTAAACTCGCGCAATACTACTCGTATTCTTTTTTTACTTCTTTAAGCCATTTTTCCTGTTCATTAGTCAATTCTATTTTCTCAAGTAGGTCTGGACGTCTTAATATTGTTCGCCGTAACGCTTCTTTATTACGCCATTCTTCTATTAATTTATGATTACCTGATAATAGAACTTCTGGAACCTTTAGTCCCCGGAAATCAGCAGGTCTTGTGTAGTGAGGATGCTCAAGCAGTCCTGTGCTGAAAGAGTCCTTCATATGAGATTCTTGATTTCCCAGCACTTCTGGTAAGAGTCGGACTACACTATCAACGATAACCATCGCACCAAGTTCACCGCCAGTTAAGACATAATCACCAATTGAGATTTCATCTGTTACTACATGTTCACGAATTCGTTCGTCATAACCCTCGTAATGCCCACAGATAAAAATCAAATGGTCTTCCTTTGCCAATTCCTCCGCTTTCCGCTGCTCATATCGCTCACCCTGCGGACAAAGAAGAATCACCCGTGGATTCGTACTTTTTGCTTTTTCCTTGAGGGCTGTTACAGCATCAAAAATGGGCTGCGGTTTTAATACCATACCAGCTCCGCCGCCGTAAGGATAATCATCAACAGTTGAATGTTTATTATCAGCAAACCCGCGAAAATTGACGACGTTATAGTTGACCGCAGATTTCTCAGCAGCCTTTTGCAAAATCGATTGTCCCAGTACCCCGGTAAACATCTCCGGAAATAAGGTGAGAATATCTATTTGCATCATGAAAGTAACCCTTCGATTGGATCGATTAGTATGACTTTTTCTTTCACATCTACTTTCTTGACCACATCATGGATATAAGGGATTAGTATTTCTTTGCCGCCTTTATCTTTAACCACCCAAACGTCATTGGCACCAGGAGATAGAATTTCAGAAACTTTTCCAAGCTCCTCGCCTTTTGTTGTAGCAACAAGGCATCCAATAATCTCATGGTAATAAAATTCATCCTCATTTAATGTACCAAGCTGTGTTTCAGGTACTTTTAGAATTCCATCCCTAAATTTTTCTACTTCATTGATATTGTTATAACCTTCAAATGTTAGTAATTCAAAATTTTTATGGGTTCGGCGGCTTTTAACTGTTAGTTCAATCGGCGAACTAGAATTAGGCATAAACAAATATAATACATTTCCTGCCTTATAGCGTTTCTCAGGGAAGTCAGTCTTTGATATAACTCGGACTTCACCCTTTAGCCCCTGTGTGTTTACAATTTTTCCGACATTAAACCATTTTTCCATATCTTTACACCTCTAGCGAATATCTTCTATTATTCCGTCTTTTATGATAATTGTAGGTTGCCCAATCCGCCCGTCCCATATGTCACCTATCTTAATTTCAACGAGGGCTTGTACTTCCTTTTCCTTTAACTCACTGCCTAATGGCAGCATATGTAATTGTTCGATTTGAAACTCAATAAGCTTTTCTTTTTCCAAACGTTTATTGATTTCTTTTTCAAAATGATTCTTTAACGCTCCAGGGGAATATCCCTTGGTTTTTTCCAAACGCTTCAGCTCAAATTGAAGCTGACTAATCTCCCTTTGGTACTGCAGCTTTTGTGCCTCGTATTGGTCAAATAATCTTTTCTTACTATTTTCCGTTAGAATTTGTTTTACCACAACAGTTTGAATGATTTGCAAGGAAATGCCTCCCTCGTTCATTGAACTTTGAGAACTGTCTAGCTCCAGCGCCCAGCGGCTCCGCTTTTCTTATAGCAAAAAAGGGAGGAAATAATTCCTCCCTTTTATCTAGATGCAAAAAGCTATTCACCAATTTCTAGAAAAATTTTCTTTTGTTGTGATGATCCTGCTGCATAAACAACAGTTCTAATGGCCTTTGCAACGCGCCCCTGCTTACCGATAACTTTTCCCATATCTGTTTTATTAACAAATAACTGATAGGTTACACGGTTGTCGTCTTCCACGACATCCACACGAACGTCTTCTGGAAAATCAACTAGGGGCTTAACAATCGTTTCGACTAATTGCTTCATCGTCGTCCCTGAGTTACTTACTTAATTTTGCATTATGGAATTTTTCCATGATGCCTTGATTAGAAAAAAGGTTACGTACTGTATCAGATGGTTTAGCACCGTCTTGTAACCATTTAAGAGCTAATTCTTCGTTGATGTCAACTTTAGCTGGTTGCGCAACTGGATTGTAAGTTCCTACAACCTCAATGTAACGTCCATCACGTGGTGAACGAGAATCTGCTACTACGATACGATAGAAAGGAGTTTTGTTTGCTCCCATACGTTTTAAACGAATTTTTACTGCCATTTTAAATAAGCACCTCCGAATAGTTTCACACAAGATAGTATAATATCAATTCTTTTATAGTTTGTAAAGTGTTTTTTCTTTACATACAGTATTACCAATTTTCTACAGCTTAAAACGGCTTGAAAGGAAGTTTAAATCCACCTTTTTTCTTACCTTTTGCCTGCATTCCAGTCATTTGTTTCATCATTTTTTTCATATCTTCAAACTGTTTCAACAAACGGTTTACTTCAGTTACAGAACGACCGCTGCCTTTAGCAATTCGGTTTTTTCGTTTGGCGTTCAAGATTTCTGGATTATTTTTTTCAAGAGTCGTCATTGAACGGATGATTGCCTCAACATGAGCAATTTGCTTTTCATCAATTTGAAGATTATTTAACCCTTTAATCTTATTTGCACCAGGCATCATCTTTAATAGTTCATCAAGCGGTCCTAAATTACGAACCTGACCAAGCTGATCCAAAAAATCCTCAAGCGTAAACGTAGCTGTCCGCATTTTTTGTTCCAACTCTTTAGCCTTTTCTTCATCAACATTGGCTTGTGCCTTCTCAATCAAAGTCAGCACGTCACCCATACCAAGGATTCTAGATGCCATACGTTCAGGGTGAAAAGGTTCAAGTGCATCTAACTTCTCGCCTAGACCGACAAATTTAATTGGTGTTTGCGTTACTGCCCGGATTGAAAGTGCCGCCCCGCCTCTGGTATCACCATCCAGCTTTGTTAACACAACCCCAGTTAATCCGAGCTGTTCGTTAAAGCTTTGGGCCACATTGACTGCGTCTTGACCTGTCATGGCATCAACGACTAGGAAGATTTCATCAGGTTTAGTCAGTTCCTTAATGTCCTTTAACTCACCCATTAATGCTTCATCAACATGAAGTCGGCCGGCGGTATCAATAAGGACATAGTCATGATGCTCTTCTTTTGCTTTCGCAATGGCTTGCCTTGCAATTTCGACAGGGCTTACTTGATCACCAAGTGAGAAAACTGGCATGTCTAATTGCTTTCCTAGCGTTTCAAGTTGCTGGATCGCAGCAGGCCGATAAATATCTGCAGCAACAAGCAATGGCTTACGGTTATACTTTTTGCGAAGCAAGTTGGCAAGCTTTCCGGATGTTGTTGTTTTACCAGCACCCTGTAACCCGACCATCATAATGACCGTTGGCGGACGATTAGACACGGCGATTTTGCTTTGTTCTCCACCCATTAATTCCGTCAATTCTTCATTAACGATTTTAATAATTTGCTGTCCAGGTGTTAAGCTTTTCAGTACTTCCTGCCCAACGGCACGTTCACTGACCTTTTTCACAAAATCTTTAACAACCTTGAAATTTACGTCTGCTTCTAGTAAAGCTAGACGTACTTCACGCATCATTTCTTTTACATCCGCTTCTGAAACTTTCCCTTTTCCGCGGATTTTTTGAATTGTATTTTGCAGTCGGTCGGCTAATCCTTCAAATGCCATTCATGCCGCCTCCTAATCTAAATTCTCCAACTCGGCAACAGCTTCTAACATTGCCTGCTTTGAAGGGTGATCCTCATTGAGCAATTCTTTTACATTTCTTAAAAGTTTGCTGCGCCCTTGAAATTTCTGAAATAATAGCAGCTTTTCCTCATACTCCTCGAGCATTGCCTCCGTCCGCTTGATATTATCATAAACGGCTTGGCGGCTTACATCATACTCTTCGGCTATTTCTCCTAAAGAGTAATCATCTAGATAATAGAGAGACATATAGCTTTGCTGCTTTGGGGTTAACAACGAATGGTAAAAGTCATAAAGATAGTTCATTCGTGTCGTCTTTTCAAGCATGCAATCCCCTCCAATGCGCATGTTAAGTGAAAAGCCTTTACATAAGTAGTTTACAAGGTCAGAGATTATCTGTCAAGATAATACCTTTACATACATTAATCTGCTTTTTCCACTTCATCTGCAAATAAACCATACACATATTTTTCCGCATCAAATTCTTGAAGATCATCCATTTTTTCGCCAAGACCAACAAATTTCACAGGAATTTTTAATTCATTGCGGATGGCAAGGACGATTCCACCTTTTGCCGTTCCGTCTAATTTTGAAAGAACAATTCCACTAACATTTGTCACTTCTTTAAAGGTTTTTGCCTGGATCAGGGCATTTTGACCAGTTGTTGCGTCAAGCACTAAAATTACTTCATGAGGGGCCCCGGGAATTTCTTTTTCTATCACACGTTTTACCTTTTCAAGCTCCTTCATTAAATTTACTTTGTTTTGCAAGCGGCCAGCAGTATCACATAACAAAATATCTGTTTTCCGAGATTTAGCTGCCTGTATGGCATCGTACATAACCGCGGCAGGGTCCGACCCTTCCGATTGCTTAATAACATCGACGCCGACTCTTTCTCCCCAGACTTCAAGTTGTTCAATTGCACCAGCTCGGAAAGTATCTCCTGCTGCTAATAGTACTTTCTTTCCTTCTTTCTTAAACTTGAACCCAAGCTTACCGATTGTTGTTGTTTTTCCAACCCCATTAACTCCAACAAATAGAATGACTGTCAGCCCGTCCTCTTGAATATTTAATTTTGAGGATTGTTCTTCACCCGCATTGTAGATATCAACCAACTTCTCGGATATTACACTTTGTACTTCCTGTGGGTCTTGGATGTTCCGGCGTTTAACTTCCATTTTCAACTCTTCAATCAGTTTCATCACTGTATCAAAGCCTACATCAGCCTGGATCATGATTTCTTCTAATTCTTCAAAAAAGTCTTCATCTACTTTACGGTACCTAGCAACAAGGTCGTTAACTTTTCCTGAGAAATTATCCCTTGTTTTTGTAAGACCTTCCTTAAACTTCTCTGTCACCGTATCCGTGGATTTTGTGATTTTTTCTTTTAATTTTTTAAAAAAACTCATTTTTTTCACTTCCTAATTTTAAGATTCAACAAGCTCTTTTGTTTCCTCTAAGCGAACAGATACAAGCTTTGAAACACCTGATTCTTGCATAGTTACCCCGTAAAGCACATCTGCTTCCTCCATTGTTCCTTTGCGGTGAGTAATTACAATAAATTGCGTCTCCTTACTATATCGTTTTAAATATTGGCTGAAGCGTTGGACATTGGCTTCATCCAATGCTGCTTCTACCTCATCAAGGATACAGAACGGAACAGGCCGTACCTTTAAAATAGAAAAAAGAAGCGCAATCGCAGTTAATGCACGTTCACCACCTGATAATAAACCTAAATTTTGCAGTTTTTTACCTGGTGGCTGCGCAACAATTTCGACACCTGTATTTAACAAATCACCTGGGACAGTTAGAACGAGGTCGGCTCTCCCACCACCAAAAAGGGTTCTAAAAACCGGCTCAAAATGTTCACGAATTCCATTAAAGGTCTGTTCAAAGCGTTTCTTCATTTCTAAATCCATTTCGTCAATAACCATATAAAGGGTTTCTTTAGCTTCCTGGAGATCGTTCTTCTGTTCATTAAGGAACTCATACCGTTCTGAGACACGCTCATACTCTTCAATCGCACCAATGTTGACATTACCAAGTTCTTCAATGGCCAGTTTGATAAGTTTGACCTTTTTTCTCGCTTCTTCAATCGATATCGTTAATGGATATTGTACCTTCGCACCTTCAAACGATAAAAGATATTCTTCTCTTAACCGTGCAAAACGGTTTTCAAGATCGACATCCAAGCGGTTGATTTTTACTTCCTCGTCTTTTAAAACAACAATCATTCCTCGGTGGAGTCTTTTTAGTTCTTTAACTTCCAATTCTAAGTCTTCTAAGGCCGACTTTAAGGACAATCGTTCTTCTCTTCTAACCGTAATTAACTGTAATGCTGCTTCTTTATCCTGTTGTTTTCTAATTGCAGCTGTTTCTAACTGTTCTTCACCTGATGAACTGTTTGTCATTTCCGAACTTAACAGATTAAGATCTTCTGTATAAAGAGCATTCTTTTGTTCACTCTCTTCTAAATCTGCTTGCAGAAGTGTCAACCGTTCTTTTGTGCTCATATACTGTTCATTTTTAGAAGCAAACGCTACTTTTAAATCATTTATTTCAATAGTTAGAGTCTCTTTCGAGGTCAAATCACTCGACTTTTGTTCGGTAAGCTTCGCTATTTGCGCCTCAAGCTTATCTATCGTTGTTTTGTATGTCTCCATTGCAATGGCTAATTCTTTTTTTCTATTTGTTAAGGTTGTTTTCTCATCAGAAAATTGCCCTTTTTCAAGGTCATAAATAGCTAAACGTTCATTGATATTTTTTTCTTCGAGCTCTGCTTGGCGAAGGTCACCCTTCAATGAAAGTTCATTTAATCTCAACTCTTCGCCATCTTTGCGCATTTCTTCAAGTTGTTTTTCTGTACGATGAACGTCTTCTTTTAATGACTTTACAAGTTGTTCTAGATAGGTGGTTTTGTCATCCATCACAACTAATTTCTCTTTTAATTCCTCAAGTTCTCCTTTACGAGTTAATAAGGATGAGTTTTTTTGTTTAATAGCACCACCTGTCATTGAACCGCCAGGATTAACGATATCACCATCAATCGTTACCATTCGGCAGCGGTATTGAAGAATTTTCGCTAATTCATTGGCGCCTTTTAAGTCTTTTGTAATGACAACATTCCCAAGCAGACTACTCATAACCTCCGAGTACTTTTGATCAAATTTAACAAGACTTACGGCTGTTCCAATAAAGGATGAATGATTTTGGATGGAAGCTATTTGCGCGAAAGACAACGGTCTTCCCTTAATGACACTTAATGGTAAGAAGGTTGCACGGCCAAAAGAATTCTGTTTCAAATATTGAATTGCTGTCCGCCCATTTTGTTCATTATCAACGACGATATGCTGCAAAGCCCCGCCAAAAGCTGTTTCTAAGGCAGTTTCATACTGTTTCGGAACAGTCACAAGCTCGGCAACGGCTCCCTCAATTCCCTTTAGGTTTTTCCCACGTGCTTTAAGGATTTCTTTTACTCCCTGAAAAAAGCCTGAATAATCTTCTTCCATTTCTTCGAGCATTTCTTTTCTGGACTTTGCCTGTTGGAGAATTTGGTAAGCCTGATAGAGTGTCTTTTCTTGTTTTTGATAATTATTTCTTGTGGTTTCAAGCTTATGCTGCTTTTCTCGAAAAGCTCCTACTTGATCTTCTATTTTTTGTTGTACTTCGTCTAATGCTGATTGGATAGTTGCTTTTTTATCCTTTGCAATTTGCCGTTCTTCAATAAACTTGTCATTCTCAACATCAAGTCGTGAACTTCTTCTGTCCTGCTGTTCCAGTTGCTGTTCAATGTATTTTATTTCATTTTTTGCGCCCGCTTGATCGTTTAGCCATTCGATATATTCACTTTTTAAACTCTCTATTTTATCTTCAATATTTTCGGTAAATAACTGCAGTTTCGCCTGTTTTCCCTTTAATTGAGCTTGTAATTGGGTAACCTGCTTACCAAGATCCTCGGCAGTCATTGAAAGGATGTCGCGATTCATTTCTAGCTGGCTAATCTTTTCCGTTAGTTCCGAAATGTTCGTTTGAAGCTGTTCTTTATTTTGTGAAGCATTTTTCTTTCGTTCCTTTAAGACTTCTTTTCGGCCTTCCAGTTTTTCTAACTCCTCTGTAGCATGAAGAAGAACATTCTGTAGGTCGGTGATAGACTCATCAAATGCTGTCATTTGATCTCTTTTTTCAACTATTTTTGCTTCCTTTACTTGCAATTCAGAAGAGATTTTAAGTTCTTCCTCCTGATGTTCGTTCAACAGCTTGGAAAGGCCCTCCCATTTTTGATGAAGATCTTCAATTTCATACACTGTTAAGGCAACTTCAAATTTTTCAAGTTCCTCTTTCTTCTCCAGAAAATCTTTTGCCATTGAGGCCTGAATTTTTAATGGTTCTACTTGGCTTTCAAGTTCGTGTAAAATATCATTTACACGGTTTAAGTTGTCTTGTGTTTCAAACAGTTTTACTTCTGCTTTTTTCTTTCGATGTTTATACTTAAGTACTCCAGCTGCCTCATCAAATATGGTTCTTCGTTCTTCTGCTTTACTATTTAAGATTTCTTCCACTTTTCCTTGGCTGATAATCGAAAATGCTTCTCTTCCCAGCCCAGAATCCATGAATAAGTCGATAATATCTTTAAGTCGACACTGTTGCTTATTTATCAAGAATTCACTGTCACCTGAACGGGATACTCTCCTTGTGACACTTACTTCGTTATAATCAAGTGACACGCCTTGATCCTGATTATCCAAGGTTAAGGTTACTTCAGCAAAATTTAGGGGTTTTCTGGTATCGCTTCCCCCAAAAATAATATCTTCCATTTTACTGCCTCTAAGCGATTTGGCCGACTGTTCACCCAATACCCAACGAATAGCGTCGGTAATATTACTTTTCCCACTGCCATTTGGACCTACCACAGCCGTTACTCCTGGAACAAAATCAACTCCAATGCGATCAGCGAAGGACTTAAATCCAATAATGTCCAACCGTTTTAAAAACATTTCTTAATCCTCCCCATGCAGGCAAGCTGGACTACTTGCAAACATTTTGTCATTTCTAAGTTGTTTTTTCCCTTAATATGTCGAGAGCCATTTGGGCGGCATGTTGTTCGGCTTCCTTCTTTGATTTTCCCGTACCTACACCTAATTCCTTGCCATTCAACGAAACTTTCGATACAAATTCTTTATTATGGGCAGGCCCAATTTCTTGAAGGACGCGATATTCAATAGCGCCTGTCCCATCCCGTTGAATGAGTTCCTGTAGCTGGCTTTTATAATCCATCACATGAGAAAAAGCACCGGCATTAATTTTAGGAAAAACTATTTTCTCGAGAAATTTAATGACTGTTTCAATTCCTTGGTCTAAATAAAGAGCTCCAATGAACGCCTCAAAAACATCTGCTAGTAAGGCGGGACGCTCTCTTCCACCTGTCATCTCTTCCCCTTTACCCAACAAAACTAATTTTCCGAAATTCAGTTCGTTGGCAAATGATACAAGAGATGGCTCGCAAACAATTGCAGCCCGAAGTTTCGTTAATTCTCCCTCTGTCATCGTAGGATATTTTTTGTATAGGAATTGTGAAACAGTTAACTCAAGAACGGCATCTCCTAAAAACTCAAGCCTCTCATTATCTTCAAAAGGCTTTTTTCGATGCTCATTCACATAAGATGAATGAGTAAAAGCTTGTTTTAATAATTTCTCGTTTTCAATCGTAATACCAATCGTATTTTGAAAACCCTTAAATAGATTTTCTTTTGCGCGATTATTTAAATCTTTTTCATTATTATTTCTGCGCATATAAAACGTCTCCACCTTGCATTAAATAATTTACACACCACTCAAGTATAAGTTTAAAAAAAGTATTTAGCAAAACGCAAAGAAACTTGGCATCACAGTTGGAAGCCAAGTTCTATTTTACAGAATAAAGCTCCGTTTGAAAACGGAGCTTTTGTGAATAAATCCAACGATTACTTTGTGCTTTGTATGTAATTAACAGCGTCACCAACTGTGCTAATTTTTTCAGCATCATCGTCAGAAATTTCCATATCGAACTCATCTTCTAATTCCATAACTAGTTCAACTACGTCAAGGGAATCAGCTCCAAGATCATCTTTGAATGAAGCTTCAAGTTTAACTTGAGATTCATCCACGCCTAAGCGGTCAACGATGATTTTTGTTACACGTTCTAATACCTCTGCCATGCCTGTTCACCTCCCCTCAAGCTATTATAGAGTATTTCAACAAAATAATACACTAAGTTTTTATTAAAATTGCTTTGAACTTTTATTACTGTCTAGCTCCAGCGCCCAACGGCTTCCGCTTTTCTTGCTACATTACCATGCCGCCATTAATATGAAGTGTTTGGCCGGTTATATAGGATGAGTCATCTGATGCTATGAATGCAGTCATTTTAGCGATATCTTTAGGCTCTCCTAATCTTGCCAAAGGAATCTGTTTTAACATTTCTGTTTTTACTTCTTCAGGTAATTTATCGGTCATATCTGTTGTTATGAAACCAGGTGCAATTGCATTTACGGTAATATTGCGAGAAGCAAGCTCTTTAGCGGATGTTTTTGTTAAACCAATGACTCCAGCTTTAGCGGCCACATAGTTTGCCTGTCCTGGATTCCCACTGACACCAACAACTGATGCAACATTAATGATGCGTCCTACCCGTTGCTTCATCATTTGTCTTGTTACTGCTTTTGTACACAGGAAGACACCTTTAAGATTGATATTAATAACGTCGTCCCATTCTTCTTCTTTCATTCTCATTAATAAATTATCTCTGGTAATACCCGCATTATTGACGAGAATGTCAAGTTTCCCAAAGCGGTCTATCGTTCCCTTAACCATTTCTGCAACTTCTCCCGAGTTTGAAACATCACATTTTACAGCGAATGCCTCTCTCCCAAGTGCCTTTATTTCATCAACAACCTCATTTGCTTTGGCTTCACTGCCGGAAAAATTAACCGCCACATTTGCTCCTTGTCGTGCAAGTTCAAGAGCGATTTCTCTGCCAATACCTCTTGATGCACCTGTTACAAGGGCTGCTTTTCCTTCAAGATTCATAGTCTTTCCTCCTTTAACGCATCTATTACAGCTTGTGCGCTTTCCTCGTCCGATACAGAATACGTTGACACTGTTTTATCAATTTTTTTGATTAAGCCTGATAAAACTTTCCCAGAACCCACTTCAATGAAAGTATCGACACCCAAATCAATCATTTTTCTTACGGAGTCTTCCCATTGTACCGGGGAATAAAGTTGTTCAATTAACTTATCCTTAATTACTGAGGCAGAACTGATTGGTTCGGCAGAAACGTTTACCACGATTGGGATCCTAGCATCCCTCATTTCAATTTCGTCCAATACTTCACGCAATTGAACTGCTGCTGGCTTCATTAACACGGAATGAAAAGGACCGCTTACATCTAATGGAAGCACTCTTTTTGCCCCTGCTTCTTTCGCTTTCACGGCTGCAAGCTCTACCCCTTTTTTCGAACCTGAAATTACAATCTGACCTGGGCAGTTTAAATTTGCTAAAGACACAGGAAAACCAGAATCACTGATTTCTGACGTCACATTTGATAACGGAGCGCGATCAAGACCCAGCACAGCCGCCATCGATCCTTCCCCATTAGGGACAGCACTTTCCATAAACTCGCCTCGTTTTCTAACAGCATACACCCCTTCTTCGAAAGTAAAGGTGCCCGCTGCAACAAGGGCCGTATATTCACCTAAACTGTGACCAGCAACAAAATCAGCTTTAATCCCAGATTTTTGGAAGTATTCCAATATAGCAATACTTGTTGTTAAAAGGGCTGGCTGTGTATTATAAGTAATTGTCAATTCTTCTTTTGGTCCCTCAAATATAAGTTTACTCAGTTGAGTGTTTAGCTTTTCATCTGCTCTCTTAAAATAATCCATTACCTCGGAGTGTTTCTCTGCTAACTCTTTCCCCATTCCTACGGCTTGTGACCCTTGCCCTGGAAACACAAATGCTATTTTCTTCATTTCAATACTCCTTTACCGTTCTACTTTGGCAATACTCGCTTCTTCTGTTGAAATTTTAATTGATCCAACAACATCGTTACTTACCATTTCCCTCGTTTGCCGGATGGCGCTAAAAATAGCTTGCCCATTCGAAGATCCGTGAGCCTTAATTACAGGTGCATTTAAACCAAACAGTGCCGCACCGCCATATTCGGAATAATCCATTGTATTCTTTAAAGTTTTAAGATTCGGTTTTAACATAGCGGCAGCTAGTTTACTTGTAAAACTGCTCATTAAAGCCGTTTTTAACATTTTAAACATGGAGAGTGCCGTTCCTTCAATCGACTTTAGCACCATGTTACCCGTAAATCCATCGGTAACAACTACGTCAGCTGCACCATCAAGTAAATCTCTTGCTTCCACATTACCGACAAAATTGATATTAGCCGTTTTTAATAGTTCAAAGGCCTGCTTGGTAAGTTCATTCCCTTTCTTTTCCTCTGTGCCAATATTTAATAGACCCACTCTTGGTTGTGTAATTCCTCTTACTTTTGCACTATAAATGGAACCCATCAATGCATATTGCAATAGATGCTCTGGTTTGGCCTCTGCATTGGCCCCGACATCTAGTAAAAGGAAGCCTTCACCGCCAATGGTCGGAAGTGTTGGTGCTAAGGCCGGACGGTGTATCCCAGTTACCCTGCCAACCACAAAAAGGCCTGCCGCGACTAAGGCACCTGTATTTCCTGCAGAGATACACGCATCTGCCAAACCATCTGCTACCTGCTGGGCCGCTAGTACCATGGAAGCATTCTTTTTGCGGCGAACTGCTTTTACAGGCTCGTCTGTTCCGAGAATCACTTCGGTTGTATGTATAACAGAAATCCGTTCATGATCAGTTAACGTTTCTTTAATTTTATTTTCATCCCCGACAAGGGTAATATGTATATCAGAAAATGCTTGTACAGCTTTTAGTGCGCCTAAAACGATTTCCTTTGGAGCATTGTCGCCGCCCATTGCATCAATTGCTAGGTTCATTTTTTTCCTCATCCTTTACCGATTTTTCGAACGGTACATTTCAAATTCTCCGGTAAAAACAAGTTCATTATTTACAAAACTTGTCACTTCGACACTTGTTCTGCCTAAGTTCCCATCGATTTTTGTTACTCTTGCCTTGGCTATGACACGCTCATTTAATTTTACCAAACGCTTAAATTGAATATTCGCCTTTGCTGTCAACGCCAATTCATCGTTAATGACGGCTACTGCTAGGGAATTTGCCTGTGCGAAAACATGATGGCCACGGGCAATGTTATTACGAATAAACACATGTTCTTTTTTTACATCAAAAATCGAAATGGCATTTTGATCCAATTCTATATGAATAATTTCACCAATGACTTCTTCAAGCGGAAGGGAGCGAACCTCATCATCAAATCGTTTTTCAGCAACAGTCTTAATTCGTTCCCTTAATTCCGGGATTGATAACTCTAACCGATCAAGACGGATTGTTTGTACACTTACTTGGAATTTTTCTGCTAAATCTTCATCAGTAATAAATGGATTATCTTTTATTGTAGAGGTTAACAATTGCTGGCGCTCTTTTTTACTTTTTCTCATGAATTTTTACACCGTCCGAGATCTTATGACTAGGTACTAATAGTAGTATAAAATTTGAAATAGCAGATTGCAAGAGTTTGTTTTTTATACATAGCATCTGCTTTTTTTATTCTGGAATTCATTTAAAGGGAAAAAAACTTTATTAATCAAGCTTTTCCCCTTCTAATACACCTGATTCTTCAAGCATTTTTCTTAAAAATTGATATTCTTCCGCTGTCCAAAAGGTTTTTGATTGGATAAGCATCATCGCATCACTTCTCGCTGTTTCTAGTGCCCGATAATCATGAACCATATCTGCAACCTTAAATTCAGGAACACCGCTTTGTTTTCTGCCAAAAAAGTCGCCAGGACCTCTGAGTTCTAAATCCTTTTCACTTAGAACAAATCCATCGTTTGTTTCTGTCATGATCCGCATTCTTTCTTGGCCCACTTCTGATTTAGGACTAGCAAGCAAAATACAGTAGGATTGATCGCTGCCACGTCCAACACGTCCACGCAGCTGGTGAAGCTGAGACAGGCCAAATCTTTCAGCATCATAAATAACCATCATAGTCGCATTTGGTACATTAACACCGACCTCAACAACTGTAGTTGAGACAAGCACCTGTACTTCGTTGGTACTAAACGACTTCATTACGGAGTCTTTTTCTTCCGAACTTAAGCGCCCGTGCATAAGGCCCGCTTTATAACGGTTTTGAAAGTAGTGACTTAGAGTAGTAAATACATCAATAGCGTTTTGGACATCAAGCTTTTCGGATTCTTCAATAAGCGGGCAAATTACATAGGCTTGGTGTCCTTTTTGTAATTCTTTTTCAACAAAGGCAAGTACACGCTCAAGCATTTCCGGCTTTGCCCAGTAAGTTTCAATTGATTTTCGGCCAGCTGGCATCTCGTCAATAATGGAAACATCCATTTCACCAAACACAGTGATTGCAAGCGTTCGAGGAATCGGTGTCGCTGTCATAAACAAAACGTCAGGATTCTCGCCTTTTTCCCTGAGCACTCTTCGCTGCTCGACCCCAAATCGATGCTGTTCATCGGTAATAACAAAACCGAGTCTTTTGAAGGTGACCTCATCCTGTATGAGGGCGTGTGTACCAATTAATAGATCAACGTTCCCTTCTGCCAGTTCATGAAGGATTTCCTTTCTCCGTTTACCCTTAATAGAACTCGTTAAAAGCTCGCACCTGACATCAAATGGTTCTAGCATGCTTTTTAAGCTTTGTGCATGCTGCTCTGCTAAAATTTCTGTTGGTACCATTAGAGCACCTTGGTAACCTGCTGTTACACTGGCATATAAACCAATTGCAGCCACTACAGTTTTCCCCGAACCAACATCCCCTTGCAACAATCGATTCATACGCAGGGGTGATTTTAGTTCCGCTAACAATTCATTGACAACCCGTGTTTGAGCATTTGTTAACGGAAATGGAAGACTATTGATAAAACCCTCTACCTGAGTAACGTTATAGTTTTGGCAAATTCCTGGGGAATGTTCCCGTTCAAATTTCCTCAAGGCCTGCATTTTTAGTTGAAACATAAGAAATTCTTCATAAACAATGCGCCTTCGTGCCTGTTTCACATCCTCTTGGCTGCTCGGAAAGTGCATTGCTTCAATCGCACTCTGTCTATCAAGAAGGCGATACTTTTTTAAGAATGTTGCTGGCAGTGTTTCTTCAATAAAATGTCCATATTGCTGGAAAGCAATGCTGATAAATTTTCGTATTCCCTTTGTCGTTAATTTCCCTCTTAATGAGTATACAGGCTCAAAATCCTTTGTCTTGGCGTTTGTACCTGACTGCATTTCATTTGCAGTGATCGTTTGCCGATGGGCATCCCATTTCCCTGTGACCGTTATCGTTTCATTAATAATGATTTTATTTTTCAAATAGGGTTGGTTAAAAAAAACTACTTTGATTAAATGAGAACCAACGAAAAGTCGGATCATTAGTTTGGATTTCTTCCTTCCATAATAGACAAGAGAAGGCTCGCTATGAACCTTCCCTTCCACTGTTACTTTCTCATCATGCTGTACCTCTGTTATTTCACGAAGGCGATAATCTTCATAACGATAAGGAAAATATTCCAATAAATCTTGTATCGTAAAGATTTTCATTTCTGAAAAAATCTCAGCAGTCTCTTCACCAATTCCCTTAATGACAGTTATTGGTTGATTAAGATGTGGATTCACTATAACACGACTCCCCCACTAAGCGCTGTTTTATCTATTAATATTGTTTTAATATACTTTTTCTAACTTCTTTTTTACAAACAGGCTGTGTTATACATACCTGTTGATTTCCGCTCCAATCAACATTGCTACAAAAAAAAGAAGGGAACTCCCCTTCTATTTTAGCGGTTCATTATTCAATTGAAAAGATAAATGAATACAACGGTTGCCCGCCGTTATGGATTTCTACTTCTACATTTTCATAAGTCTCTTCCACAAACTGTGTCAGTTGATTTACTTCTTCTTCGCTAACGTCTTCCCCATAAATGATAGTCAAGATTTCTGAATCGTCCGCGAGCATTTGTGAAAGTAATTCTTCAGCTACTTTTCCTTTGTTCTTGTTCTTTACCACAATTTTCCCTTCAGCAATACCCATAAAATCATCTTTCTCGATTTCTAAACCATCAATCTGGGTATCTCGTACAGCGAAGGTTATTTGACCAGTCTTTACGTGTTTTAGGGCATCATTCATTGCAGACTCATTGGCGTGAAGTTCCGCTGACGGATTAAATGCTAAAAGAGCCGAAAGTCCTTGAGGGACAGTTTTGGATGGTATGACATAAATATCCTCTTCTGCCACATCGGCTGCCTGCTGGGCTGCCATAATAATGTTTTTATTATTAGGTAAAATAAATACCTTTTTAGCATTAACTTCCTTAACAGCTTTCACGATATCCTCTGTACTTGGATTCATCGTTTGCCCGCCTTCTATTACGGCATGGGCGCCAATACTTCTAAATAAATCTGCAATACCTGCTCCCATGGAAACCGCTACAATTCCGTATTCTTGCTGCTCTTTTGGCGGCTTCTGTTGTACAGCAACGGGTGCAATATGTGTTTCACCAACAATATTGGTATGTTGTTGACGCATGTTTTCAATCTTCATATTTATTAAATTTCCGTACTTTTGCCCGTAGCTTAGTACTTCGCCAGGCTGTTCGGAATGTATATGGACTTTTACAACGTCTTCATCCGCTATGACTAATAAAGAATCACCTAATTTGCTGAGGTCATTTCGGAAAACCCCTTCACTGAAAGGATGCTTGGCTGTCTTTTCCTGTTCAAAGCGAACCATAAATTCGGTGCAGTATCCAAATTCAATATCCGCCGTGTTAATATGTCCCTGGACATTTTTGTGGTGTTCAGTATTAACCAATTCATCCATAGAAAGAGATGCAGAAGGTGTATCGGGAAGTTTTTCGCCTTTTAGGACCGCAAGAAATCCTTCGTAAACAAACACAAGACCTTGTCCGCCACTATCGACAACACCGACTTCCTTTAACACTGGAAGCAGATCAGGAGTGCGCTTTAATGAAGCTTTTGCTTCTTGTAAAACTTCTTCCATAATTACAATAATATCATTTGAATTCTGGGCAGCTTGTACGCCCTTTTTAGCTGAATCCTTTGCAACAGTTAAAATGGTTCCTTCAACAGGTTTCATAACTGCTTTATACGCAGTTTCTACTCCAGCCTCAAGGGCATGGGCAAAATCATTCCCTGAAATTTGCGCTCTCATTTCTACTGCCTTAGAAAAACCACGGAACAACTGTGAAAGGATCACTCCTGAATTTCCGCGAGCCCCCATCAGCAATCCTTTAGAAAGGGCTACTCCAACTTTACCTATATGTTCTTGAACATTATTTTTTACTTCTTTCGCCCCTGATGTCATTGATAAATTCATGTTTGTTCCAGTATCACCATCGGGCACGGGAAAAACGTTTAGAGCATCAACCATTTTTGCATTTGCAGCCAAATGATTTGCACCTTGAATCACCATCTCGGCAAAACGTTTTCCATCTAAAGCTGTTATTGACACAAACTTTCCTCCTCTACTTGAGGTTCGTTACACGAACTTAAGGGTTCGTCACTCGAACTCCCTGAACGTAAATATTAACCGAGTCAACGGCAAGTCCAACAGTCTTATCGAGGGTGTATTTAACCTTTGATTGCACGTTGTGGGCAATTTCGGAAATTTTCGTTCCATAGCTAACAATAATGTACATATCAATATGTAATGCCTCATTTTCTTGGCGGACGATCACGCCGCGAGTAAAATTTTCTCTTCGTAGTATTTCCGTAATTCCGTCTTTAATTTGATTCTTTGAGGCCATACCGACAATTCCATAGCATTCGATTGCCGCTCCTCCAGCGATGGTCGCGATTACTTCGTTTGAAATATCAATTTGTCCGAACTTTGTTTTTAATTCAATGGACATGAATCGTTCCCCCTCTTGAAAAAATTGCTCCTTGACTACAGTCATTTTACTATAGTCAATGCAATATTGAAAGTTATTCCTGACTGTTTAATATAAGAGCATTTAAATAATAGGGATGTCAAGGTTTTTTTCTTGAAAGGTAACTATTGCAATCAAATAAGTTGTATGATAAATTATTAAGGTATCTCAAGTCTAGAAAATTTGTTCAAACAATTTTCTTTTTTCAGATGAGGATCTTAAAGATAGCTGTATAAAGCTTTTGGTAGTTAAGGAGGGAAATCATTATGCCACGTCAATGTGTTGTAACTGGAAAGAAAACAACAACTGGTAACGCACGTTCTCACGCTATGAACGCAAATAAGCGTACATGGGGTGCTAACCTACAAAAAGTACGTATTCTTGTTGATGGAAAGCCTAAACGTGTTTGGGTTTCTGCAAGAGCGTTAAAATCAGGTAAAGTAGAACGCGTTTAATATGGAAAAGGCATCCGATGAGGATGTCTTTTCTTTATATACAAAAAGTACAATTACTCTACAACCCTATTATTCCCTATTTAACCAAATAAAAAGCACCCAAATTAAAAGGGTGCCATTCGTTAATGAAAAGATTATCTAGATAAAAACCCATGCTATTCGTTCTTTTTAAACGCCCCAATCATCGCACGGACAAGTCCGCCTAAAAATTTCGGCAGTTTAATTGTATAGAATTTCATACTGTCCCTCCTCACAAATCTCCCCAGCTTATTCATCTCAACTTTTTTCGAACGCCCTACCATTTTATTCAAACGAACGAAATCAGTACCAAATTGTATTGCATATTAATCGTGACTTCTTATCACTATTAATATGCCTTCAGAAAATGAAAAAGTACCATATTCACTAATAAGTTCATTACTAATACATAGTGTTGACCCGATTGAAATATGACGATTTTCCAAAGGAAATTTAAAGCCCCTTAGGGTGAGATTGCTGACATTTAGCGTTAAAGGAACAAAGGAAATATATTTTTTTTTGTTTATTTTTTCAATTGTATAGTGCCCGGGTTCTTTAATAAAAATGATGTTATAGCGGTCAATCAAGCAGATATCAGCCGATTTTTTGGCTTTGAACTGATTCAGCAATAAGTGAACATTGGCAAATAAATGATCAAGCCTCCCCCCAGTTGCACCGAACATACAGATCATACTTGGATTCTGATCAAGTGCCCAATTGAGGGCTAACTCCATGTCTGTTTCATCTTTTTCCGGCTTATACTTCTTCAATTCTACTACCCGTTCTTCAATAAACATTAATTCCTCAGATGATACTGAATCGAAATCCCCAAAGGCAATGACCGGAGTTATATTTCTTTTTAACAAATGATAGACACCTCGGTCAACTCCGACCCAAATTGTATCCTTCTGTAGATACTCTGTTAAATCAGGTAATAGGCTTTCAGGTCCTCCGGCTAGAATATTAATTATCATAAAACTAACTCCTTTTCCATATGCAAAAAGCCAGCGCTAAAGCTGGCTCTTATCATTAACCTCTTATTTGCGAAATTGCCTTGGCATAATCTTCTTCATTATAAATAGCCGAGCCTGCAACAAGTACATTTGCACCGGCTTCCATGCATAGCTTTGCCGTTTCTGAATTAACACCGCCGTCAATTTCAATCTCAATGTCTAAGCCTTTTTGTTCTGCCATTTCTTTAACTTTTCTTATTTTCGGAAGTACCTCTGGTATAAATTTTTGCCCACCGAACCCTGGATTAACCGACATTAATAATACCATATCAATGTCTCCAATTATGTGCTGAATGGATTCCACGGGGGTTGCTGGATTTAAAACAACACCCGCCTTGATACCAAAGGATTTAATATTTTGGACTGTGCGGTGAAGATGGCGACATGCTTCCACATGTACGGTAATAAAATCGGCTCCAGCTTTGGCAAATGCCTCAATATATTGGTCAGGGTTTTCAATCATTAAGTGTACATCAAGTGGCAGCTTCGTAATCGGACGAATGGCCTCAACAATGAGCGGACCAATCGTAATATTTGGTACAAAGTGACCATCCATGACATCGACATGAATATAGTCTGCTCCACCTTTTTCAACAGCAATAATCTCTTCACCTAATTTCGAAAAATCGGCGGAAAGAATCGAAGGTGCTATTTTTACCATCTTTAATACCTCGGCTTTCTATCTTTTATCTCCTGTAGGAAATCCAGATAATGTTCATATCGGTACATGGGGATTTCACCTGATTCAACTGCATGTTTCACACCGCATTTCGGTTCGGTCCCATGCAAGCATCCTCGGAATTTACAATTCTCACTTGCTCTTTGCATTTCAGGAAAACATGAAGTCAAATCTTCGGCTTCAATATTGGTAAATTCTAATGAACTGAAGCCTGGTGTATCTGCTATTAATCCATTTCCAATCTTTATTAACTCCACATGTCTTGTCGTGTGTTTTCCACGGCCAAGATGCGACGAAATATCATTTGTTTTCAAATCAAGATCAGGTCTAAGTACATTTAGCAAAGATGATTTTCCTACACCTGACTGACCAGCAAAAACAGATATTTTATTATCAATGTGTGGACTTAACAGTTCAACCCCCGCTTCTGTTTCGGAAGAAGTTAGTATTACTTTATACCCTGCAGACGAATACTGCTCTGCATAAATCTTAATCTTCTTTTGCTGCTCTTCGTTTGTGAGGTCCATTTTAGTGATACAAATAAGCGGTTCAATCCGATTAAATTCAACTAGCACAAGGAAACGATCTAAAAGAACAGTACTGAAATCTGGTTCAACAGCCGAAAACACAAGAATCGCTTGATCTACATTCGCAATGGGTGGACGTATCAATTCGTTCTTTCGTGTCTTCACTTCCATAATGTAGCCTTCCAAGTCATTTTCTGCTTGAAAAACAACTTCGTCTCCAACAAGGGGGGTAATTTTATTCTTTCTAAATACCCCTCTACCACGGCATTGGATCAACTTGTCATCATCAAGAACATAATAGAATCCGCTTAATGCTTTAACAATTTTCCCTTCAGGCATAGCCACACTCCTTGTCATTCATTTCGAAAACATCAACTAATCATTCAAAATTCTGTTAACTGATTTGATAAAGAGCATATTAATATTAATTACTCTGTTTCTGGATAGTTAATTACATCCTCTGCTATCACCTTGCTGTCACGAATAATCTTATAGCCCGCTTTTCCGCCATATGGAATAGTAAGTTCTATTTGTTTTTTTGTCGTTTCAGTTATAAAAAATGATTCGGCAGGTTCCGTCATACTATGATTCATATCTTCGATGTAGATTAAAACCTCTTGTTTTTGTACAGGATCTCCTGGCACTGGCACTGGGACAGTCGGTTCATAATCAATTGTTATATCTTTAACTACCGTTTTTGGCGGTTTTTCTTCTTTTCCTTTTGAAATGATGACTGATACCTTATCGCCTTTTTTCAGTTCTGTTCCAGACTTTGGAGTTTGTGAAATCACCATGCCAGCAGGAATTTTTTCATCATATTTTTCATCTGAGACATCTAAAGTCAGCCCTACTAATAAGGCATAATCCTCGGCCCCTTTTAAATTGTATTCGGTTAGGTCCCTTAGGACAATTATTTCAGGTCCTTTACTGACTTCAAATTCTAATGCAGTATCTTCAGGAATAATTTCTTCGCCTCCTGATGGGTTTTGGCTAATAATGGTTCCTGGTTCACTCTCATCGTATTTCTCAGTTTTCAGAATATCTTTAAAACCCCTGTCTTCTAATAAACGGAAAATATCATCATATATCCGGCCTACATAATTTGACAGCTCAATTTTTTCTTTTCCAGTACTAATATATAAATTAACCTTTGCGTTCTCCTTGACTGTACTGCCAATTTCGGGGTCGGTCTTGATAACCTTTCCTTCAGCCACCAGATCATCAGGAATTTCAACCTGTTTGTCAACCACTATTCCGCTGAGCTGAAGCTCAGAAATCGCATCATCAACATCCATTCCACTTACGTCAGGAATTTTGACGTCCTTAGCAGACAATAAATCAGGTAAAAATGTAACCGTTAATAGTCCGAGAATGGAAAGTATAAGGAAAGTCGAAATTAAGATCATCGGCCATTTTTTCCGCTTTTTCTTACTAGTTTTCTCCTTATTAGGTGTATCATTTTTGGCAGGCAATATTTTATCATTACTATGCACTAATGTTTCATCAAGGTTTTTATGTGGACGGTCATTTGTTATGATTGGAATGGCTTTTGTTGCCTCATCATCAATTAGAATAATAAACTTTGGTTCATCCATTCTTTCAGGATTTAGCGCCGTCCTTAAATCCTCCTCCATTTCATCGACACTGTTATAACGATGGAATGGATCCTTTGCCGTTGCTTTTAGGACGATATTCTCTACACTTTGCGGTATAGTTGAATTCCACCTTCTAACAGAAGGTGTTTCTGACTGGAGATGTTTCAATGCAATCGAAACGGCTGATTCCCCTGAGAATGGAAGCCTGCCTGTTAAAATTTCGAACATGACAATCCCAAGTGAATAAATATCAGATTTCCGATTAGCCATTCCCCCACGAGCTTGTTCCGGTGATAAATAGTGGACAGAACCTAACACAGAATTTGTTTGGGTAATGCTTGTCGCACTTAAGGCCATGGCTATCCCAAAATCAGTAATTTTCACACTGCCATTAGGATCAATTAGAATGTTATGCGGTTTTATATCACGATGAATAATATGATTTTGATGGGCATGGGAAATTGCAGATGTTAATTGCATCATTATGTCTAATGCCTTTTCTACACGGAGTGACGAATGCTGGTTTATGTATTGCTTTAATGTTTGCCCATTCACATATTCCATAACAATATAGTAAAGAGAATCCTCTTCACCCACATCATAAATACTAACGATATTTGGATGGGTAAGACTTGTGGCAGATTGTGCTTCTCTATGAAAGCGTCGAATAAATTCTTCATCATTGGCAAAGTCAAGGCGGAGCATTTTCACGGCAACTTCTCTGTCTAGTATCATATCATGTGCTAAATAGACATTGGCCATTCCGCCTCCGCCTATCATTTTAAGAATTTTATAGCGGCCGCTGATTCTTTTCCCAATAATCACTTCTCATCACCCAATTCAAAATCATTAGCATATTCTAATATGATCAGGGTAATATTGTCTTCTCCACCGTTATCATTTGCAATATTAATTAATGTGGAAGCCTTTTGTTCAAGTGATTCTTCATTTTGAAGAATTTTAACCATTTCTTGTTCGTTGACTTTATTTGACAACCCATCAGAGCATAAAAGGAGAAAATCTCCTTCTTCGAACATTATCGTTTTTAAATCGATTTTTACATCCTGTTCTGTCCCTAACGCTCTTAATATCCAATTTTTCCTGGGATGATGTTCTGCATCCTCTTTAGTGATTTGTCCAGTTCGGACTAACTCATTCACAAGTGTATGGTCCTCCGTTAGCTGCTTGAAGCCTGTATCATTTAAGATATAACAACGACTATCCCCCACATGTGCAATCGTTGTAAAATTTTCAGAAGCAATCACTGCCTCTATAGTAGTACCCATACCTTCACATTCCACGTGACTTCTTGAATGGTCAAACAATAATTGATTAACCTGGAGAACATGGGTTTTCAGCCATGCTTCAGCTTGATCTGCTGTACGAATTCCTTCAGATTTCTCCCACATTTCTTGAAGATGCGAAACGCTCATGCTACTAGCAACATCACCGGCAAGGTGACCGCCCATGCCATCTGCTACGATGGCAAGACGGTGTCCATCCCGATTAACAAAAGTACCACCACTATCCTCATTATTCTGGCGAACTCTACCCTGGTCCGTTTTAAAAACAGCCTTCACTTTTGTCACCTCGTCTCCTCTTTCCGCTCCTTTGCACGAAGTTGCCCACATGCTGCAGCGATATCTGAACCTTGCTCCCTGCGAATGGTTACATTAATACCTCGGTTTTTCAATGTTTTTTCAAAAGCAAAAATTTTGTCTCTTGGAGTCCGTACATAATCTCTTTCAGGAACATAGTTTACAGGAATTAGATTCACATGACATTTTAATCCTTTTAATAATATAGCTAACTCTTCAGCATGCTCGACTGAATCGTTTACACCGCCAAAAAGACCATATTCAAAGCTTATTCGACGACCTGTCTTATCGATATAATACCTTACTGATTCCATTAAGTCATCAAGTTTATAAGCCTTATTAATAGGCATTAGCCTTGAACGTAATTCCGTATTGGGAGCGTGGAGAGAAATAGCAAAATTAATTTGTGTATTTTCATCTGCAAATTGATAAATTTTCGGAACGATACCACTTGTTGATACGGTTATATGGCGTGCTCCGATATTAAGAGCCTTTTCATGATTGATTATTTTTAAAAATGATAACATGTTATCATAATTATCAAATGGCTCACCAATTCCCATGATAACAACTGAATTTACACGCTCATCTGTTTCATCAAGTGTTTGCTGAACTTTTACAACTTGTGCGACAATCTCTCCTGCCTCTAAGTGTCTTTTTAAGCCGCCTAATGTAGAGGCGCAAAAAGTACACCCTATTCGGCAGCCTACCTGTGTCGTAACACAAACGGAGTTTCCATAATCATGACGCATTAGCACCGTTTCAATCGAGTACCCATCTTGAAGTTCAAAAAGGAATTTTATGGTTCCATCAGATGATGTTTGTTGAATCGCCGTATTTAATGTTGTTAATTCAAAATGGCTAGCAAGCTTATCTCTTAATCCTTTTGATACATTACTCATATCCTCAAACGATGTAATTCGTTTTTTATAAAGCCATTCATAGATTTGTTCGGCACGGAATGCCTTTTCAGCATTTTCAGTTAGCCAATTCTTTAATTCGTTAAGCTGCAATGAATAAATTGATTTCTTCTTAATTTCCTTAGCTGTGTTTGTCTCAGTTGTATTTAATTGTTCCAACTGTTACACCTTCTTCCTTAAAACTGCAATATAGAACCCATCAGACCCAAGATCTTGTGGGAATATCTGTAAATCAAAACCTGTAATCAATGGTTGGATAGCTTCAGGCATCCTGTTTTTAAATGATAAATCTCCTTCGAATTCAGGGTTATTCTCTAGGAATGTCTTAACCGTGTATTCATTTTCCTCTTTATCTACAGTACAAGTACTATAGACAAGTATGCCATCCTTTTTCAATAAAGGGGATACGGACATTAATAAGTCTTGTTGAATCGTACTTAACCGTTCAATATCCTTCTCTGTTTTTGTGTATTTCATATCAGGTTTTCTCCGCATTACTCCAAGACCCGAGCACGGAGCATCCAGAAGGATACGATCAAATGATTCTTTGTTGAATTTTTCCTGTATTTGTCTGGAATCAGAAACGCTTGTTTTTATATTTTCTAACCCTAGTCGCTTGGCATTATCATTGATTAATCTGACTTTGTGCTGATGGAGATCAACCGATATGACTTCTCCCGTATTATCCATTTTTTCAGCGATATGTGTACTTTTACCACCTGGTGCTGCACAAGCATCAAGGATAAATTCGTTCTGCTTTGCCCCTAATGCATAGGCGGCGAGCATCGAGCTTTCATCTTGAATAGTAAACATTCCATATTTAAAAGCAATGGTAGACGCTAAATTCCCCTTTAACGATCTGATCGCCTCAGGAATAATTGGACTTTTTTCGATTTGAAAACCATCTTCTTCTAAAATCGCAACACATTCATCTCTTGAAATTTTCGTGAGATTAACTCTAGCTGTTTGCAATGGTGCTGTTAGGTTTACTTCACACATTTCTTTTGTTTTTTCATAGCCAAATTGGTTAACCCATCGGGTAATTAGCCATTCAGGGTGGCTAGTTTCAAGTGATAGTCTTTTGGTTGGGTCCGAGACTTCCTCCATGGATGGGAGCCCTTCTCTTTGAATACTCCGCAATACTCCATTTACCAAACTTGCTATACCCTTATGACCACGACTTTTGGCAATTTCTACAGCTTCGTAGATCGCTGCTCTGTCCGGAATTCGATCGAGATAAATCATTTGATAAAGCGTTAGTCTAAGTAAATGATGAACCCAATTGGCTAATTTTTTATTATCTTTTACAAAAGGCTCTAAATAAAAGTCAAGTGCCATTCTTCTTTGTAAGGTTCCATACGTCAATTCCGTTAACAGTCCGACATCTTTAGGAGACAATTCGTGTTTTTCAATTGTATTATTAAGAAGTAAATTGCTGTAAGATTGGTTTTTCTCAATAGCAACTAAACTATCCATTGCGATTGCCCGTACATTATTTATTGTTGAAGTCATTTTATTCTCCCAGCTTGGTGCCTATTGAAATTTTTGAACCCCGTAAAAATTGTTCACTCATCATTTTTGTTTTTCCAGAGGGCTGAAGCTCAATGATTTTGATTGCCGTTCCATTACCGGTTGATACCGAAAAGCTATCCGATTCTATATTAATAATTGTTCCAGGTACTGCCACTTTCTGTCCAGATTCCTTTTCAGCCCGCCATATCTTTAAGACCTGACCATTCAAGGTTGTAAACGCAACTGGCCATGGATTTAGAGCACGGATATGATTAAAGATTTCTTCACCTGTTTTTGTCCAATTAATTTTTTCTTGTTCTCGCTTAATATTGGCAGCAAATGTGGCTTCTTCATTGTTTTGAGGCCTAGGCGTCAGACGGCCTTCCAAAAGAAGCGGCAAAGTTTCTGCCAACAATTTAGCCCCGGCTGTACTTAATTTAATATGCAATGTACCAACATTGTCCTCTTCAGCAATTGGGACTTCAATCCTTGTTAAAATATCCCCGGCATCTAATTTTTCAACCATATACATGATGGTAACACCTGTTTTTTGTTTTCCTTGCATAATTGCATAATGAATAGGGGCACCACCACGAAGTTCTGGGAGCAGGGATGCATGAACATTTATACAACCGTATTTAGGCGCTTCTAACAGCTTATTGGGTAGGATTTGCCCAAAAGCAGCAGTAACAATTAAATCTGGATTCAAGGAAAGGATTTTTTCAAGTTCTTCTTCTTGACGGATTTTTTCTGGTTGAAAGACAGGAATAGAATGTTTCAAGGCTTCTACCTTAACCGGGGGAGGTGTTAAAATCTTTTTTCTTCCCACTGGTCGATCTGGTTGTGTAACTACTCCAATGACATCATATCCATCTTTAATCAGTTGTTGTAAGATTGGCACAGAAAAATCTGGAGTACCCATAAAAACAATTTTGGTCATTCAACTTCTACTCCTTTTAACTCATCTTCCTCGAGATATCTCGTCACTTTAGATGTAAATAAAATCCCGTCCAGATGATCGATTTCATGTTGAATCGCCCTTGCTAGGAATTCTTCTGCTTCTAATGTGTATTTTCTGCCTTTTCGGTCAAATGCTTCAATTTTAACAAAATTGGGCCTTGTCACTTCACCAAATAATCCAGGGAAACTTAAACAACCTTCTGGTCCAGTTTGTTCACCGGATGTTTCTAATATTACTGGGTTAATCATTTCGATTGTCCCTAATTCATCATCGATATCAACAATTGCGATGCGTACGTCCAATCCAATTTGCGGAGCAGCTAGTCCCACCCCATCATATTCAATCATCGTGTCATACATATTATCAAGTATTTTTGCAAGCTTTTTATCAAACTTAATCACTGGCTTGCAAGTCTGCTCAAGTATCTCAGCAGGGTAATTTATTACTTTGAGTATAGGCAAATTATTTCCCCCATTAATTCCATTCTTATATAGGCGTTTTAAATTTATTAATTGCTTACATTTTCACCAAAAATGCGAAATAATAACCTTTGATGACCAGGTTACATTTGGCTAACTTACATTAATATAAATGGATTTACATCTATTGATACCAATAAGCCGCTTTTAGTATCTTTCTGGTGTTGATCCAAGATGGTTTTTAACATTTTTGTCAAGTTCGGTTCCCGCTTGTATTTTATCAGACATTGATAGCGATATCTATTATTAATCCTAGGAATCGGCGAGGCTGCGGGTCCTAAAACGACGGCATCCTTTGAAACCTGCGAACGTACATAATTAACAATTTTCTCTGTCGCTGTAACGACAGTCATCAACTGCTCATGACTGACTGTTATGAGTGATAGATAATAGAAGGGTGGATAATGATGGGTTTTTCGAATCATCATTTCTCTTTGGTAAAAGAGATCATAATCCTGTGTTCCTGCAAGTTCGACACTATAGTGTTCAGGGGTGTAGGTCTGAATGATGACCTCCCCCGGCAATTGATGACGTCCCGCTCTTCCGCTTACCTGTGTTAATAATTGAAAGGTTTTTTCAGACGCACGGAAATCAGGTAAATGCAGCATCGTATCAGCCGAAAGGACACCAACTAAGGTGATATTTGGGAAATCCAGCCCTTTTGCAATCATTTGAGTCCCGAGGAGAATATCTGCTTTGCCATTCTGAAAATCAGTTAATAATCGTTCGTGTGAGCCCTTTCGACCAGTTGTATCAACATCCATCCGAATAACCCTTGCTTCTGGGAGAATTTTACCAAGCTCGTCCTCGACCTTTTGAGTACCAGTCCCAAAATACCGAATATAATCACTGGAACACTCCGGGCATTGCTTTGGAACATGGCTTTCATACCCGCAATAATGGCATTTCATTTGTTCATTTACTCGGTGGTAGGTAAGCGATATGTCGCAGTTAGGGCAGTTCATCACATAACCGCAGTCCCGGCACATCACAAATGACGAATGACCCCGTTTATTTAAAAATAAAACAGATTGTTGTTTTTTTTCTATTCGGTCCTTAAGCATATCAAAAAGCTTACGTGAAAACATTGACCGATTTCCGTCACGAAGCTCCTCACGCATATCAATGATCTCTACTGAGGGCAGGGTTTGATTATTCATCCGGTTAGGGAGCGATAATAGATGATACACCTTCTTTTGAGCCCTGGCAAACGACTCGAGTGATGGGGTAGCGCTTCCGAGCACAACCGGACAGTTATACGTTTTAGCTCTTTCAACTGCAACATCCCTAGCATGATATCGAGGCATATCCTCCTGCTTGTAACTTGTTTCGTGCTCTTCATCAATAATAATAATTCCTAAGTTCTCAAATGGGGCAAAAATCGCTGATCTTGCTCCTACAGCTACTTTTACTTCTTTACGTTGAATCTTCCGCCACTCATCATATTTTTCTCCAGCTGACAAACCACTGTGCAAAACAGCCACTAAGTCCCCAAATCTTCCTTTAAAACGATTCACCATTTGGGGGGTGAGTGAAATTTCTGGTACAAGCACAATTGCTTCCTGTCCTCTTTCAATAACTTCTTGAATGGATTGGAGGTAAATTTCGGTTTTTCCGCTTCCTGTTACACCATAGAGCAAGAATACCTCATGTCGATTTGATTCAATCGCGTTTAGAATCGGCCCAATCACGGTCTGTTGAGAATTTGTTAATGGTAAGGGCTTTGTTCGTTTAAAGGTCCTATGTTCAAACGGATCGCGGTAAACCTCCATATCATACTCAGTAAGAAGTTTCTTTTCTACAAGTGCCTTAACAGTTGAGGATGTCGTATTTAATTCAGCTACAAGCTGCCTCACTTCGACTGGTTCGAAATGATTGATAAAATAGCTCAATACTAGTTTTTGCTTTTCAGCCTTTGCTGGAAATCGGACTACTTCATCTTTCAATTCAGCAAGCGATACAAGTGGGCGGACAAACTTACGCTGTTTCTTTTTGACCTTCTCCTTAACGATGTAAAGGACTTCAAGTTTACCTTTTGCTGCTTCCTTTTGTAATAAGGGAACCACTCCATTATTCAAAGCTTCTTCCCAGTCTATCATTGGATTGTTTTCAAAAAGAGTTTGAAGGGGTTCGGATAAATCAGCAGCCTCCACCCCTGAAGTAATCTTCACTTTTTTTTCGTATTTAGCTTTTAATGCGGCTGGAAGCATAACCTGAAAAGCAAAGATTTTAAAACAAAGTGTATTCTCAGTTAGCCAGTCACCCAGGTCAAGTAAATCCTTGTTTAAGATTGGCTCAAGATCCATGGGCTCGATAATTTCTCTTAATTTTTTAAATTCAGATTGTGTTTTAAGCGAAGTGACAAATCCTTGGATTTTTCTCGGACCAAACGGAACGATTACCCTCATGCCCGGCTGGATTGTTCCCCACCACTGCTCTGGAATTAAATAATCGAACGCTCTATCCGTTTGTTTTGCCGGTACATCCACAATCACACTAGCTATTTCCATTTTCATCCATATCCTTCAATAGGGAAGTAATTTCTTCGATAATCCTTTTTGCTACATCACTTTTTGACATAATCGGTAAATCTATATTTGAGCCAGACCGTTTGAAAAGTGTGACAATATTTGTATCTGTCCCAAACCCTGCACCTTCCGCTTTCACATTGTTTGCAACGATCATATCTGCATTTTTCGCCTTTAATTTTTTCCTTGCATATTCTTCAACATTTTCCGTTTCAGCTGCAAAGCCTACAAGCACTTGGTTCCTCTTTCTCTTACCCAACTCTAGCAGGATATCTTTCGTTCGTTCCAACTCTATACTCGAGTCACCGGCTTGTTTCTTTACCTTATGTTCATATGCACTTTTTGGACGGTAATCGGCAACGGCGGCTGTTTTAATGACTACATCCGCTGAGTCATAATACTTCAATACTGCATTATACATTTCTTCAGCGCTCTCGACCTTCACTACTTCCATACCTAATGGAGCTGGCAACCCCACCGGTCCCGAAACTAATACAACATGGGCACCTTGTTTTTTTGCCTCAACAGCAAGGGCATAACCCATTTTCCCTGTTGAATGATTGGAAATAAAACGAACAGGATCAATTTTTTCCCGTGTTGGCCCCGCTGTAACCACAACTGTTTTTCCACTTAAGGTTTGTTGGAATTGATCGGTAAAAAATTGTTGGACGAGCTGGACGATTTTTTCCGGCTCTTCCAATCGGCCCTTTCCTACATATCCACAGGCAAGATAACCTTCACTAGGTTCAATAAATTGATATCCGTACTCAGCCAATATTGAGAGGTTCTTCTTCACAGCAGGATGGTCGTACATATGCACATTCATCGCAGGGGCAATCCAGACTGGTGAGGTTGCTGCAAGCAGGACCGTTGTTATCATATTATCGGCTATTCCACCAGCTATTTTTCCAATCGTATTTGCTGTAGCAGGCGCAACAAGGATTAAATCTGCCCAATCAGCTAAATCAATATGAGCAATGACACGTGGATTTTTTTCGTCAAAGGTATCAACATATACTTCATTGCGGGATAACGCCTGGAAAGTTAATGGGGTAACAAATTTCTGTGCAGATTCACTTAAAATGATTTTTACATGAGCACCAGCCTGAACAAGCTTACTTGTTAGTGCCGCTGCCTTATAGACGGCGATTCCGCCTGTAACACATAATAATATTTTTTTATCCTGTACCATTATTGGATTCCCCCGCTTCTCGTCATTTCACTCTTTCTTTATTATGCTAGAATGAATGCAATTTTTCACCTTTTTCCACTCGTAATTCGACAAATTCTACATAACGAGGATAACCAAAATAAAAAAGGCTGACATGTAAGGATTTCCCCTTTTGTCAGGCCTTCTCTCAGAAATTTACTGTCAATTAATACCTATTTAAGACTACTCAGCAGATGTGTCTGCTTTTTTAGAAATTCGGTAGGTTAGTTCACCACTATATATTTCCTCTAGTGCTTTTCCAACATGTTTATGGGAAACGTATTTTGGCAATCTTTCATCTCTTACCTGAGACATCACGCGAGCGCGCTTCGCAGCTACGGAAACAAGCGAGTATTTCGAATCAATTTTCTCAAGCAGCGAATCAATAGAAGGATATAACATTATAATTCAACCTCCAGCAATTTTTTATAGCGGTGTTCAACACGTTCTCTGCGGCAATGCTCCGCAGTAACAATGGATTTCACGCGTTCACAGGCGTGCTCCACTTGATCATTTTCAACAACATAATCATATAATTCCATCATTTCAATTTCTTCGCGAGCTGAAAGCAGGCGGTTTTGTATGATGTCATCTGTTTCCGTTCCTCTTGTTACAATCCGGTTTTTTAGTTCAGATAAACTTGGCGGCATAAGGAAAATAAATAAACCTTCAGGGAACTTTTCTCGTACCTGACGGGCACCCTTTACTTCAATCTCTAAGAAGACGTCTTTTCCAGCATCCAAAGTGGAACGTACATAGTCAACAGGGGTACCGTAATAATTCCCGACAAATTCGGCATACTCTAACAATTTGCCTTGTTCAATTAATTGTTCAAACTCTTCTCTTGACTTAAAGAAGTAATCCACTCCATCAATCTCCCCATCTCGTGGTGAGCGGGTTGTCATCGAAATGGAGTATTCAAAAGCTGTATCCGGATGGGAAAAAATTTCTTTCCGAACAGTTCCTTTTCCAACCCCGGAGGGCCCAGAAAGTACAATCAGCAATCCTTTTTCCTGCATTTTCAGAAATCCTACCCTTCATCAATTATTTCATCACGATCAGCTAAGCGGTGCGCTACCGTTTCAGGTTGTACAGCTGATAGAATAACATGATCACTATCCATAACAATCACCGCTCGTGTCCGCCTACCGTATGTGGCATCAATTAATGCTCCCCGGTCCCGGGCATCTTGAATAATTCTTTTTATTGGAGCAGATTCAGGGCTGACAATTGAAATAATTCGATTGGCAGAAACGATATTTCCAAATCCAATATTAATTAATTTTATCGACATGGGACTCATCCAATCATTAATAATATATTTTGACCGTCTCAAACAGTTTCTAAACAAGGATCACTCGATATTTTGAACCTGTTCTTTTAGCTTCTCAAGTAGACTTTTAATATCTACAACCTTTTTAGCAATGTTTGAATCGTTTGCTTTTGAACCAATGGTATTTGCTTCTCTGTTCATTTCCTGGACGATAAAATCCAATTTTCTTCCAATTGGTTCCATACTCTCAAGGGTTTGCAAGAATTGTTGAAAATGGCTTTTTAATCGTGTGACTTCTTCATTTATATCTGCTTTATCAGCAAAAACGGCTACTTCCGTCAAGATCCTCGTTTCGTCCAATTGCCCATTAACAAACTCTTCCATTCTTTTTGTTAATCGCTCTTTAAAGGATTGAACAACGAGAGGAGCAAATTTCTGGAGTTCAAAAACATGTGATTCTAATTGAGATAAAATGGCGAGCAAATCCTTTTTTAATTCTTCACCTTCTGCCATCCGCATTTGTGTTAAATACTTGGCAGCTTCTTCTGTTGCAGCCAGAACTAGATTATCAAGCTCTTCATTGCCAGCTTCACTTTCTTCAATATGTAAAAGTTCACTTCTACTTAGCAAATTCTGAAGTGTTAACGTTCCTTCAACATCATATTTTTCACGAGCCTGTTTGATAAATTGATAATACTCATCAAGCAGTTTCCAATCCACGTGGACTTTGCGGGTCACGACGCCTTCACCCTCTAAGCTAACATAAACTTCTACCCTTCCACGGCGGATATACTGATTAAGTTTCTTTTTCATTCTATCTTCTATTTTTAAAAGCTGCCTTGGCATGCGGATATTCATTTCACAGAAACGGTGGTTCACTGTTTTTACTTCCACATTGACAGAGAAGCAATCTGATTCTGTTTTAGCTCTTCCAAAGCCTGTCATACTTATAACCATTTTGTGCACATCCAATCTTCTGAAAAATTGATCGGCTAGCTATATTTTTCAAAAAAGACAAAAGGTAATAGAGTGGAATCTATTACCTTTTGGATTATAACACACTTTATTTTGTTTTTCTTAACAAAAATGACCCGGCTAGTAAAAAAGTTGGTATCGATGATAATCCAACAATCAACAGCCAATCCTTAGCTTCTACCGGCAATGTGTGAAAAATAGGCTGTAATGGCGGGTAATAAATAACGACAAACATCAATGCAAGTGAAGATAAAACTGCCCAAACAAGGTACTGATTTCCGAAAGGATTTCTCGAGAGCACTGATTTCTCACTGCGGCAATCAAACACATGAATCAGCTGAGCCATGACAAGTGTTGCAAAGGCAACGGTTTGTGCATATTGCAACTTGGCAGGATCGTTATTGTAAACAATCATAAAGGATAGTAATGTTACCAGCCCTATTAGGAAGCCACGTGACACAACCTTCCAGCCCAGCCCTCGCGAGAAAACACCTTCATTTGGACTGCGGGGTTTACGTTTCATTACATTTTCTTCAGGTCGATCGAGCCCAAGTGCCATAGCCGGCAACCCATCAGTAACCAAATTCACCCAAAGGATTTGGATAGGAATAAGCGGCAGTGGCAGCGCTAAAACCATTGCAAACAACATGACCAAAATTTCACCAACATTAGAAGCCAACAAGTATCGAACAAATTTACGAATATTTTCATAGATATTTCTGCCTTCTACTATCGCAGCCTTGATCGTGGCAAAGTTATCATCCAACAATATAAGAGAGGAAGCTTCTTTGGCAACATCTGTCCCGGTAATCCCCATTGCGACTCCAATATCAGCGGCTTTAATAGCTGGCGCATCGTTCACACCATCACCCGTCATTGCGACAATATGTCCGCGATTTTGTAATGCTTTGACAATTTTCAGTTTATGCTCTGGTGAAACCCTAGCAAAAACTGAAACATCATCGACTATTTCTTCAAGCTCTTCGACTGTCATTTCAGATAATGCATTCCCATCAATGACCTTGCTTTTATTCGTTATAATTCCAAGTTGGGAGGCAATCGCTTTTGCAGTGATGACATGGTCACCGGTAATCATGACAGTTTTAATACCTGCTTCTTTACATTCCTTTACAGCCTTTTTCACTTCAGGTCTCGGCGGGTCAATCATTCCCTGAATACCAATAAGCGTTAAATTTTTCTCAGCTTCTCGTTCACTTAAAATAATCGTATTAGCCTGTATTGGTTTAAAGGCAATCGCGATCGTTCGAAGTGCCTTTGATGCGAGTCCATTTATTGCCTCCTGAACCTTCCCTTGTGTCTCTTTATTTAAAAATTGTGTCCTCTCGTCCCAAAGAACGGATTCACTAATATCTAAAATGACGTCCGGCGCCCCTTTTGTGACAATAAAATGCCGTCCCTGCTTGTCTTTAACGTGAACACTCATCATTTTTCTGGTTGAGTCAAATGGGAATTCATTTATGATCGTAAACTCGTCTAATAATTTGGGACGATCAAAACCTGCTTTCATTGCACTTACCAACAGCGCCCCTTCGGTTGGGTCTCCGTCAAGAATATAATCATCATCCTTAATGACTAAATCTGAATGATTACATAACATCCCAAAAATCAGCATTTGTTGCAATGCCTTTTCATCTTTAGGATTAATATTGCGTTCATTTCTATAGAAATTTCCTCGCGGCTGATACCCCACCCCATCAACTGTCCAAGTTTGACCCCCACTCCATAAATGGGTAACCGTCATTTTGTTTTGTGTCATTGTTCCCGTTTTATCTGAACATATGACCGAAGCACAGCCAAGTGTTTCTACTGCGGGCAATTTCCGGACAATGGCATTTTTCTTAATCATTTTTTGCACACCGAGGGATAATGCCACTGTCACGATAGCCGGCAGCCCTTCAGGTATGGCCGCAACTGCAAGAGAAACACCTGCTAAAAACATCTCATATATGTCGTGTCCTCGTAAAACTCCAACCACTACAACCAGAACAGTTAACAGTAAGGCTACTGTAATTAGTATTTTTCCCAGCTGCTCTAAGCGGCGTTGCAATGGAGTATCTTGCGCCTCTGCATTTTGAAGCAAATCTGCAATTTGTCCCATTGCTGTTTTCATACCTGTTGCAATGACGACTCCTATCCCGCTTCCCCTCGTAATCATCGTACCCATAAATGCGATATTCTCCATATCTCCTATGCCAGGGTTAGGGTTAGTCAGGATTTCTATATGCTTGGAAACAGGGACGGATTCTCCTGTAAGCGCTGATTCTTCAATTTCTAAACTTTTTGACTCAATCACACGGACGTCGGCACCGATGCGGTCCCCACTGACAAACTTCAAAATATCCCCTACCACAATTTCCTTCGAAGGAATTTTGATCCACTGACCATCCCGGAGCACAGAGACCTGTGGTGCAGATAATGCCTTTAATGCCTGAAGTGATTTCTCTGCCCGCCTTTCTTGAAAAAAACCAAGAAAGCCATTGATAATTACGATGGCAATAATAGCAATGGCATCAATATATTCGCCAAGCAATCCTGAGATTAAGGTGGCTGCGAGAAGAACTAAGACCATAAAATCCTTAAATTGACTAAAAAATAAGAGTAAAGCTGATTGCTTTTCTCCTTCGTCCAACTCATTTAGTCCGTGCAAATTAATTCTCTTTTTTACTTCTTCCTGTGATAATCCAGAAGAAAAGTCGGTTTCTAGAGACTTTTCTACTTGTTCTATCTGCATTTCATGGAATTTCATCCGACCATCTCACTTCCCCCTTTAAATACCTATAAATACCTGCTCTAAAGAAAGCTTATTCAGGGTCGTCCAAAAAAATGCTATGATATAGTGAAAGATAAATTAGATAATAAATGGAACCCTATTGATTGGAGCGGAAATCAACGGGCATGTTTAACAGAGCAAAAATAAGACAGTATTTTTTTAGTAGGATATAATAAATTCAATGATTGTAGTAAAGGATGTTTTCCATGTCATTTGATGGTTTATTTACAAAAGCAATGGTCGATGAACTTGTTCGTTCCTTAAAGGGCGGACGGATCAATAAGGTTCATCAACCCTATAAAAATGAAGTAATTCTCACGATTCGTGCGAATGGAGTTAATCAAAAGCTGCTTTTATCAGCACACCCAAGCTACGCGCGGGTCCAATTCACGAATGAAGCTTACGATAATCCTAGTGAAGCCCCAATGTTCTGTATGCTGCTTAGGAAGCATATTGAGGGGTATATTTTAGAGGATATATATCAAGTAGAAACAGATCGGATGATAGTACTAGAAATAAAGGGCAGAAATGAAATTGGCGATATCAGCTATAAACAATTAATTATTGAAATTATGGGCAGACATAGCAATATCGTCCTGGTTGATAAAACACGAAATGTCATACTTGATAGTATCAAACATGTCTCCTTTGCCGTCAATAGCCACAGGGCCATTTTGCCAGGACAGCCTTATGTATTTCCGCCAGAACAGAATAAGCAAAATCCGTTTCATTCGAGCGAAGATGATCTATTAAGAAAAATTGATTACAATGCAGGAAAACTCGACCGCCAATTAGTTGAGCAATTTGCAGGGATCTCTCCCCTTTTTGCCAAGGAAGTTATATTCCAAAGTGGTCTTGCCAATCGTTCTACAATTCCAGGAACGTTTAATCGTATGATTAAAAAGGTGGAAACAGGTGAGATTTCTCCTTCGATTATATCGTCTGGCGGTAAGGACGCTTTTTACTTATTTCCCCTTGAGCATCTAAAAGGAGAAATAAAGACCTTCCACACACTAAGTGAAATGCTTGACCGTTTTTATTTTGGCAAAGCGGAAAGAGACCGGGTCAAGCAGCAAGGAAATGATATAGAACGATTTATTCAAAATGAAAAAGAAAAGAATGAAAAGAAAATTAACAAACTGAAGGCTACTCTGAAAGAAGCAGAAAAGGCTGATCAATATCAACGCTCTGGCGAGTTGTTAACTGCCAATTTATATGCTGCTAAGAAAGGGATGCGTGATATTGAAGTTCTCGATTATTATGATGAATCTGGTGGAACGATATTAATTCCGCTTGACCCCAGAAAGACACCATCTGAAAATGCCCAAAAGTATTTTTCAAAATACCAAAAGGCAAAAAATGCAGTTGAAATTGTCGTTGATCAAATTGAAAAGGCACAAGTCGAAGTAGCTTATTTTGATAATTTACTACAGCAGGTACAAGCTGCCTCACCAAAGGATATTCATGAGATTCGTGAAGAATTAGTTGAGGGTGGCTATATCCGCGAACGGCAGAAAAAGAAATTGAAAAAGTCTCAGAATGCTAAACCAATTTTAGATCACTTCTTATCTACAGATGGGACGGATATCATCGTTGGAAAAAATAATAAACAAAATGACTATTTAACAAATAAGCTGGCAGCAAGGGATGAGATTTGGCTCCATACGAAAGATATTCCCGGCTCACACGTGGTGATTCGCAGCAAGGAACCATCTGATGAGACGATTCGGGAGGCTGCCGTTTTAGCCTCTTATTTTAGTAAAGCGAGGAATTCAAGCTCTGTTCCTGTCGACTTTACGAAGGTCCGGTTTGTTAAAAAACCTAGCGGTGCAAAGCCTGGATTTGTGATTTACGACAATCAACAGACGGTTTATGTAACACCGGATGAAGAATTGGTGCTGAAATTGAAGAAATAGAAGGAAAAGAGGGCACCCGGTAGAACTTGGATGCCCTCTTTTTCTATTTATCAGCGGATATTACCTGTTTATCAGCGAATTTCACAATTCTCTGGGCGAATCTCAAATTGAAAGATATCCCACTTCCTTATTTTATTAAAGAGTAACCTCATCAAATTGTTTACTCCATTCAGAAGGTGCCTGACTCCACGATAATAAACTCTCTTGATCCGTTTCCATTATGTAGCCTTTTTCAATCGCTACCTTTACTAATGCAGGAAAGTTAGTCAGTGACAGACTCTTAATATCAGCTTGTTCAAATGCTTCCTTTCCCTTTTCCAGCCCATATGTAAAAATGGAGACAACTCCAAGCACTTCACAGCCTGCTTCCCGTAATGCTTGAACTGCCGTAATCACACTGCCCCCTGTTGAAATTAAATCCTCAACAACGACAACTTTTTGACCTGATTCAACCTTGCCTTCTATCTGATTTCCTTTGCCATGCCCCTTTGCCTTTGAACGAACATAGCACATTGGTAAATCCATTAGTTCACTCACCCATGCTGCATGCGGGATCCCTGCTGTCGCCGTACCAGCAATAACTTCAGCTTCTGAAAAATTCTCAAGGATGAGTTTTTGCAAGCCAGCAGCAATTTCTCTTCTAACAGCCGGGAATGAGAGAGTTAGCCGATTATCACAATAGATTGGTGACCGGAGCCCTGATGTCCAAGTAAATGGATCCTGTGGCTTTAAGGCAACCGCATTAATTTCTAATAATCTTTCAGCAATCACGTGTTTCATTGTCGTATCCCCTTCCATACTTCCATCCATTTTTCATAGCTTTTCACTGGGTCAACTGACCGAGTAATCGAACGCCCCACAACAATAGAACTTACCCCCGAATTTCTCGCAAAATCCGGTGTAGCCACTCTCTTTTGATCTCCAACCTGATCAGACTCCATGCGAATTCCTGGGCATACGGTCAAAAACGATTGCCCAGCTTTCTCCCTAATAAAAGCAGCTTCCCATGCAGAGCAGACGATACCTTCCAGGCCAGCTTCTTTTGTAAGTAACGCATAATGTAAAACGGATTCTTCCAATGAAACAGGAATGAGCTGTTCTTTATTCATTTGCTCTTCTGATGTACTCGTCAACTGTGTTACCGCGATGCAATCAGGTCGTTTACGTCCTGCAGAAGTCCCTGCCTCCAGTCCTTCAAGTGCAGCTGCCATCATCTCTTTTCCCCCAGCAGCATGAACATTAACTAAGTCACATTCCAATCGGGCAAGCCCCTTCATCGCACTTTTCACAGTGTTCGGAATATCATGAAGCTTTAAATCCAGAAAAATATGATGACCTTTTTCTTTTAATTGATGAACGATTGAAGGGCCTTCCTGATAAAATAACTCCATGCCGACTTTCACAAAAAGCTCTCTGCCTTCAAAACACTGCAAAAATCGATTCACTTCGCTGCCATTGGCAAAATCAAGCGCGATGATAAGCGAGTTGTCCATCTTCCTTCCAGCTCCTTCCTGTACATTCACTGATGTGTTCAAAGCCTAATTTTTCTAGTAAAGCTGGTAATTCCTCAATAATGGTTGGACATACGAAGGGATCCACAAAATTTGCAGTTCCAACTGCTACGGCACTTGCGCCTGCATAGAAATACTCAATCACATCGGCAGCCGACTCAATTCCACCCATGCCAATAATCGGAATGGATACAGCCTGACTGACCTCATAAATCATCCGAATGGCCACAGGTTTAATAGCTGGACCTGATAAGCCGCCTGTACGATTGGCTAAAATCGGTTTGCCCGTTTTTAAATCAAGCCTCATCCCAACAAGTGTATTTATCATGGTTAAACCATCGGCGCCCCCAGCTTCCACCGCTTTCGCCATTTCTACAATATTAGTGACATTCGGTGACAGTTTCACATACACTGGCACTTCAGAAACTTCCTTTACCTTCCGGGTTAATTGCTTAGCTACTTCAGGTATTGTACCAAATGCAATCCCTCCCGTTTTTACATTTGGACAAGAGATATTTAGTTCCAATGCATGCACATTTGGTGCTTTTGATATTCTTCGAGCAACCTCCACATAATCCTCTTCGAGTGACCCTGCAACATTTGCGATAATCGGGACATCGTACCGGGAGAGCCAAGGCAGCTCTGCGCCTAGTACTTTTTCAAGGCCTGGATTTTGCAATCCGATTGCATTTAACATCCCTGATGTTGTTTCTGCTACCCTTGGGGTTAGGTTTCCGAACCGCGGTTCTACTGTTGTGGCTTTAATCATAATCGCGCCCAATACACTCAAATCATAAAATTGGCTGTACTCCCGTCCAAATCCAAAACATCCCGAGGCAGGCATGATAGGATTTTTCAGTGTTAAACCCGGCAAATCGATGTTCAAACGGCTCATATCAATACCTCCCCGGCGCGAAAAACGGGCCCATCGCTGCATACCTTTTTATAGGAAACTCCGGTTGGGTCATCTTTACTTTTACACACGCAGGCAAAGCATGCCCCAATTCCGCAGCCCATTCGTTCTTCTAATGATAAAAACATTTTTTTATCTGAATAACTTTGTTCAATTGCCTTTAACATTGGTGTTGGTCCACATGTATAAATACAATCAAATCGTAATTCCTTCATGACATCTGTTACAAATCCTTTCCTTCCATAGGAACCGTCAACAGTAGTTACGTAGGTTTCACCATTTTCTAAAAATTCCTTTTCGTAAAAAACCGCCGCTTCCGTTTGAAAGCCTAGGACATGGATAACCTTTACACCTTTTTCGACTAATTGATTAGAAAGTTCATATAGTGGCGGAACACCGATTCCACCGCCAACAAGCAAGGCCGTCTCACCTCTGCTGACTTCATCGACAGGAAAGCCATTGCCGAGCGGGCCAAGGATGTCAATTTGCTTCCCTGGACCCAATTCTGCTAGCATTGTTGTTCCTCTTCCTTCCTTGCGATAGATCATGGTCATGCTCTTTTGTTTTTTATCGAAGGAAGAGATACTAATGGGCCTTCGTAAAAGCGGGTCCCACCCATTTGAGACCCTAATATGCACGAATTGACCCGGGGCACTAATTTGTCCGACCAATTCTCCTTTAACAGTAAGCTCATATATGTCTGCAGCAATTTCTTTTTGGCTGCTGATTTTGCATAACTCTTTTCTAATCAAGCAAAGACAGCCTCCTTTTTTATTGAATCCATCGCTTCAGCCGAGAAGTTCATCGACTCAATCACTTTAAGGATAGCATCTGCTGTGTCTAATGATGTTAAACACGGAACCCCATTTTCAACAGCTTCCCGGCGGATTCTAAACCCATCGCGTTGCGGTTGTTTTCCTTTAGTCAGTGTATTAATAATGAATTGCGCCTCTCCATGTTGAATGACATCCAAAAGCGTCTTTCCTTCCGAACCAATCTTTCCAACCTCTTTGACTCTTAGTCCAGCCGCCTCTAAGATAGCTGCTGTACCGCTCGTTGCCATTAAACGATAGCCGTTAGCGGAAAATCGCTTCGCCAGCTTTAACGCTTCCTGTTTATCTTTATCTGCTACAGTAAACAATACCGTACCAAACTTTTGGATGTTCATTCCTGATGCAACTAATCCTTTATAGAGAGCCTTTTCAAGCGTTACATCCTTACCCATTACTTCCCCTGTCGATTTCATTTCAGGTCCTAGGGTTATATCCACACTTTTGAGCTTAGCAAAGGAGAAAACAGGAACCTTTACGAAAACCCCTTCTTTTTCAGTAGCAAGACCAGGAATGTACCCTTGATCAACAATCGATACGCCTAAAATTGCTTTAGTGGCTATTTTCGCCATTGGAAGATTCGTTATTTTACTTAAGAATGGAACCGTACGGCTTGAACGCGGATTGACCTCAAGCACATAGACTTGATCCCCTGCCAGAACGTACTGGATATTTAATAATCCGATAATGTTTAAGCCCTTTGCTAATTTCTCTGTATACTCCACAAGTGTTTGTTTTACTGTCTCAGTAAGAGTTTGCGGCGGATACACAGCAATCGAATCACCAGAATGGACCCCAGCTCGCTCGATATGTTCCATAATTCCAGGTATGAGTACATTTTCTCCATCACAGATGGCATCTACTTCGATTTCTTTTCCTGTTAAATAGCGGTCAATCAACACTGGATGATCTGGATTAATTTTTACAGCATTTTTCATGTAGTGAAGTAATTCGTCTTCATGGTAGACAATTTCCATTGCCCTTCCCCCAAGAACATAGGATGGGCGGACTAGAACGGGATAGGCGATTTCGTTGGCAATTACCACCGCTTCTTCCACTGATAATGCTGTTTTCCCTAACGGCTGCGGAATATTTAATTGTTGAAGAGCATGTTCAAACTTATCTCTATTTTCAGCACGGTCTATATCTTCAAGGCTTGTTCCAAGTATTTTAACCCCATTTTCAGCAAGATCTGCGGCAAGGTTGATAGCTGTTTGCCCGCCAAATTGGACCACAACCCCAATTGGATTTTCTAACTCAATAATACTCATGACATCTTCGATCGTCAGCGGCTCGAAGTAAAGCTTATCAGAAATACTGAAATCGGTGGATACCGTTTCAGGGTTATTATTAATAATAATTGCTTCATATCCTGCTTCCTTAATAGCTTTAACCGAATGAACAGTAGCATAGTCAAACTCAATTCCTTGACCAATACGGATGGGTCCCGACCCGAGAACAATCACACTTTTTCTGTCCGTTACCACCGACTCGTTTTCCTCTTCGTACGTACCATAGTAATAAGGTGTTTCCGATTCAAATTCTGCTGCACAAGTATCAACCATTTTATAAACAGGGATAATCCCTAAGCTCTTGCGCAGGTTAAAAATCTCTTTTTCAGTACTATTCCAAAGTTCAGCGATTTTTTTATCAGTAAAACCTTTTTGCTTTGCTTCAAAAAGGATTTCGTTATCAAAAGGATTAGCAGAGATATTTGCTTCCAGACATATAATCCCTTCCATTTTCTTCAAGAAAAATAAATCAATTTTACTCCATTGATGCAAGGTTTCTATGGTTAGTCCTCGTTTTAACGCCTCTGCAATGTAGAAGAGACGCTCATCTCCTGCTTTTCGAATCCGCTTCTCGAGTAATTCATCATCAATTTCCTCCGCACCATTTAATTCAAAATGGAAGACGCCCGCCTCAAGGGAACGAATGGCTTTTAATAGGGATTCTTCAAACGTCCGGCCAATCGCCATAATTTCTCCGGTTGCTTTCATTTGCGTCCCTAGTGAACGATTCCCTGATTCAAATTTATCAAACGGCCATCTAGGGATTTTTGTTACAATATAATCGAGAGCTGGTTCAAAACTTGCGTACGTTTTCCCAGTAACCGGGTTCAACATTTCATCCAGCGTTAAGCCAACGGCAATTTTTGCAGCAAGCTTGGCAATTGGATAACCAGTGGCTTTTGATGCTAATGCCGAAGAACGGCTAACACGTGGATTAACTTCGATTATATAGTAATTGTAGCTATCTGGATCTAAGGCCAGCTGAACGTTACAGCCCCCTTCAATCCCTAAAGCACGAATGATTTTTAGTGATACATTCCTTAGCAGTTGATATTCTCGATCACTTAGGGTCTGACTTGGTGCAACCACAATGGAGTCCCCAGTATGAACACCCACCGGATCAATATTTTCCATGTTACAAACGACAATTGCATTGTCGTTTCCATCGCGCATAACTTCGTATTCAATTTCTTTGAAACCGGCAATACTTTTTTCGAGCAAACATTGATTCACAGGACTATGCTTTAGTCCGCTAGCAATGATTTCCTCAAGTTCTTCTGTATTATGACAGATGCCGCCTCCCGTTCCACCTAGAGTATAGGCAGGACGGACAATCACAGGGAAACCAATCTGTTCAACAAAAGCCTTAGCTTCAGCTAATTCATGAATGATTGCACTATCAGGTACCGGTTCGTTTAACTCATTCATTAAGCTGCGGAATAGGTCCCGATCTTCTGCTTGTTTAATCGCGGAAAGTTTAGTACCAAGAATTTCAACCTCGCACTCAGCTAAAACTCCGGATTCAGACAACTCAACGGCCAGATTAAGACCTGTTTGTCCGCCGAGAGTAGCTAGAAGGGAGTCTGGACGTTCTTTACGAATAATTCTGCTGACAAACTCTACTGTTAATGGTTCGATATACACAGCATCAGCAATTTCTGTATCTGTCATGATGGTTGCAGGATTAGAGTTTACTAGAATAACACGATAGCCTTCTTCTTTTAGAGCGATACATGCTTGAGTACCAGCATAGTCGAATTCTGCAGCCTGCCCAATGACGATTGGACCCGAACCAATTACTAAAATGGAGTTGATATCTGTACGTTTAGGCATTTGCTGTAACCTCCTGTTTGTTCTCTTCCATTAGGGCAAGAAACTGATCAAATAAGCCGTTTGCATCTTCAGGTCCTGGAGATGCTTCCGGATGATACTGAACAGTAAATGCCGGATAATCTAGGTGTTTTAGTCCCTCAACCGTTCCATCATTTATGGCAATATGAGTAATTTGTAATCTTGTGCTTTTGATTGACTCTTCTTCAACTGTATATCCATGGTTTTGTGCGGTAATCGCAACTTTCCCTGTAGATAAGTCTTTGACAGGTTGATTGGAACCGCGATGACCAAACTTCATTTTTTCGGTGTTCGCCCCGCAGGCCAGGGCAAATAACTGATGGCCAAGACAAATTCCGAATAATGGGACTCTGCCTAAAACTCCTTTTAACATATCGATTGCTTCTGGTACATCCTTTGGATCCCCAGGTCCATTTGACAGCATAATTCCGTCTGGACTTAATTGAATAATTTCTTCAGCAGTAGTGTGATATGGTACAACGATCACATCACAGCCGCGCTGATTTAATTCACGTAAAATTCCATGCTTCATTCCAAAATCAACAAGTACAACTCTTTTCCCACGTCCAGGACTAGGATAGGCATTTTTAGTTGATACTTGGCGTACCTGATCGATTGGAAGTGATGTTCCACGCAATTTTTGTAGAACCTCATTTGCATCTTTTTCAATACTGCAAATTGCTCCTTTTAGTGTTCCATATTGGCGGATAATTCTTGTCAATTTTCGTGTATCAATCCCAGCAATCCCAGGGATTTTTTTCATTTCAAAATATTCGTCTAACGTACATTCACTTCTCCAATTGGACGGAAATTCAGCCGCTTCTTTTACAACGAATCCCTTTACAGCCGGATTGATCGATTCGAAATCATCACGATTAATCCCATAGTTACCAATTAGCGGATAAGTTAGTGTAACAATTTGTCCACAATAGGATGGGTCAGAAAGGATTTCTTGATAGCCAGTCATACCTGTGTTAAACACCACTTCACCAATCGTTTCAGTATCACTGCCAAATCCTTTACCAATAAAAATTGTACCGTCTTCTAAGATAAGCTGTTTTTTCATGCTAGTACACATCCTTTTTCCCAAGCAATTTGCCCTCCAGCAATGGTCATATCAGGCCACCCTTTACATTTCCAACCGCCAAATGGAGTATTTTTTCCTTTTGATAAGAATTCTTCTGGTTTAATTTCATATTCATCATCGAGGTTCAAGATTACTAAATCTCCTGGTGCGCCTACTTCTATTCTTCCATATGGAAGCCCGAATGCTTCCGCTGGTTTTATTGTTAAAAATTCAATTAATTGGTTAAGCGTGATGATATTTTTTAATACAAAATGTGTATACAGCAGTGGGAACGCAGTTTCTAGTCCAACAATTCCGAATGGAGCGAGAACCATTCCTTCACTTTTTTCTTCTGCTGTATGCGGCGCATGATCGGTTGCAATAAAATCAATCGTTCCATCTAGAAGTCCTTCGATTAGGGCCGTTCTGTCATCTGCACCACGAAGCGGTGGATTCATCTTGAAATTCGTATCAAGGCCTGGAATATCATCTTCAGATAATAATAAATGATGCGGTGATACTTCTGCGGTTACATTAATGCCTGCTCGTTTTGCATCCTTTACCACCCGGACGGATTCCTTAGTACTAATATGGCAGACATGATAATGACAGCCTGTGGCTTCGGCTAAGAGGACATCTCTTGCAATCTGAACTGATTCACAGATGGAAGGAATACCATTCAAGCCATGTTTCTCTGAGAAAGAACCTTCATGGACACAGCCTTTATTAATTAGCGTGTTTTCTTCGCAGTGTGCAACGATTGCCATATTATTAGCAGCCGCTTTCCGCATCGCTGCTAGCATCCTCTCAGCCGACTGAACACCGACACCATCATCGGTAAAGGCAAATGCCCCCGCTTCTTTTAATGCCTCAAAATCTGTTAGTTCCTGGCCAAGCTGTCTTATCGTAATCGATGCATATGGCAAAACCCTTACCTTTGCTGTTTCGTTGATTCTGTTTTGCAACCATTCCATTTGTTCCTTGGTGTCAGGCACCGGTCTTGTATTTGGCATCGCTGCAATTGTTGTAAACCCGCCCCTAGCTGCGGCAAGTGTCCCTGTAGCGATGGTTTCCTTTTTTTCGCCGCCAGGCTCACGAAGATGAACATGTAGATCAATAAATCCTGGTGAAACTAACTTCCCAGCTGCATCCACTATCCGATCCACAATCGCATCAATGTTCGATTCAACTCTTGTGATAATACCATTTTCTACCAATATATCAGTTTGTTTTGTTTCCCCATTAGATGCTATGTAGCATGCGTTCTGAATAAGAATGTTCATAATTTTTTCCTCCTTCAAGACTTTCGATTGATCTCTTAATTGCTGCCATTCTTACATATACACCGTTTTCCATTTGCTTAAAAATTCTTGACCGCTTGCACTCCACAAGACTATCAGCTATTTCTACATTTCTATTTACTGGAGCGGGATGCATAATGATACTGCCCGGCTTCATCATTTTTTCTCTTTCTAAAGTAAGCCCAAATTGTTTATGGTACTCATTTGCTGTAAAACTGCTTTTATTATGGTGCCGTTCGTGTTGAACTCGCAGCAGCATTACTACATCTGCTTCTTGTACTGCCTGATCAATAGGCCTATACCTAGATATATCTACACTCCTAGTATCAAACCATTCTTCTGGTCCAGAAAAAACCACTTCCGCTCCCAGCCTGGTCAGAACATCTGCATTGGAACGCGCCACCCTGCTATGTCGGATGTCTCCAATAATGGCAATTTTTAATCCTGCAAATTGGCAAAATTCTTGTTGGATGGTCAATAAATCTAGAAGCGATTGTGTTGGATGATGTCCGCATCCATCACCGCCATTGATGATTGGGATGTTAATCTTCCCAACTAACTCATCAAAGTATCGATCCTGATCATGACGAATGACAATCGTATTTACGCCAATTGATTCTAAGGTCTTCACAGTATCATAAAGTGTCTCCCCTTTTTGAACACTTGAGGTTAGAACTTCAAAAGGGATAACTTCTAATCCTAATCTTCTTTGTGCAACTTCAAAGCTGCTCTTAGTTCTTGTGCTTGGTTCGAAAAATAGATTGGCAGTAAACATTTGCCCTTCAGGATGCCACTTCATTCCGTTTTTGAATCCATGAGCATCTGCTAAGATTTGATTAATCTCCTCCACCTTTAATTCATTTGTGGTTAGTAAGTGATTTATCATCAGTCTTTTTCCCGCCTCTCATTTTGATAAAGAAACACCCTGACCATTGGTTGGTTCAGGGTGTAAGAATTCACGACTTAATCCATGAGATTAAAATCATGGAATCAAGCTTACACCCTTATAAATCTCACTGGATTTATTTAAAAAGTTGAAACTTTATTATGCAGTTTTCCGCTTTTCTGAGGATTGATTCTCCTCAAGCATATTTTCATTAATTGGTTCTTTGCCAGGTAGGATGAGATTTAAGAGAACCCCGCAAATTGCTGCCAATGCCATACCTTGGATTTGCAATGATTCAGATACTTTTATCACAGCGCCACCGATTCCAATTACCAGTATGACAGAAGATATGACAAGGTTACGCTTGTTTCCAAAATCAATTTTGCTATCAACCAGCATTCGCAACCCTGAAGAAGCAATAATTCCGAAAAGCAGAATCGAAACTCCGCCCATAACTGGTGTTGGAATGGTCCCGATTAAGGTCGTTATTTTTCCAATAAAACCAAAGATGATAGCGAAGACTGCTGCACCAGCAATGACATACACACTGTATACTCGTGTAATGGCAAGGACACCAATGTTTTCACCATAAGTTGTTTTTGGGGGGCCGCCAACCAAGGCAGAAATAATTGTTGCTGTTCCATCACCAAGAATCGAGCGGTGCAAGCCGGGTTCTTTAATATAATCACGACCAACTACTTTACTTAGTACTAACTGGTGTCCGATATGTTCCGATAAAGTTACAATTGCAACTGGTACCATTAACAGGACTAAATCCCAAGTGAATTTTACTTTATAGCTTACAAATGGAAGGATAAATTCAGGCATTTCAAACCATTTAGCATCTAATACTGGTGTGAAATCGACGATCCCAACTAATAGTGCATAGATATATCCCACAATAATCCCTGCTAAGATAGGTATCATGCTTAACATTTTTTTGGCATATATCGAAAAAATAATTGTTGCTGCCAAGGTTACAAGTGCGACGGAGAAATGAAGCAAACTGTACTTTCCGCTTGCAGGACTATTCATCGCCATATTCACTGCAGTTCCGGATAGAGCTAATCCGATAACAATGATAACTGGGCCGACAACAATTGGCGGCAGCAGGTTCATGATCCAGCGATGCCCCGCCTTGCTGATGACAAGTGCAACAATTCCGTAAACTAATCCTGCGAGAAAAGTACCGACCATCGCACCACCAGGGCCACCTGCTGCTTTGGCAGCAATGACAGGTGCGATAAAGGCAAAGGATGAACCCAGATAAGCTGGAACCTTGAATTTAGTTATTAATAAAAACGCCAATGTTCCAAGTCCACTTGAAATAAGTGCAATCGCTGGGCTTAAACCCACTAGGTAGGGAACAAGTATTGTTGCACCGAACATAGCAAACAAATGCTGTAAGCTTAATGTTATCCATTGAAAGGGTTTTGGGATCTCTTTTACGTCTAAGATAGGCTTATTGTTCATTTGGATTTCCCCCATTTAATCTACTGCTTTATTTTAGTATCTATTTTTTTCATAAAAAAAACCCTCTTTGCCGGTAAGGGTACAAAGAGGGTATGGAAATGCCTTAATGAAGTCTCATGTTGGCATATTCCCCTTTGTCAGCCTCACAGGACTAAATTTAAAAGGGTTGCTATTTATTTTTCAAATATACTTACTTGATCAACCTTATCCACTTCGGCTAACTCAACAACGATTTTTTCGTCACTTGAGGTTGGGATATTTTTCCCGACATAATCTGCCCGGATTGGAAGTTCACGATGTCCTCGGTCGACTAATACCGCAAGTTGGATAACTGATGGGCGTCCTATATCCATTAAGGCATCCAGTCCTGCTCTGACTGTTCTTCCCGTATATAAAACATCATCAACAAGAATTACTTTTTTATTATTTATACCAACCGGAATATCTGAGCCTTTAACAAGTGGTTCTTGACTTTCCGTCTTCTTAGTTAAATCGTCTCGATAAAGGGTAATATCTATCTCACCTATAGCAATCGACTTGCCCTCAATCTCTTCAATTTTTGCTGCAAGTCGATCCGCAAGATAGATGCCTCTCGTCCGGATACCAACCAGAATGCAGTCTTCTATACCTTTGTTTTTTTCAATAATTTGGTGGGCAATTCTAGTCAGCGCTCTACTGATTGCTTGTTCATCAAGGACAACAGCTTTTTGGTTCATATTACACCTTCTTCTTTAGTAAAAATAAAAAACCTCTCACCCAATTCTGGTGAGAGGATAACAAGTTAATTTATAGATATGGGCATAATTTGCCCATTATCTTAACCGTTTCCTTCTCAGCCTCTCGGGACTGTTTTAAAGGCTTATTAAGCTAAAATCATCTTACTTTAAATAAACGACTATGTCAACGATTATTTCGAAGCTGAGTTAGCAACAATTCGATATCTTCTGGAAGTGGAGCTTCAAATTCTAAATATTCGTTAGTTCTCGGGTGGTTAAATCCGAGCACACCTGCATGCAAGGCTTGTCCTTCTATGTCCAGTGTTTTTTTCGGCCCATATTTTGGATCACCAGCGAGCGGATAGCCAATATATTTCATATGAACACGAATTTGGTGTGTTCGTCCAGTTTCTAATTGGCACTCTACAAAAGTAAAGTCTTTAAACCGTTCAATCACATGGAAATGAGTGACAGCATGTTTTCCGTGGTCAACAACTGTCATGCTTTGGCGATCTTTTGTATCCCTGCCTAGCGGAGCATCAACAGTTCCAAAGTCATGTGGAATGACACCATGGACAATCGCTTTATATTTACGAGTAACAGTTTTAGCCACCAATTGATTGACAAGGCTTTCGTGAGCCATATCATTTTTGGCCACCATCAACAGCCCAGTAGTATCTTTATCAATCCGGTGAACAATCCCGGGTCTTAATACACCATTAATACCCGATAAATCCTTACAGTGGAACATTAAACCATTGACTAATGTCCCTGACAAATGCCCTGGTGCTGGATGAACAACCATCCCTCTTGGTTTATTTACAACCAATACATCTTTATCTTCATAAAAAATTTCTAAGTTTAGATCTTCAGGTAAAACATCTAGTTCTTCTGGGTCTGGTATTGTGATCTCAATTTGATCATTTGTGCTGCATTTATAATTGGTTTTAATCTGTTGTCCATTCACAAGGACATTACCTTCTTTTATCCATTGCTGTACTTGTGTTCGGGACCATTCTTCATCAAAGCTTGAGATCACCTTATCAATCCGATCTCCTTTTTGCTCCTCAAGAATGGTGTGTTCCATTTTCTCCATATGATTTCTCCTTTGATTCTCTCTCTTCTAACAACATTTGAATCATTAACATGATGACACCGATCACTAAAGCTGAGTCCGCGATATTAAAGACTGGGAAATTATAGCCAAAAACATACGTATGAATGAAGTCGACAACTTCCTTACGAATCACACGGTCAATAAAATTGCCTATGGCGCCTCCGAGCATTAATGCTAACGATAACCCTAGCAGCCATTTTCCTTTTACTGCTTTGTAAAGATAATACATAATAGCAACTATTACAATGACAGTAATTACATAAAAAAGCCACATTTGACCTTGTAATATCCCCCATGCAGCTCCCCGATTTCGATGAGAAGTAATATAGAAAATTTTATCAATGATGGTAATACTTTCTCCTAGATACATGTTGCTTACAATTAACCATTTCGTAATTTGATCTAATAAAATAACAAAAAGAGCAATTAAGTAATAAAACACTAAGAAATACCTCCACATCAACCTAGAATTACAATTCTAGGTGCTTTCGCTTTTCATACTTCTTAAGCATTTTAGCATACTTTTTCGCTAAACGAAAATGGAACATTATTAATTAAGAATGGTAAATTGATTTTTTGAAGTAACTTTCCAAATACTCTGAGTCTCTTTGTGATTTTAATGTCGGAATCATGTTTAATAAATCAGCGGATAAAAATTCACCGGAAATTTCACATTGCCCAAAATTCCCATTTTCCAATTTTCGGATTGCTGTAATAGTATCTGACAATTCTTCTTCCAAAATGGTTGTAAACCAATTTTTTACTTGTTTATTTTTTAACGAATACTCGATTTCTTCTTTCGTTTGACGGAGTTCAAAGAACAGCTTTTCCTGCGTGGCATTCATAGTTGTTACCTCCGTTACTCATTTGTCTTATTATTTCCGTCAACTATTTCTTAACTCGGAAAAACATTTGACAACAACTACAACAATTAACGGAGAAGGAAAAAATTAAAAGCCCTGTGCATTTTGCACAGGGCTTCGTTTTATTTATGCTAAATGGGTATAGTTTTCTTTTACTACGTCGGCACAACGGTTGCAAAGTGTGGAATGTTCTGGATTTTGACCCACTTCTGGTGTAACAATCCAGCATCGATCACATGTTTCTCCCTCAGCTTTCGTAATAACAATGGCTGCAGTTTCTAATTTCACCGCATGATCAGGTGCTTCCTCATATGTTCCCGCCACTTCGAAGCCTGAGATAATAAACAACTGTTTCATATTTTCATCAATAGAATCTAATAGCTGTCTCGATTTTTCATTAACATAAAGGGTTACTTTTGCGGTTAACGATTTTCCAATCACCTTTTGATTACGGGCTTCTTCAAGTGCTTTTAACACATCATCACGCAGATTCATGAATTCAGTCCACTTTTCTTCCAAAACATTTGTATTGCTCAACTCCTGGTATTCTGGAAGGTCAGTCAATTGAACACTTTCTTCTGTTACAGATGGAATGAATTTCCACACTTCATCAGCTGTATGGGACAGAATTGGCGAAACCAACTTAGTTAAAGCGAGAAGTGATTCATATAAAACTGTCTGGATCGCACGACGCTCATGATTATCTGTAGCCTCAATATAAAGGACATCTTTTGCAAAATCTAGATAGAATGAACTTAAATCAAGGGTACAGAAATTATTAATCGCATGATAAATACCTGCAAATTCATAGTTTTCATAAGCATTACGAACATTTTTAATCAGCTTATTTAATTTAACAAGCATGAATTGATCGACTTCCCGTAGATTTTCATAAGAAACTCTATCAGCAGGAGTAAAGTCTGCTAAATTCCCCAATAAGAAACGGAAAGTATTACGAATTTTACGATACACTTCAGCAACCTGTTTCAAAATAGCATCGGAAACACGAACATCTGCTTGATAATCAACGGAAGCAACCCAAAGGCGTAAGATATCTGCTCCTAATTGATTCATCACTTTTGCAGGGATCACTACATTTCCGATTGATTTACTCATCTTTCTACCTTCACCGTCAAGAGCAAAGCCGTGGCTTAATACTCCTTTATAAGGTGCTTCACCTGTCACAGCTACCGCAGTTGATAATGACGAGTTAAACCAGCCACGATACTGATCAGAGCCTTCAAGATAAAGGTCGGCAGGTCGAACTAAATCATCTCTTTCAAGTAACACTGCTTGATGTGATGAACCTGAATCAAACCACACGTCCATGATATCCGTTTCTTTTGTAAATGTTCCGTTTGGACTTCCTTGATGGGTAAAGCCCTCCGGAAGTAAATCTTTTGCCTCACGTTCAAACCAAATATTAGAACCAAACTCACGGAATAAATCTGAAACATGATTGATCGTTTCATCAGTGATGATTACTTCCCCATTTTCTGCGTAAAAAACAGGAATTGGTACCCCCCAGACACGTTGACGGGAAATACACCAGTCCCCACGGTCACGCACCATATTAAATAACCGCGTTTCTCCCCAGGCAGGAATCCACTTAGTTTCCTTCACCGCATCGAGTAATTCATTGCGGAAATCCTTAATAGAAGCAAACCACTGGGCTGTAGCACGGAAGATAACCGGCTTCTTCGTTCTCCAGTCGTGCGGATAAGAGTGAGTTATAAACGAAAGCTTAAGTAGTGCACCTGCATCTTCTAACGCTTGTGTAATTGGTTTATTAGCTTTATCGTAAAATAATCCTTCAAAGCCCGGTGCTTCACTTGTCATCACGCCTTTATCATCTACAGGGCATAATACTTCTAAACCGTATTTTTGACCTACAAAGAAGTCATCCTCCCCGTGGCCTGGTGCAGTATGAACGCATCCAGTACCGGCATCAGTTGTTACATGTTCACCTAACATGACCAATGAATCACGACCATATAGAGGATGGATGGCAAGAATATGCTCTAATTCATTTCCTTTTACCTTCTTAATAACTGTTGCTTCTTCCCAGCCAATAAGCTTCGAAACTTCTTCCAGAAGAGCTTCAGCAACTAGGTATTTGTTTTCATTTGCAGATACCACCACATATGTTAAGTCAGGATGCACTGAAATTCCTAAGTTTGCAGGAATTGTCCATGGAGTTGTCGTCCAGATAATAATTTGGGTATCCGAGTCAAGAACGCCTTTTCCATCCTTAACCTTAAAACCCACATAAATGGATGCAGACTTCTTGTCCTGATATTCAATCTCTGCTTCTGCAAGTGCTGATTCACTTGAAGGGGACCAATAGACAGGCTTAAGACCTTTATAAATATAACCTTTTTTGGCCATTTCACCGAAAACCTTAATTTGTTGTGCTTCATATGCTGGGTTAAGAGTAATATAAGGATTTTCCCAGTCACCACGTACACCAAGACGTTTAAATTGTTCACGTTGATTATCAATTTGTTCAAGAGCATATTTTGTACAAAGTTGACGGAATTCTGCAACCGTCATTTCTTTGCGTTTCACTCCCTTATTGGTTAACGCCTGCTCAATAGGGAGTCCATGTGTATCCCAGCCAGGTACGTATGGTGCATGATAACCACTCATAGATTTATAACGGACAATCATATCTTTTAAAATTTTATTAAGGGCATGGCCCATATGGATATCACCATTAGCATACGGAGGCCCATCATGTAAAACAAACATAGGACGTCCTTTGGTCCGTTCCTGTACTTTTTTATAAATATTCATCTCTTCCCATTTTGCCTGAATCTCAGGTTCTCTTTGTGGAAGATTACCACGCATCGGAAATTCAGTTTGCGGCATTAATAACGTATTTTTATATTCCATCTCTTCTTCCTCCTGTAATCCTCTTCATATAACAAAGAATAGCCAATAGACAAACAAAAAAACCCTCTCATCCCAAAATAGGGACGAGAAGGTTTTATTCCCGCGGTACCACCCTGATAAATAGTACGAAATAATCGTTCTATCCTCTTAAACATTCGTAACGTGAATAAAACGCCTAAGCCTACTTTCCTTAAAGAAGGAGGTTCGACCTGGAACTCGAGGGTGATTTTCCAATTTCCAACTTTACCGGGCTTCCACCACCCCCGACTCGCTTTTAAAAAGCCATAGAAAATTGTACTTTCCCTTTCATCGTCATTGACCATTCTTTATAACTGTTAAGAAATTATATGCTAAAAAAACGCATTTCGTCAAGCTAATGAATCTTCTTCTTGATGAATTTTTAGCTCTGTCGCATCTACCTCATACTCTAATAAATGATCCCAATCATCCGTGTTCAACATATCAAGCTGAGCTTCAATCAACATTTTAAAACGAGTTCGGAATACTTTTGATTGTTTTTTTAAATCCTCGATTTCAAGAGCAATTTTCCTTGCTTTTGAAAGTGATTCATTGACAATTCGATCCGCGTTTTTCTCTGCTTCCTTAATGATTAACTTCGCTTCCTTTTGGGCATTACGTTTTACATCTTCCCCAGCCTCTTGAGCAATGATGATTGATTTATTCAGAGTATCCTCAATAGTAACAAAATGACCAAGACGCTCATTCATATCGTTTAAGCGTTCTTCCATTTCTTTTTTCTCTCTGAGTACTAATTCATAATCTTTGATGACTTGATCGAGAAATTCGTTCACTTCATCTTCATCATATCCTCTAAAACCCTTATTAAACTCTTTATTATGAATATCCAACGGTGTTAACGGCATTGATGCCACCTCCATACATTCTCTAATTCTATATGTATAAGCATTTATTCGACAACATTCTTCGAATTTCCTTCTTTACTTATGTTGTTATTTTTGTTTACCGACATTTATTCGCCATTTTTCTTTTTTTGTTTTCCCTTCGATGGCAAGAATTTTTGCTCTGCCGTATCCTCTAACTGAAATCATATCACCAACATCGCATTCAAATGAAGGATTTTCGGTTAATGTCCAATTCACTTTCACGAGCCCTTGTTGAATAAAAAGTTGTGATTTTTGCCGTGATACATGGTAAATACCTGAAATAACAGTATCCAATCGTAGTGAAGATACTGTTAAATCACTATCGACCAATAATTCATTGATACGGATGGCATTCTCGATATCGGTTTCAGTTAGTTTAACGCCAGCCCTGCCAATTGTTTCAACATTAGTTTTTATATAGTCGCTTATTTCCTTTGCAGCGAAAAATTGGCATTTATCATCCTTATTAAGGATATCACCAAATTTCCCTCGCTTTAGCCCTAAAGACATTAACGTACCCAATACCTGTCGATGTTCGATCGTGACGAACTTGGTTGGATAATGGATTTCAAAAAGACTGATTTGAAATTCTTCTTCCGTGGCGGTTAGATAATCTGGAAAGATTAAGGCTCTTTTTCGTTCAACATCCGGGCTGCCGCCAAAAAGTTTATAATTTACTTGGCCATGTTCACCAATTAATATTTTTAGAATATGCTGTTCCCTTGGATCAAGAAAATCTGTTAACTTAGGAGTATATTGCGTCTCGACATAATCCTTCCAATTTAACACTTGGTCAATATATTCTCGTTCTTCTGGCCGAAAATGCTGGTAAATATTCATTTTTCAAAACACAACCTAGTTTCAGTATTCTTATGCAAGCCAGCGATATACACTGCCTAAACCACTGCTAGCGAAGTTTAAAACAAGAAATGCAACTATAGGTGATATATCCATCATACCAAGAGGTGGGATGATTTTTCTAAATGGCTCTAAATAAGGTTCACAAACTTTTGCTAAAAATTGACCAATAGAGGACTCTCTAGCATTTGGAAACCAAGACATTAAAATATAAATAATTAATGCCCACGAATAAACTTGAATTAACTGTTGTAATAAACTAAATACAAATGCCATTTAACATTACCACCTCATATTTTGATTATCAAAGTCAGGAATCAAATCGGATATATTTCCTGACACCTCAACATTATCAGGAGTACATAAAAATATACTTAAACCAATTTTTTGAATGTCACCACCGAGGGCATAGACAACTCCGCTTAGAAAATCAACAATTTGCCTGCCTTGTTCACTATCAATCCGCTGCAGGTTCACGACAACTGCCCGGCGATTTTTTAAATGGTCTGCAATATCAGTTGACTCAGAATATGTCCGTGGTTCAACTAATATTACCTTGGATGACTTTGATGAAGTGGTAGTTTTTTGGACGCTTTGCAAGCTAACAACATTTTGGTTTTTTACCACTGGCAGATGCTGTTGCTTTTGCTTTACGGGAGCCGGTTCAACTGTTTGTGCATAATCATCATTATTATCATCATATTCATCATCTAAAAAGAAAAATGTTTTTAATTTTGATTTAATCGTCATTATCTTCTCTCCTAACCATCTTCACCAACAAGCGCTGTGCCTATTCTTACCATTGTGGACCCTTCTTCAATAGCAATTACATAATCATTAGACATACCCATCGAAAGCTCTGTGCATGGGGCGTAATCCAAATTTAGGGCTTGAACTTGATCGCGAAGTTCTCTTAATTTGCGAAAACATTCTCGAATTTGGTCTTCATCATCCGTTAATGGGGCCATTGTCATTAAACCTTCCACGCTAATCCTCTCAAATTTGCGAAGCGATTCAATAAAAACTATCGCATCTTCAGGAGTTAAGCCGTGCTTAGATTCTTCCCCAGAGACGTTGACTTGAACCAGGCATTTTACCTTTTGTTCTGCTCGTTTATTGATTTCTTCTGCAAGAGAAATCCGGTCCAAAGAATGAATATATTCAACTATATTAATAATATTTTTTACTTTTCGCGTCTGAAGCGAACCGATGTAATGCCAATTAGGCTTGTCCTTAAGTACTTCCCACTTTTGAAGGAGCCCCTCATCACGATTTTCACCTAAATTTATTATGCCAGCTTGTAACGCTTCGATAGCTCTCTCCGTACTAACATATTTCGTAACGCCTATCAATTTCACTTCTTCAGGGTCCCGCTCTACTCGAAGGCATGTCTCAATAATTTGTTGTTTTATTTGTTCAAACTTTACTGCAACCCTCATAAACTTTTCATAATCTCCTTCCAGCCAATAAAACTTACCATTCTTCCTGTCCTACCTTGATCACGGCGGTGGGAAAAAAACTCTTTATCACAACTAGAACAAAAACCAGTCATCTGAATATTAGTATCAGGTACACCTGAATTGACAATAATTTGTCTATTTACTTCACGTAAATCTAAAGAGTATTGGCCATCATTAATTAAATTATAGGGTAATGTTTCGACATCTACTAGAGTATTTTCAACTAAATTTATAACTCGTTGATCAACAATATAACATTTTTCACAAATTGATGGGCCAATTGCCACAAAAATCTGTTGGGGATTAATTCCTTCTCTTCCCCATGCGTTTATCATTTCCTTGGCAATTTGACCCACGGTCCCTTTCCAGCCAGCATGGGCAATTCCAATCATCCTTGAATCAGGTGCAATAAAAAAAAGAGGGACGCAGTCGGCAAAGCAAAGCGATAAAAGAATACCCTCCTCATTCGTATAAAAACCATCAGTGTCTTTAAAAGAATCTTCATAGGAATTGGACCCTTTACCTCGATCTGCTTTTGAAATTTTCTTAAGATGAATACCATGTGTTTGTTCTGCCCCAACCCAGGTGTTTAGAGGAAACTTCAGAAGTTCAGAAACTTTTCCTCGGTTGATGCAAACATCGCTTCTGTCATCTCCAACATGAAAGCCAAGGTTTAGGGTTTTGTAATTCCCTTTACTCGCTCCTCCATTTTTGTTTGTCATACCCGCAGCCAAACCAGGAAATTGCCTTATCCAGCTTTCTATTGAAAAAAATGACTCATTCTTTAAAACAAAGGGTTCCATTTCCATACCTCTTTTGTTTTTTTCTATAGTTTACCATGAAACGAAAAAATGGTCACCGCAAATAACTATTGTCAATCCTCTGTTTCCGATGAAAATCTCTCTTCACTTCCTTTATACCTTACCAAAATTACATCCTGACCAATTTTAATGATATTTTTCCACGGAATAACCACGTCATCATCTTTTCCAAAAAAGCCGAGGACTCTGCCGCTGCCACTAATCACGACGGCATCAATTTTACCTGTGGTTAAATTGATCTCTATATCACCTATATTACCAAGCCTTTTTCCGTCTGATACATTAACCACATCTTTTATTTGGAATTCGGAAATTTTCACCATCATCTCTCACTCCCAGTTTTATTACTATAGAAAATATATGATTGTTCATATCATTTTAGTAAAAAGAATAAAAATAAAGCTGCCCAAAGGACAGCTTAACTTTGAATATTTTTATTCATTTGCCTTATGGCCGCTTTCTCTAGTCGAGAAACCTGAGCTTGAGATATCCCGATTTCATCCGCGACTTCCATTTGTGTTTTTCCTTGAAAAAATCGTTTACGTAAAATTAATTTTTCACGATCGTTTAACCTTCGCATTCCTTCTTTTAAAGCAATTTCTTCAATCCAGTGGATATCTTTATTTTTCTCGTCGCTTAATTGGTCCATTACATAAATTGGGTCGCCGCCATCATTATAAATTGGCTCGAAAAGGGACACTGGGTCCTGTATGGCATCAAGAGCGAACACGATTTCTTCGTGTGGAACTTCTAAGACCTTTGCGATTTCTTCTGCAGTGGGTTCACGTGAAGTTTCGCTCATCAATCGCTCCCTTACTTGGAGGGCCTTATAAGCTATATCCCTCAAGGACCTTGAAACGCGAATTGGATTATTATCACGTAGATACCTTCGAATTTCTCCAATAATCATTGGTACGGCATAAGTCGAAAACTTTACGTTTTGACCTAAATCAAAGTTATCGATTGATTTCATCAGTCCAATACAGCCAACCTGAAACAAGTCGTCAACAAACTCACCTCGATTGTTAAATCGTTGAATGACACTTAATACGAGTCGTAAATTACCGTTGACGAGCTTTTCTCTGGCATAAATATCGCCCTCTTGCATTTGCTTGAAGAGTATTCTCATTTCTTCATTTTTTAATACAGGAAGTTTTGCTGTGTCCACACCGCAAATTTCAACTTTATTTCGAGTCAATCCTTTTCCCTCCTCACAGGAGTTGCTGTACAAAAAACAGTATTTCCTTGAGAAGGAAAAATATGCACTTATCCACGATGGTGGACAAGTGCATATTTGTCGAAAAATGTAATTAAGTCGCGCATTTCTTAGGTTTTTCGAATGAAAAAAATTTTCTTTTCTTTAAGTTTGTAAGGGTGCATGTTGATTTCCGCTCCAGTCGCGTGCGGTACGGGGGCGGTACGGGGGCGGTACGGGGAGCCTCCTCGGCGCTAAGCGCCTGTGGGGCCTCCCCTGCCCCGTCCTCCCGCAGGAGTCTCACGCCTTCCGCTCCAAACAACATGGTGCCAAAATCAACAAAAGCCATAAATATTGCTTTTCTTATACCATCTTATTAAATTCTTTCCGTAATCTTTTTATGATTCTTTTTTCTAATCGTGAAATATAGGATTGGGAAATTCCCAGCATGTCGGCTACGTCTTTTTGGGTTTTTTCTTCCCCGTTTGTCAGACCAAACCGAAGCTCCATTATTTGTTTTTCACGGTCTGTAAGCTGATGCAGTGCTTTTGTCAATAACTTTCGGTCCACATTGGCCTCTAGGTCTTTTGTGATAATATCATCATCTGTTCCTAATACATCAGATAATAAAAGCTCATTTCCATCCCAATCAATGTTCAAAGGTTCATCAAATGATACCTCTGATCTGATCTTATTATTACGTCGTAAGTACATGAGAATCTCATTCTCGATACATCTAGAGGCGTATGTAGCAAGTTTTATTTTTTTCTCCGGATTAAAGGTATTTACGGCCTTAATCAATCCAATTGTCCCGATACTAATTAAATCCTCGATATTAATACCTGTATTCTCAAATTTTCTAGCAATATAAACAACTAGACGGAGATTTCGTTCAATTAATATCGACCTTGCGGCTTTATCACCACCCGGTAGTTTTTTTAACAACAACTCTTCTTCATCTTTACTCAAAGGAGGCGGTAATGCTTCGCTGCCACCAATATAATAAACTTCATCTGTTTTTAAGCCCAATTTCATTAATAGTTTATACCAGTAGTAGGATAGGCGAAGCCTCCATTTTTTCATGCGTGTTCCTCCTTCTAAAATATGTTTTTCTGAGTATAGTAATATTAACTCACCTTAACAGTTTCAGTTTGCTGTTTATGCCCAGTTAGCATTTTTGGATGAACAATACATTGAAATGCATCTTCACTAGAGAGTTGCTTTATTGTGAAAGATACAAGGCCTTTTTCACATAAATACTGAGTGCCGTTATGTTCGATCAATATGCTTTCAGGTTTAACCGCTATAATAAGCTGATGCTCTTGTCCAATCACGCGAGTAGGGATGATCCTGAGCCTGCTTTGCCATTCATCTGGGATTTCTCCACTCCCTTTTAAAAGTATTTCTGGATCATCCGCAAGTTTCTGTATCGTTTCTGGGATTGTATCTAGTTGGTTTTTAATTGAGACGAACATAACAGGAAGCTTTGACAACGGATCATAAAGTTGGTTTCCACTATCCACTAATCCTTTAAAAGTAAGTGTTTCATTGTCAATTTCCACGGTTACTTTAACAATTTGATCAAATTGAATTTTGGTCATCTCCATACTTTCTACATTTTTTCTTGAGAAATGCCAGGCAACTGGAAAACCAATAAGAACGAATACCCAACTAATTGGGTCTCCAAAACCTTTTACACTGGTCATTAGGACCTTAGTTGTCAATTCAGAGTCATATTGAATAAAATAATGTGCCCCCATTAATGCCCCGCCAATTAAAAAAGTTGAAATATATAGCGTCATTAAGGCTTTAATGAAAAAAGTCATTCGCTTATACCCAAAGGTAGTTAACACCATCAAGATTGAAAACATGAATTTTGAAATTGGATGGCTTGTATAGACATTTAATGGTGTAAAGGATAATAAAATTATCATTGAACCAATAAAACCGCCAGCAAGTAGTCTCCCTAATTTAATTTCTCTTTTTAGAAAAATAGCTGTTAAATACAGAAGCAGGCTATCAAATAACAAATTTAGTGCCCAAATCACATCTAAATAAATAGTCAACCAGCTTCCTCCCTTTAAATTGTCAGCTTTTCCTTTCTGTTTACGAAAAAGTATAACGTACTTGCATGGCTGAAGTGTGTCACTTTCTGTAATCAAAAAAACAGAATTTTCCACTATTCACAACGGATTTTGTCAGATAGATTTTGTTGCAATAAATAAAAGCTCTGTATACTGCCTGTTGATTTCCGCTCCAGGCACTTCGCTTTCCTCGGGTACTAACCGCCTCCTCGGCCCCGTCCTCCCGCAGGAGTCTTCGTACCTTCCGCTCCAATCAACATAGTATCAAAATCAACAATGAACTTTAGCATCATCTAAATAAAAAAAGACATGACCCATAATTGGCCATGCCTTTCTTAGATGATTCGTTATTTATCTTCTCCGATTTCGGTTACGTAAGAAGGTTGGAATATCCAAAGTTTCTTCTTGGGAAACTTGGGTGTGGCGAACGGGTTCTTGCTGAACCTCTTCGCGTTTTGGCTGCTCTCTCTTAACATTGCTAATTGTCGGCTTGGCTTGTCCAAAAGTAGGACGAGTAGCTTTTGGCTGCATACCTTCTTCTTTAAAGCCGGTTGCGATGACAGTAACAATAATTTCATCTTTAAGCGTTTCATTGATAACAGAACCAAAAATCATGTTAACTTCCTGGTCTGATGCGGTTGCTACAATATCGGCAGCTTCTTGCACTTCGTAAAGGCTTAAGTTTGTGCCTCCTGTAATGTTCATTAGTACTCCTTGTGCTCCATCAATAGAAGTTTCTAATAAAGGAGAACTTATTGCTTTCTTAGCGGCTTCTGCTGCACGATTTTCACCGGCAGATACACCGATACCCATTAATGCTGAACCCTTATTAGACATAATTGTTTTTACGTCTGCAAAGTCCAAGTTAATAAGACCAGGGACAGCAATTAAATCTGAAATACCTTGTACACCCTGCCTGAGGACATTGTCTGCTTCACGGAAAGCTTCAAGCATTGGCGTACTTTTGTCAACGATTTCTAGAAGACGATCATTAGGAATCACAATTAGTGTATCTACTGCTTCCTTCATCGCACCGATTCCGCCAGATGCTTGACCAGATCGTTTTTTACCTTCAAATGTAAACGGACGTGTGACAACACCCACCGTCAATGCACCTAAGTCACGGGCAATCTGAGCAATAACTGGTGCAGCACCAGTTCCTGTGCCTCCGCCCATTCCAGCTGTTACAAATACCATATCTGCTCCGCTTAATGCCGCTTCAAGCTGTTCTTTACTTTCTTCGGCTGCCTTCTTCCCCACATCAGGATTAGCACCTGCACCTAGTCCACGAGTAAGTTTTGCGCCGATCTGCATCTTAACTTCTGCTTTAGAAAGATTTAATGCTTGAGCATCAGTATTTACAGCGATAAATTCTACCCCTTGAACGCCATGTTCAATCATTCGGTTTACCGCGTTATTACCACCGCCGCCTACACCGATTACTTTTATTGTTGCAAGAGAATCTAAATTTGTATCAAATTCTAACATGACAATCCTCCTAATTCGTCGCTTCCTTTTTTGATTTTCCTATTCAAAAAAGTAACCAAGGAATTTTTTTACTTTTGATGACATCTTTTCTTCCGGATGTTTTTCTACTTTTGCTTTAGGTTGTTGTTGATGTTGATGTTGTTGTTGTTTTGGTACTCTCTTTTCTACAGGTTCAGAAATGGTCGATGAACCGATGGTACCACCTGGTAATCTAGCATTCTTGTAGGCATATTTAATTAAACCGACAGCTGTAGTATATTGTGGTTCTCTCACACCAATATAGTCAGGGACGGCAATCCGAACTCGATTTTGTAAAATCACCTGGGCAAGTTCTAGAACACCTTGCATATTTGCCATGCCGCCAGTTAAAACATAACCGCCAGGAAGGTCACTTAATCCTAGGCGTTTCATTTCATGTAAAACTAGTTCAAAAATTTCTTCCATTCTTGCTTCAATAATATCAGAAATCTCAAGTTGATTAAATTGTTGATGCTGATCACTGCCGATTATAGGAACACTGAATACTTCATCTTCTGAAGCCTCATCATAAAATGCGTGTCCATGTTTTACTTTGATTTTTTCTGCATCTTCTGTAGAAGTCCGTAACCCTACAGAAAGATCTTTCGTGATATAATCTCCGCCAACTGGAATGACACTCGTTTGGGTGATAAATCCTTCTTCGAAAACAGCGATTGTTGTAGATCCTCCACCAAGGTCAATAAGAGCTACCCCGAGGTTCTTCTCATCCTTTGACAATGCATAATCTCCAGCCGCCAAAGGCTGAAGGACAATGTCTACAATCTCAAGTCCAGCGCGTTCTACACAGCGAAGTGTATTAATGATGATCGATTTGGATCCGGTAATGAGTGTTCCATCCATTTCCAAGCGAACCCCAATCATACCGCGGGGATCATTGATTTCATCTTTACCATCCAGTATGAATTGTTTTCGAATAACGCCAATGTTCTCTCTCTCAGGCGGGATAGAACCAACGTGGGATGCTTCAATGACACGAATGACATCCTCATTCGTAATCTCTCGGTTTTGGCTTGAAACAGCTACAATACCATGACATTGTTGAAGCATAACATTGTTTCCAGAAATGCCAACCACCACATCTCTGATTTCCATCCCAATCATTCTTTCTGCTTGCTCAATTGCCCTTCTAATCGAATGAACGGTGTCGTCCATGTCCACGATCGACCCTTTGCGCAATCCTTCAGATAGCACATTTCCAACACCAATTATATTTAACGAGTCTTTACCCGAGTCATTGACCATTTCACCAATGATAACTTTCACACTGGATGTACCGATGTCAAGACTAACATATATTTCATTGCTGTTCATTCTTTGGCACCTCCTTTAGATTTCCTTAAGTTGAACAACAACTATTTTTTTGTTCAATAAAAGTTTCCATAGTAATATTTAAATTATTCGTCACAACTAAATGATTCCCTTTAAAAAATTTCAATTTTTTTCTACTTTTTCTTTGTTTGTTGACCATTTCGTCAATATTATTCGCCTTATTACGGCAATATTCTGAAATAATCTGACACCAAACGCGAAAACTGCCGCTAAATACAAGTCTACACCAAGATGAACACCGAGAAAAGCTAAACTTGCAGCAAGCATTATATTAAAAAAGAATCCTGAAACAAACACCTTTTCATCATATATATTTTGCAGGTAAGCCCTTATGCCGCCGAAAAGTGTGTCGAATGCTGCTAAGACAGCAATCGACAAATAATTGGAATATTCTTCAGGTATTCGAATCTCCGTTAACAAACCAAGTATGATTCCAATTATTAATCCAATGAATGGAAGCCACATTAAGAATCGCCTCCTTCTTTTGTCGGTTCCATGTAGCGGATACGAATGGAATTATCATAGGCAGGTACCGTGACGTTCGGATTTGGTTTTGAAATGGAAAGTCTGAGATTTTCAATAAAAAATTCTTCCGTAGATTTAGATACTTTCATCCGATTGTATAATTTTTCAGCTGTATTATTATCATCTACACCCACGATAACTTCTATCGGCAAACTATTAATTGTATGTCCATCGATTTTTGTTTCCCGATTGATGTCCCGAATGACAGTCGTATTAATAATTCTTCGCCCATCAATCGCTACATATTTTGCTTCGTACATATTCAATTCATTGAGTAATCTTTTTAAAAGTTCTGGTGAAACCACCCTATTAACTGGAGTACCCGGCTTTATTTCTTCGATTACTGGCTCAATATGTAAGGTAATTCCAGGAACAGTAATTTGGGATAATCCAGCTTCAATCTTTAATTCATCTAATGTATCCTTTAAAGCTTGTTCCTTACTTTGTTTTCGCTTAGATTCATAGGCTGCCAGCTTTTCTTCATTTGAACGAATTTCACTTAATAAATTGGATTGAAGTTCTTTTTCTTTAAGTAACGCTTCACGAAGCTGCCATATATCACGTGTGTCACGTTCAGCAGGTTTTTTTACTGTTTGAAATTGGATCGCAATCATGAAACCGACCAAGATTGCTATCAATGTAAAACTTGCATTAATTTTTTGGTTGTCCACATTTTTCACCTAACCTTTTATATAATCATCCCGTGGACACTACTTTGAAAATGGCTAACTTCCTAGAATTGGATTTAGGACAATTTCATCATTTTTTTCTAATGTAAAAACAATATTATCGTTAACTAGTTGGTCCTTAACTCCTCCAACTAAGTTTATTGATGATGAAAGGACGTCAGGGTCTCCGATTGCTGTAATAATAAATGGTGCTGGATGTTCAATTCCATCCACAGTAATAACCGGTCCATTACAAATAATATAAGAATGACTTGTCAGCCTTTGCCCATTTATAGCAACAGCTGCTGCTCCTGATATATATAGTTCATTCACCACTTTAAATACATGGTGTTCATGAACAAGGTAATTATTAATATTGTCTTCTTTTGGGTCGTATGCACCGTCAGTGAGAGTAATCTTAACCCCTTTCCCCTGTACCTTCACCTTCCCCAAGAACATACGATATTTTTCGGCATCCTCTGCAAGATTAAGAAAGACCTGTGCTTCCTTTGAGAGGTCTTTTTCATTTTTAAGAACCAAATCTTGTTTTTGATGTAACTCCTTTTGCAGTTCTCGATTACTCTTTTCTTCTGCAATTAATTGATTTCTTAATGCAAGTGTCTTTTCCCACTGTTTACCCGATACATTTGGCTTCTCATTTTTATTTTCTATTTGCGTCAAATGATAAGAAAAGGCAATCATAAATCCTAATACAAGGCAGACGAGGGACAAGATAACATGTTTACCCTTCACCTTTATCTTGCTCAACTTCTTTTTCCTCCCCTTCTGTTTCAAAAGCCTTAAAGTAAGATCCTACTTCTAAGTCAATAATTCCCTTTTTGTTAGGATCTAATTGGGAGATAATTGAGGGATAATGCACCATTTTTTCTGAAAAACTTCTTAATGTCGCACTCACCTCGAATCCGTCATTCATAAATAAGGATATATGAAATGGATCTGTTTTCTTGGGAGTATAATGGATTTCAGAGATCGAGTTTGAAATTTCTCTAGGAAGTTTTTCTAACTCTTTAACCAATTGATTGAGGGCTGCCCCTTCTTTAAACTCAAATAAAATTGGAGAATTAACAGGAATTTTATTTGCTTCTCGATTTTTTAAAATTTCCCCATTATCCATAACTGGAAGGAAATTATTCCCTTGTTTTAGGTAGGCAATTCTTTTATATTCTTTTACTTGAATAATAACTGTACTAGGCCAGTGAATCTGAATATCAGCTTTTTTGATCTCGGATAATCGCTGTAATTTTACAATGGTTTCTTCCTTTTTTATTTTCCAAATATTCGTATTATTCGAAAGGCCGCTCTGACTGACTAATTCTTCAGCGGAATACACTCCATTGCCTTTTATTGTTATCGTCTTTACATGACTTAATGGTGATTGTGTGTAGGCGATAACTACTATCATTGTAAAAAACAGAATTAACAGGAGTACAAGGCGTCTATTCGCTTTTCGTCGTCTTTGCTCTTTAAGTTGAGGGATACGATCCTCGAGAGCAACGATTTTACCTTTTTCCATTTATAATTCCTCCAAATAAAAAGCAGCTGCCTCAGGAATAGCTAACTAAGCCTGTCCAAACATTCGATAGTGTTACCTTGAAAAGAGAAACAACGGCACGAAAAATCATGCCGTCAGTTACTTTTCGAGGTTGCACCTATAATATTATCAGTAATTATAACACAATATTTGTCATTCGTACGATTATTTTCTTTCTTATTTCCGTCCGATTATTTCTACCTCTGTTTCCATTTTTACATTATAAAGGCTGTAAATGGTATCCTTTACATGTTGAATTAAGGCAAGCACATCTCCTGCAGTAGCATTTCCAGCATTTACTATAAAATTCCCATGCATTTCTGATATTTTTGCACCGCCAATACTATATCCCTTTAACCCAGCATCTTCTATTAATTTTCCTGCGTAATTCGGAAGCGGGTTCCTAAATATACTGCCAGCACAGGGAAAATTCCATGGTTGGGTATCTTTTCGATAATCCTTATTCTTGACCATTTTTGATACAATGACGGATTTATCACCTTCGACAAGTTGAAATGCAGCTTCTACAACAATGCCTGGTCTAATTTTCTGCAAGACAGATGTTCTATAAGAGAATTTCATTTCGTCATTCGAAAGCCACTCCATCGTCCCATCTTCAAATAAAATATGAGCCCTTGTCAGTATTTTGCTAATATCTGAGCCGTGTGCACCAGCATTCATATAAACAGCACCGCCAACAGATCCAGGGATTCCACTGGCAAATTCTAATCCGGCCATCCCTTTCTTGCTAATAAGTGTAGCCAAACTTATCAGGGAATGTCCGCCTCCCACTGTAATCTCTGTGCCATTAATTTTAAGTCCATCCACTCCAGAGCCAAGTTTAATTACCGCTCCTTCGATGCCTTTGTCAGAGACTAAAAGATTAGAACCTCTGCCAATCGCCCGCCAATTTATGCTGTGTTTTTTTACCAAACCCATCGCCTGTTTTAAATTTTCAACTGATGAAGGCTCAATAAAAAGATCAGCAGGACCGCCGATTTTGATTGTGGTGTGGTTGACAAGAGGTTCACTTATTTTCACTTTTCCTATATTTGAATTTTTCAATTCCGTTATTATTGCGTCCATATTTACCACCTATCTTTCGAAGATGCATTTATTTCAGTTTATGCTAAAAACGATTATGGGCTACCTTTGATTTGTATTTACAAGCTCTTGCATTAAGGAATACAGTCTAATAGCTGAATCAGGCACACCCATTTTTTTAGCTTTTAGCTTCATTTCCTTTAAATTTTCTTTATTTAAGAGAATACGATCGATGTGGTTCACAAGACTTTTATTATTTAAATCTTTTTCTAATAGTAATTCTGCCGCACCATGGTCACTTAAAGATTTAGCGTTTTTCTCTTGATGATTATTTGTAACATACGGGCTAGGAATAAGAATGCTTGGAATACCGAGCGAGGTAATCTCTGCTAGTGTCGTTGCTCCTGCTCTTGAAACGACTAGATCAATCCCCGCAAGTACCTCTGGCATATTATGAATAAATGGCTTAATTACTACATTTTTTGGGTTTCCAATTAGATCTACTTCTTTTTTAACATCCTCAAAATGAACGTCTCCTGTAATATAAAGAATTTGATATGGCTTTTCAGCCAATTCCCCAAATGCCTTTACAACAGCCTCATTAATTGGCCTGGCACCACGGCTGCCGCCAAAGATTAAAACTGCTGGTATTGTTGTACTAAGCCCAGCTGCAAGACGTCCTTGAATCCCATCCTTGCCAATTACTTCGGATGCACGAGGATTACCTGTGAAAACAGTCTTCTCTTTCGGAAAGAATTCTTTGGCTTCTTCAAAACAAATCGCAATTTTATTTACATAACGGCTTAAAAATTTATTGGTAAGTCCAGGAACACTATTTTGTTCGTGGATAATCGTTGGGATACCGAGCTTTGATGCAGCATAAACAACAGGTCCGCATACATATCCGCCTGTTCCAATGACAATATCAGGTTTGAACTCTTTTAACATTCTTTTACTGTCTTTTACCCCTTTTAGAAAACGTAGAACAGTTTTTATATTTTCAAAGGAAAGCTTTCTTTGAAAACCAGTAATATGAATTGCTTTAAAAGGAATATTCTCCATCGGAACAAGCTTACTTTCCAAACCATTTTTAGTCCCAATATATAAAAATTGTGCATCCTTATTCTGTTTTTGAATTTCTCTAATTAGTGCGAGAGCAGGATAGATATGTCCGCCAGTCCCTCCACCGCTAACAACTATTTTCATTTTTCCACCTCATTAACTATTTAACACCTGATTGCCATAACTATCTTACTATAAAAACGAACGAAATAATGCATATGAAAAAAGAATGTTATCTAATTGTAACCTTATGAACTAGATATCGCTTAAAAATAAAAAGAACCCTGCTGCTAAACAGGGGTAAGGTTCAAAATCGAGAATACCTGCTAATATTAAGAAGAACACCGACCGCCATCAACATCAAGGTCAATGAAGAACCCCCATAGCTCAAAAATGGCAAGGTAATGCCCGTAACGGGCATTAGCCCTGTGACAACTCCAATATTAATCATTACCTGAATAGCTACCATGGCGATGATCCCTACGGCTAAAAAACTGCCATATAAATCCGGTGCACCTAGGGCGATTCGAATACCTCTCCATAACAACAGTGCAAATAATAGTAATATAAATGAACCACCGATAAAACCTAATTCTTCAGATAGTATTGCAAAGATAAAGTCGGTCTGTGGTTCTGGTAAGTAAAAAAACTTTTGTCGGCTTTCTCCAAGTCCAAGTCCAAACAATCCGCCAGGTCCAATTGCAAAAAGCGATTGAATCATTTGAAAGCCACTTCCCTGCGGGTCGGACCATGGATCTAAAAAGGAAGTTATCCTTTTCATTCGATAAGGTGCGGAAGCAATTAAGCCGACAAACCCTGCTATACCCAACAGTCCAAGGAAAGAAAAATGGCTAATCCGTGCACCAGCAATAAAAATCATGACGACACAGGTTCCCATCATAACTGTTCCCGTACCTAAATCAGGTTGGAGCATGATCATTGAAAAGGCTAAAAAGGCAAGCCCTAATGATGGAACAAGACCTTTCTTAAATGAAGTAATGAGCTTTTGCCGTTCGGACAGATATTTTGCCAAAAAAGCTATCATCGCCAGTTTCATAAATTCTGAAGGTTGAATCGAAAAAGCTCCTACACCAATCCAACTTCGAGAACCATTTCTTTCATTACCTATTCCTGGAATTAAAACAAGAATAAGTAGGACAAAACAAATAATGATAAAGGTTTTCGACCAAGTCCTCCACGTCCAATAGTTGATGTTCATAATAAAAAACATAGCAGCGACTCCTACCCCTGCAAAAAGAGTTTGTCTTTTCGCAAAGAAAAAGGAATCATTAAATTTATATTCGGCCCAGATAGCACTTGCGCTGTAAACCATGATAAGCCCTATTGCCAGAAGCGTGAATGTTACGATCATTAAAATAAAATCGGGAGTTGTTTTTTTTGTCGGCACTACAATACACCTCAACTGCTAGTTTTAGGGCTTTGCAGAACCACGAAGCTATCTGGCTCTAGCTCCCAGCGACTAGAGTACTTCGCACTCCTCCTACGATAAGTCAACATCGAATCACTTACGCTCTTCGTGTTTCCTTTATCTCGTTCGAAGCGCTCCAGTCCTGTCGTGCGCTAAACGGGAACTTCCGCTTTTCGTTGGTACAAGCCCTTACTTAAGCTTATGCACCGCTTCGATAAAAATGTCTCCCCTGACCTCAAAAGTTTTATATTGATCCCAGCTCGCACAAGCAGGAGATAACAATATTACGTCACCTGATTCGGAGTATCGATAAGCTTCAGGCACTGCCTTGTCAACATTATCGACATGGATGATTGTTTTTATTCCAGCCAATGTCCCGATCCGTTCCATCTTAGGAGCGGTTTGCCCAAATGTAATCATTGCTTTTACATTTTTTAAATAAGGCAGGAGCTCATCAAACTCGTTACCGCGATCCAAACCGCCTGCTAGCAGAATAACTGGAGCTTCAAACGCAGCTAAAGCATTAATGGTTGCCAGAATATTCGTCGCTTTAGAATCATTATAGAATTTTCTACCGTTCACTTCTGTAACGAATTGCAGGCGGTGCCTGACACCAGTAAATGTACGAAGAACCCTTTGAATCGCGCTATTTTCTACCCCTGAAAGCTTTGCCGCAGCCATAGCAGATAAAATATTTTCAAGATTGTGGTTGCCGGGTAGAGCTATTTTCTCAATTTCCATCACTTTTTCTCTATTAAATATAATCCAGCCATCGGAAATATAAGCACCTTCCGACAGTTTCTTCTTTGTAGAAAAAGGAATGATGCTGGCCTTAGAGTGACGAGCAACTTCTAAAGTTTCTTCTTGATCCGCATTGACAATTAGATATTCAAGTTCTGTTTGATTTTTTGTTATGTTTGCTTTTGCTGTAATATATTCTTTTTTTGTCCCATGATAGTCCAAATGGGCATCATATAGGTTTGTAAGAATGGCAATTTTAGGATTAAAATTGACAATTCCCATTAATTGAAACGAAGATAATTCAATGACAATCGTATTGTCTGCTGTTGCTTCCTCCGCAACACCTGATGCCACAGTACCAATATTCCCTGCAATTAGCGGGTTCTTTTCATCCTCTTTCAACATTTCATAGACTAATGTTGTCGTTGTTGTTTTCCCGTTTGTTCCTGTAATAGCAATAAACGGTGCTTCCGAAACCTCATACGCAAGCTCTACCTCGGTGATTACCGGAATTCCTTTTTCAATAGCTCCAGCAATCATTGGGTTGTTATAAGGAATACCTGGATTCTTAACGATCAGCTCGAAGCCTTCATCAAGAAGTTCAATAGGATGTTCACCACAAATCACTTTAATCCCTTGTTCTAATAGCCCTTGTGCCTCAGGATTTTCCGAGAATGGCTTTTTATCATTAACCGTCACAAATGCTCCAAGCTTATGTAATAGAGCGGCTGCTGTTACCCCGCTTTTCGCCAAACCAAGGACAAGAATTTTTTTATGACTGAAAGTTTTAATCTGTTTCAATTTATAACCACACCTCTATATAGATTCCTAGTATCGCAAGGATTAATCCAACACTCCAAAAAGTGACGACAACACGCCATTCCGACCAACCTACTAATTCATAATGGTGATGCAATGGGCTCATACGGAAAATCCGTTTACCGGTTGTTTTGAAGGAGATAACCTGTAGAATAACGGATAATGTTTCAATGACAAATACTCCTCCGATAATGATCAGCAAAATTTCAAGTTTGGTAAGAATTGCGATAGTGGCAATTGCCCCTCCAAGAGCAAGTGAACCGGTATCTCCCATGAAAACCTTGGCTGGATGGGCGTTAAACACCAAGAACCCTAACACAGCTCCTACAACCGCCACAGAAAATATCGCAATTTCTATCTGTGATTGATTCCAAGCAAGTACTGCTAGAGCACCAAAAGCAATTGCTGCGGTACCTGACACCAGGCCATCAAGTCCATCTGTTAAGTTGACCGCATTTGAAAAGCCAACTAACCAGAATATGATGAAAAAGATGAAAAACCAGCCTAAATCAAATGTTGTATCAGTAAACGGGATACTAATTTCGGTCGAGAAACCTTGTTGTTTATAGATAAGATAAAAGATAATTGAAATAATGATTTGACCTGCTAGCTTTTGTTTAGAGGTTAATCCTAAATTCCGTTTTAACGCGACTTTGATAAAATCGTCTAAAAATCCAAGCAATCCAAAACCGAGGGTTACAAGAAGCAGCAAATATGTTTTAACGGTCGGTTCAGAAAATTTTCCAGTCATTACAAGTGTCGTAATAACGATCGAAAACAAGATCATCACACCGCCCATGGTAGGTGTGCCAGATTTTTTCTGGTGGGATTTTGGCCCTTCTTCACGAATGCTTTGTCCAAATTTCAACCTTCTTAAGAAGGGAATAAATACAGGAGAAAGCAATACTGATATAAGAAAGCCCATAATTATTGTGAAAAAAATAACTTGCTCGAGCATTTTATTCCCTCCTTTCAGATTCGTTTTTATTAATTACCTCGTTTAATAACACAGATATATCATATGTTTCGTTATTTTTATTAAGAAGTTTTTTATTTGAAAATTTAAAGTTAGTTATCGCCATAATTTTGTCTGTTTCTCCATTTAATTTTTCAATATATCTTTTTAAAATTGTTACAATTGCATCAGCAGGATCGTTTGTAAAAAATACTGGAAAATGGTTCGGAGTATACCTTGGAAGATCGTGTTCTTGATTCCAAATAGCTGCAATTGCTCCATTTGCAATCGCCTCTGAGAGCTCACCATTCATTCCGTTAAATGACACAAATAATCCTTTTGGCTGCGCTTCGTTTGCTTGGTCGCTAACCGAAGTAAACAAAAAATCATCTTGGATTCCACGGCTAGAATCAAATAGACCTTCCAAGTCTTTCAAAGCTAAATACATAGCTATCTCCCCTCAATCGCTTCCCGTGCTACCAGCCTGTCATCAAAATCGTGAACGACATTACCAATAATTTGATATGTTTCATGGCCCTTACCGGCTATTAAGATCACATCTCCTGTTGTTGCCTGTTGTATTGCTGTATGAATCGCTTCTTTACGGTCAGGTATGATCTTATATTTCTCACCCTCAACCCCCGCTTCCATTTCCTTCAATATTGCTAATGGGTCTTCACTTCTAGGGTTATCTGAAGTGAGGATAGGATCTGTGGCCAATTGACAGGCTATCTGAGCCATCAATGGCCGCTTCGTACGATCTCGATCTCCACCGCAGCCTACGATGACGAAGATTCTTTTTTTGGCAAAATGCTGAACCGTCTTTAATACATTTTCAAGGCTGTCAGGTGTATGGGCATAATCAACAATAACCGTGAAATCCTGTCCTGCATTTACAAGTTCAAACCTTCCTGATACACCTTCTACACTTTCAATGGACTTGATAATTTCATTAATTTCGACTCCGGACACAAGTGAAGCAGCAATACTTGCTAAAACATTATAAACACTGAATTTCCCAATTAATTGCATTTGGATCGGAAATTTTTCCGTTTCGACAAAGAGATTGAAATGAGTACCAGAGGAAGTCATTTGGATGTTTTTCGCTTGAATATCGGCCCTGTTGTCGATTCCATATGTAATTACATGTGCGGCAGTTGACCTGCTATACATATCAGAGGCAGGGTCGTCTGCATTTAAAACGGCAAATTTTGGTTTATGATGATCAAATGTATTACCGAGCTGGGCAAATAATAAGCTCTTCGCACGCTTATATTCATCCATTGTCTTATGATAATCCAGGTGGTCTTGCGTTAGATTTGTAAACACAGCCACATCATAATCGCAGCCATGGACTCTGCCAAGGTCTAAGGCATGCGAAGAAACCTCCATTACGGCAGTATTTACCCCTGCTTCAACCATTTGCTGAAAGGTTTTTTGAAGTGTCAAGCTTTCAGGTGTGGTGTTTTTGGTTTCAATCGTTTTTTCAGCTATTTTAGTGTACATCGTGCCAATCAAACCGGTTTTTTGACCAGCATCTACCATTATTTTTTCAATTAAATGACTGGTGGTTGTTTTTCCGTTTGTTCCTGTGATCCCAATTAAATGCAGCTTTTTAGTTGGCTGCCCATAAAGAGTATCAGCTAACACAGCCATTGCCCTTGTTGTATCTTTTACAAGAATAACAGGCACATCAAGTGATAACGGACGTTCCGCAAGTATGGCTGCTGCGCCGTTTTTTACAGCTGATTCTGCAAAATCATGACCATCAACTGTATAACCTTTAATACAAATAAATAAGCTCCCTTTTTGCACCTTCCGATTATCGTTTTCGATCGTTGTAATTTCCAGATCTTCACCTTTAAAAGGAACTAAAAGATGCAAATTCTTAAGCAGCTTTTGTAGCTTCATTTCTCTCAAATCCTCTCATGACCGTACATACATATTACCAGTATTTACCTCAAAATTCTTCTTAACGAAAGTTCCATCTTATTTTACATTAAAATATTTTATTTTGCTATTTAGTTATATACGCTTAAAGAAAAAATTAAGCGGCGGAAAACATTCCGACCGCCCTAACAATAAGAAGTTCAACTCGAGTTATTCTTCTTTACCAAAATAAAGCCTAATTTTTGACCCTTCCTTTACTTTGGTTCCGGCTACTGGAGATTGCCTAATAACCACATCTCCCTCCCCGCTGGCATCTACCTTTAAGTTAATAAGCTGATCCATTAACTCCATTTTTGTTAAACCGGTAAAATCAGGAAGTTTTATTAAAGGAGTATCTGGCCATTTTAGTTCTTTTTCAATTTGATCCTTTCTCGGCTCAACCCCCATTGCTTTCATGCTATCCTTCATAATATTACCTACAATTGGAGCGGTAATGGTTCCCCCAAATGCCGTTACTCCTTTTGGGTTATCAACAGCAACATAAACGACAATCTGTGGGTCATCAGCAGGGGCAAAGCCCATAAAAGAAACAATAAAGTTATTTTCTAAGTATCTGCCGTTTTGTGCTTTTTGTGCAGTCCCTGTTTTACCACCAACACGATAGCCTTCAACAAATGCCCTGCCACCTGTCCCTTGGGCCACTACACTTTCAAGTGCATGGCGGATTTCCTTTGAAGTCTTCTCGGAAATTACTCTTCTTTTTTCAACAGGAGAATTCCTCATTACAATCTCTTGGGTTACAGGATCAATTAACTCTTTCGCAATGAACGGCTTGTATAATATTCCACCATTGACCGCTGCTGACACTGCAGTTACCTGCTGAATCGGTGTTACAGATACTCCTTGTCCAAAAGCAGTTGTTGCCTGTTCAACAGGACCTACTCGGTTCAAATTAAATAAAATCCCTGTTCCTTCACCTTGTAAATCAATTCCAGTTTTCTGCCCAAATCCAAAATCCTTAACATATTTAAAAAGCTTTTCTTTTCCTAGTCGTTCGCCTAATTCAACAAATCCAGGGTTACACGAGTTTTCAACAACCTCTAAAAATGTTTGATCACCATGCCCGCCCCGCTTCCAGCATTTTAACCTTGCACCTGCTACTTGAACCGACCCAGAATCATGGAAATGTTCCTTTTCCAAGTTAACCTTTCCTTCATTCAATGCTGCAGCAAGTGTAATTATTTTAAAAGTTGAACCAGGTTCATAGGTTGACCAAACTGGCAGGTTCCGATTATAGACCTCTTGGGGTACATTCCGGAAATTAGCAGGATCAAAAGTTGGTCTACTCGACATCGCTAAAATTTCACCACTATTTGGGTTCATTGCAATGGCGATAATACCATCTGGGTTGTATTTTGCCTCAGCAATATCTAGTTCTCTTTCGACAATGGTTTGTATCTTTGAATCAATTGTCAGCTTCAAATCGAGACCGTTGATCGGCTGCTCATAATCATCTGCCATATCGTTCATTCTTTCACCTTTAGCATTCGCATAGAACTTAACTGAGCCCCTTTCACCACTTAGCTCTTTATCATAATATTGCTCTAGTCCCATCAACCCCTGGTTGTCCACTCCTGCAAACCCAAGTACATGTGAGAGATAACTCCCCATGGGATAATGACGCTTGGAGTCTTCCCCAATATAGACCCCTTCAAGACCCAGAGATCTGATTTCCTTAGCCTTTTCATGAGAAATTTTTCTGCCTTCCTTAATACGAACAATTCTCTCCCTTAATGTGATATCCCGGTATGCCTTTTCTTTTGACATATTTAAAACGGAAGCCAGCTTTTCCGCGGTTGTTGCTGGGTCCTTTATTTGTCTTGGGACTACCCAAACAGTGGGGGTACTTATATTTGTTGCCAACGGCACCCCATTACGGTCTACAATTTCTCCTCGTTCAGGTTCGAAAGGGATATTACGACTCCAAGAGTCTTTTGCTCCTGCAGTCAACCAATCACCCAAAACAAATTGAACATACCCAAGCCGCACATCAATAATTAAGAAGGTTAGAATACCAACGAATAGAGCAATCATTAATCGTTTACGGACAGTTACATTTGAAACTCGCATATTTTGAACGACCCTCCTTTTTCTATCGTTCATTTATATGCTTGTACTTTTTTTATTAGAACGCAGACAACCGGTAATAAATAAGAGAAAATCCCGCTCTAGTAAGCGGGATTAACGTTTAATCTTGAACTATTTCTTCAATGTTTTCTTCTGATTGGTCTTGGCCATTTGAATTAGCCTGATTTTCTTGAGTCCACTGTTCTTCAGGGGTTTTTAAATCAACTATTAAGAAATCACCGTTTCGCATAATCGTTTTTGGTTTGATATTTTGCTGAGTTACGTAGCCTTGTCCCTTTGAATTTAGTTTTAAGCCAGCTATATTAGCTACTTTCATTACATCTCTAAGTGACCAGCCTGTCATATCTGGGGCTAGTTTATCTCCATTTGTTTGGATGATTACCTTTTCCCCCTCTAAAACAGTCGTTCCAGACTCTGGTAGTTGTCTGACAACTTTTGTTCCTTTGCCTATTACAACGGTTTCAATGTCCTTTGCCTTAAGTTCTTTTTCTGTTGCCTCGACCGACTTCCCGATAAAATCTGATAGTTTATTTAATTGTGCTTTTTGACTCTTAGAAGGTTGGATATTTAAATATTGCAAGCTGTTTTTCATGACAGGATTAAAAATTGCCGAGACAGGAAGGGCACCTAAGCCGGTTCCATCAAGATCAGGCTGCTGAACTGCAACATATACAATCAACTTCGGATCATCCTTAGGTGCCATGCCTAGAAACGAAAACATATAGTTATCTGCCCCTTGTAAATATCCTCCGTTCGGTCCTGGGATATTAGCTGTCCCCGTTTTACCAGCGACACTGTAGCCATCAATTTTGTAACGGCCACCCGTTCCTTTAGGTGAGGTAACCACGGTTTCAAGGATATCACGAACCTGTTTGGCAGTCTCTTTTGATATAGGAGTTGAAACGACCTCAGGAGTGGTTGATTTAATCGTTTCTCCTGTGTCATGATTGACAATTTTTTTGACTACATGCGGCTTTATCATTTTCCCGTCATTAGCTATCGCTGTTGCCGCTTGAATTTGTTGAATCGGTGTAATTGCCGTTCCCTGTCCATATGCAGTTGTAATTTTTTCAATCGGATAAGTAAACTGAATCTTTCCTGAGGTTTCATCGGGAAGATCAATACCCGTAGGTTTATCAAAACCAAATTTTGTTAAATATTCTCTAAACTTTTCAAAACCCAACTTCTCCTTCGCAATCTTAGCAAATGCAACGTTTGATGAACGTTGAACACCTTCAAGATAGGTGATGGTTCCCCAGCCGGAGTAATTATGGTCATGAATTGCTTTATCCTTTTTGGTAACTTGATACGAACCAGATTGATAGGTTTCATTCGGATTAAAAACCTTTTCTTGCACCGCTGCTGCAAGTGTAAATATTTTCATTGTTGATCCAGGTTCAAATGAGGTTTCAATCGCTTCATTATGCCAGCCTTTATCAATTCCTTCTTTTGTTGTTGGATGGAAGGACGGTCGTTGCCCCATCGCTAATATTTCTCCTGTTTTCGGATCGGCTACAATTGCAATAATTTTTTGAGGTTTATATTCCTTATCTACCTTGTTCATTGCATCTTCTAAAAAGGTTTGAATTTTTTGGTCAATGGTCAAATAGACATCATTACCATTTTGAGCAGGAGTAATTTTTTCCTTCTCGTCCGGAAGTATATAGCCCCACAAATCACTCTCAAAATTTAATTTACCATTTTTTCCTGTTAATTCATCATTTAGAATTTTCTCGATTCCCATTTTCCCAATTGATTTAATCGTTTTATCCTTTTGCTCAATCCGGTCTGCATAACCAACTAAATGTGAAGCAAAAACTCCGTTTAGGTAAAAGCGTTTGGACTCACGGAGAAAAGTTATTCCAGGCAACTTTAAATCTTCTATCTTTTTCTTTGTCTGATTAGTAATATCTTTGCCTTCTTTGCCAAACTCAACCTGAAATTTCTTATTTCTTATTCCTGTAGTTAAAATACTATAAATCTCTGACTCATCCATTTCTAAGTATTTAGCTAATTCCTTTGCTGTTTTGTCTGGGTTTTTTACGTGTTGCGGGTTTTTGGGATTCGTCGTCATCTTCTTATCCAAAATAGCGATTAATTTATAGGCATTCGTATCTTCAGCAATTACCCCGCCATTCCGGTCTAAGATATTGCCTCTTAATGCCGCCAAATTCCCTTCCCTGCTATATTTTTCTTGAGCTTTCGCAGCAAGAGGCTGCCCGTCTACTTCTCCAGAGATTTGAATCGAAAAATATCTGAAGAGTAATACAAAAAAGAGCAAGCCAAATAATACAAATAAAATGGCTGCTCCTGCATTCATATATGGTTGTTTCTTGTTCATTTTAATGCACTACCTTGACATTATTTTCATTTTTAATAAGGCCCATTTCCTTGGCCTTTTCATAAATTCGATCGTAGGCACTTAATTCGCTTACCTGAACCTGTAAATCACTATTTACCTTCTGTTGTTCGGACACCTTTGCTTCGATAACCTGGATGTCCTTATTGACCTCGTAAATTTTAGATTGGTTCGAAATAATGTGAATGGCCCCAAAACATACAAATCCAGCAAAGGCTAATCCAATTATTTTTTCTCCTGGAGTAAGCCAGGATTTTTTGATAATTACTTGACCTTTTTTTTGGACTTTCTGCTCTGTTTGTTGCTGCTCTAGATACTTCCTGGCAAGATTACTCAAACGCTTCCCCTCCAGATTTTATTCATTTTCTACCACCAATGCCTAGGTGATGGTATTTTTTATAATTTTTCTGCAATACGGAGCTTTGCAGATCGGGCACGATTGTTTTGTTCTAATTCTTCTTCAGATGGAAGAATTGGTTTCCGTGAGATTAGCTTTAAGATCGGTTTATACTCATCTGGAATGATTGGTAAACCTGGAGGTAAATTAGGGGTTTCACTTGCTTTCTTAAGGGCTGCCTTGCAAATCCTGTCCTCTAGAGAATGAAAGGTAATAACACTTATTCTCCCCTCTGGGTTTAATAAGTCAATTGCCTGATTTATCGACTTTTCAAACACAGCTAATTCATCATTAACAGCAATTCTTACTGCTTGAAAAACTCGCTTGGCAGGATGTCCACCTTTTCTTCTAGCAGGTGCTGGAATAGCATCCTTAATCAATTCAACTAATTCTGCCGTTGTTTCAATTGTTTTTGCAAGTCTTGCCGCTTCAATTTTACGTGCTATTTGTTTAGAGAATTTTTCTTCGCCATAGCGGAAAAAGATGCGGACCAAGTCTTCATATGCCCAATGATTAATCACATCATAGGCAGAAACATCAGCATCATTATCCATCCTCATATCGAGTGGTGCATCATGATGATAGCTAAAACCTCTTTCTGGTGTATCCAATTGTGGTGAGGATACCCCAAGATCGTATAGGACTCCGTCAACTTTAGCAATTCCTCGATCATTAAGCTCTTCTTTTAAATATAAGAAATTGCTTTTAATTATCTCTAATCGGTCTCCATATTGTGCCAACTTCTCTTTAGCATGTGCAATAGCTGTTTCATCCTGGTCAAATGCAAATAGTTTACCGTGGGCTCCGAGTTTTGAAAGGATCAAGGAGCTGTGTCCCGCCCCACCCAAAGTACAATCAACATAAATACCATCTGACTTAATATTTAATCCATCAACAGCTTCCTTTAACAACACAGTTGTATGTTCAAACATGTAGTAACCACCTTTTCCAATCGAACGATATATAACAGAAAATATATTAACATAATTTATCCATTATATATCAAAGCCAATCATATTTTCTGCAATTTCCGCAAAAGATTCTTCAGACTGTGAAAAATAGTCTTCCCAAATCTGTTTGCTCCAAATTTCAATTCGATTGGAAACACCCAAAATTACACATTCTTTTTCTAGCTTTGCATATTGCAATAGTGGTGTTGGGATATTAATTCTTCCTTGCTTATCAAGTTCACTCTCTGTTGCTCCAGAAAAGAAGAAGCGGGTAAAAGCACGGGCATCTTTTTTTGTCAGAGGTAAGCCTTTTAACTTTTCTTCAATAAGCTCCCACTCTGATATGGGGTAACCAAATAAACATTGATCCAATCCACGTGTGATAATAAACATTTCACCAAGCTCATCACGGAATTTGGAGGGCACAATCATGCGGCCTTTATTATCAATGCTGTGATGGTATTCACCCATGAACATACCCATGACCCCCACTTTCTATTAAAAATGTACCACATTCCCCCACTTTCCACCACCTATTTTATAACTATTCGCTTTAATTCTTTATTATCCTGTTTCATTATGTTATTTTTTTACAAAAAAAAGAAAAACTCCACAATGTAAGTGAAGTTTTTCTATATTTTCATGACCTTGTGCCTTCCATCAAATTCGAATCTTCCAGTCATTAAGTCATTAATAAAATTCAATCCATATTGATTTAGATAATAAAATACATTCCAAACCCTCTCTTGCGGAAAACCATCAGGTCTTAAAGCAAGATCAACACGCGCATATTTTTTGATCATATTATCGTGCTTTAATCTCACTGCTTCATCAAGTTTCTTTTTCAAAAAATCGATTTCTTTTAATAAGTAACCTTCGTTTTTCTTAAATAATGGTAAGAGGCCGCGGTCTAACTCAGCTGTTTTTGCTTCAATTTGTTTATATTGCTTTACTAATTGGTCTTTAGTAATTGAAAATAGTGACTCCACTTCTTTGTCTTTTATCGCTTCTAGAAATTGGTGTCTTCCTTTGTCCGTTCCAAAGCTCAAAACCTCTGCTAAATTTAGATGCAATTCTGCAACATCTGTTTCCACCGATCGATCAAGGATGGTAATATTCAAACGGGGAACAATCGGCGGCATCTTCATATCAAAATGCTCAAAAACTAGTTTGAGTTCTGCCCAATATGATATTTCACCTGGCCCTGCAATGAAAGCAACAGTTGGAAAGAGCCATTCCTGCATTAACGGACGCGTCACCACATTATTGCTTAAATTTGCCGGACTCTCCTCAGCTAGCACCACTAATTGTTCTCTCGTAAATGCCAAGGTCCCATTTTTCCCCACAAAACGATCATTTCCTCGATCGTACTCAAGTAGAATCCGTTCACTCATTTTCTGATCATAGTAGAATAGGTTGGCATTTTCTTCACCTGCATCAAGCGTAATTGGAAAACCATTTTTTCCAATTTCCCTTTGTTGCTCCAATAATTTGTTTGTTATCGCTTCATGGTGAAGAATTTGACTTTTTAAAAATTCTTTCTGCAGCAAACGAAACTCTCTGTTACCTGAATCAACAATTAACAACCCATAATCCTTGAACAATTCCATAATAATATTCGCGAAGAAATCGACGAAGGTTGTTGATATGGATATTTGTTCTTTCGCAAATTCTAATAGTGTATTCGTATGCTCTGTCTCACCGAAATTCTCAATTAGATTATTAACCCATGCTAGACAGCTTTCTTTGTTTAACTGAATATCGGAGACCATTTTCTTATTAACTACTCTCTCCGGATAGGTCCATTTATCTACCTTTCGATTAACTGGCACAAACACATGATTAACTTCTTGGAAATCATGATCTTCGCCTGCAATCCAAAATACTGGAACGACTGGTACTCCAAGCTGCTCTTCCTTTTGCTCTGCTAATTTAATAATTGAAATGACTTTATGTATTGAATAAAGCGGCCCTGTGAGGATCCCTGCCTGCTGACCACCAATAACTACGAGGCTATTATTTGTTTTAAGTTTATCTACTGACTTGATAACAGCTTCAGACGATGGAAACTGCTTCATAAAGCTCTCAATGTGTTCAGCAACCTCTATGCGAGGAAATGACCGGTTACTTAGTTCAGAAACCCTTTTGACATCATCGGTTAATTCATTATACCTGTAATGAAAAAAAGGCTCGATTTCAGTAGACTGTTCCAAATAATTCGAAGCAAACCGATTTGTTGCTGGTAAAGAGAGATTTAAAATCTCCATTCATGTACTTCCTTTCTGATCACCCAAATTCATTCTTTTAAGAGTATACCACTACCAACCGGATTTGAAAAAAACTTTGGCTTGAAATCAGTTGGAAAAGGTAAATATTAATGCACGATGAATTAATCCATATAGCGTTAAAGTGATGTATGCAAGGAGAAAGAGGATAAAATTAAAACGCCAAAAACCCTTCATCACTTTTTTCAAAACAATTTCTTCTTTTACCTTCCAATGAACAAATACAAAAATCATCGCAATTAAAAGCATTATTAGTATTATTAACCAAAAAAGTGATTTACCCCAAATAGTAGCGATTAAAAAATGAACGGAAATAATAAATAAAATCGTTGTATAATCAAGTGCCATGTGGACTGATTTTCGCGTATTGTTTGTCACCAGTTTTGTTATAAAAAAAACGATGAATAATCCTAAAAATGGTAAAGTGAAGAAAATAGTTATAATGGAGGATAGAAAAGTAATCAAGAGTTCGCCTCCTTTATCACTTCTTTCCCCTTTATTAAATAATAAAGGTTCTCAACCTGAGGTACGGTCATTTCCTTAAATTGTGCTTCTTCTAAAATATAACCTAAGATTGCATCTACTTCTGTCATTTTGTTCGCTTCAATATCCCTAAGCATGGAGGAGCGGTTTTCGGAGGTGTTTTTACATATATCAATAATTTGTAGTTGATGTACTTCAGCATTTTTCAAATTTAATACCGTAGAAATTTCGGAAAATAAATTTTTCAATACCTGAAAATAGTATTGATTTTTTATTAATTCGCCATTTTTAACCTGAAGAATTGCCGTTAATGGATTAATGACTGCGTTGACAATTAGTTTATTTTGCAGCATTTGAAAGTAATCCTCTTTGAGAACAAGTGGAAATTCGATTGGTGCTGAAAAAATAAATTCACTTAAAAGTGTTGGATCTCCCTTGAAAACAGCAACATTAGTTATACCTTCACCATTATGAGATACAGTATATGAATTTTCTTTAAGGGCTCCGTGCTCCACTGATCCCACATAAATATTAGTAAACGGGATTGTTTCAAGCTGTTTTAAATGCCCCATGCCATTCTGTAAAAATAAAAGATTGTTAGGAATTACTGGTAATTGATTTATTTTCTCAATAATTGGATAAAGTTGATACTGTTTGACCGCGATAATTGTTATATCCTCTACTCCCTTCCACTCTGTAATGGGCAGGGCCTGTACAAAGGATATTGTTTGTTCTCCTTTTTTCTTTAGTACGATTCCATTTTTATTTATCTCAGATGTTTGCTCTGTTGATCTACAGTATATCGTAACCTCAAACACCCTACTAATATAAGCGGCAAATAATAAGCCAATTGATCCAGCACCTATAATTCCAACCCTCATAGTAACCCCTCTTTTTAGTCATCTTTACCCATATTTTATCAGATGCAGTCGATAGTTTGTTAGAAAGATTAGAAAAAATAAGCCCTATTCGACAACCGCCGAATAGGGTCTATTAAATTATACGGGGTAAACCGGATGCTTTCGCACACTGAAATTTAATTCTTTCGTTTCATAGTAAGAATAGCGTTGAATAAGTATATTTCGTAATTCAGACGGAGCGACGATTTCATCGATAATAAGCTCTGAAGCAAGTTTGTAAATGTCGATATGCTCTTTGTATTCATTCTGTTTTTCTTGGACAAAAGCAATTTTTTCTATCGGGTCGGTTATTTCATTAATTTTGTTTGAATAGACCGCATTGACAGCGGCTTCTGGACCCATAACGGCAATTTGCGCGGTCGGAAACGCGATGCAGCAATCAGGTTCAAAAGCGGGACCTGCCATCGCATAAAGACCAGCACCATAAGCTTTCCTAACAATTACCGATATTTTCGGAACAGTGCTTGAGCTCATAGCAGCAATTAATTTTGCCCCATGACGGATAATTCCTGCACGTTCAACCTTTGTTCCAATCATGAAACCAGGTACATCTGCCAAAAATAATAGCGGAATATGAAAAGCATCGCAAAGCTGAATAAATTTTGCAGCTTTATCAGCGGAATCAACAAACAAAACTCCGCCTTTTACTTTTGGCTGATTAGCAATAATACCAATAGCTCTTCCATCGATTCTAGCTAATCCCGTTATCAATTCTGGGGCAAATAATTTTTTAATTTCATAAAAGCTATCTTGGTCCACAAGTTTATCAATACATTCATACATATCAAACGGTGCGTTTTGGTTTTCTGGAATGATCGCTTCTAGTTCCCGGCCTTGTTTCGCTGCTGTGCCTTCAGTCATCTTTGGTTTTTCTTTAAAACTGCTTGGAAAGAAACTGATATACTTTTTAGCTGATTCAATCGCATCTTCCTCACAATAAGTGAGAACATCTCCACAGCCGCTGACAGAACAATGCATCCTGGCGCCGCCCATTTCCTCAAGTGTTACCTTTTCGCCGATAACCTTTTCTGCCATACGTGGTGATCCCAAATACATCGAAGCATTTTGATCAACCATAATTACAATATCGCAAAATGCAGGGATATAAGCCCCACCAGCAGCGGACGGGCCAAACAGAATACATACTTGGGGAATCATCCCGGAAAGCTTCACTTGATTATAAAAAATTTTCCCCGCACCTCGTCGATTTGGAAACATTTCTAATTGATCTGTTATTCTTGCTCCTGCTGAATCGACCAGATAAAATAACGGAACTTTTAATTTTTCCGCTACTTCTTGAATACGGATTATTTTTTCAACCGTTCTTGCTCCCCATGACCCTGCTTTGATTGTTGAATCATTTGCCATGACACAGACAGTCTGACCTTTTATTTTACCAATCGCTGTTACGACACCATCTGCAGGAAGGTCACCTGCCTTAAAATTGGCGAATTTACCATCTTCTTCGTATTTTCCTTCATCAAACAATAATTGAAGACGCTCACGAACAAAGAGCTTTTTTTGTTGTTTAGCCTTCTCATGATATTTTGGTTGTCCGCCGGATTCAATTATTTTACGGTTCTCGTTTAATTGATTATTCAATAATTCTCCTCCTTAAAAAACGTCCGTTAATATGTTTCATCATCATTTTCTAAATCTCCTGCAATCTTTGAAAACGCTATCTGAACTAATTTGAAGAATTTTTTAAGTTTTTGTTATATAATGAAGGTAATTCATTTGAATAATGCAAAATTAATTTCATATCATGTTATTCAGGAACAAATGAATATATACAATATTATGAGGTTTTCATATTTAGGAGGTCGACTATGGCAGTTAAAGTGGAAAGACTAAAAGTAAACTTTAAAACACTAGAAGAGTTCAAAAAGTTTAAAGAATATGGGATTCAAGAATTGTCAATGCTGGAAGATCTTGAAGCAAATATGGTTGATAACAATAGTGACTCACCATTCTACGGAATTTATTTCGGGGACAAACTAGTAGCACGAATGAGTTTATATCAAATTGATGCAAAATTTGACCGCTACTTCTATCCACCGCAAAGTTACTTAGAAATATGGAAGCTCGAGGTATTGCCTGATTATCAAAGTAAGGGGTATGGCAAAGTGCTTGTAGAATTTGCGATGAGCTTTGGTCTCCCGATTAAGACGAATCCTAGAGTTCAATCAAGGAGTTTCTGGGAAAAAATGGACTTTGCCAATGTAGAATACGATATGGAGCGTGACCGTGGAGAAAATCCATTGGTTTGGTATCCTAAAGGCGTCGAACCACAACATAATAATTAAAAAAAATGAAAAAGCGGACATTAGGTCCGCTTTTTCTACTTTTCTACTCTTTCAAGGTTCCCGTTTTTATCCATTTGGAATTTAACCTTTTGTTGTCGGTCCTCATCCTGAAGGACGACCATTTTTCGAGCTCTTTCCATAATTTCAATTAATGATCGATAATCCTCTTCGATTGCCTTTAAATTTTTGGATAATCTTTCATTTTCTGCAGCTAAATAGAATGCCTTCTTTTCCAACTCTTTGATTTTTTCAAAAGACCTCTTCCTGTCTGTTTCAAAATCGGTTGAAACTTGCGCTTTTTGATGAAGACCCTCTAAAAATTGAATAACAGCCGAAAACGTAATTGTGCTGCTTGGCACATTTCCTTTTGGTGAAGGAACGCTTTCTACTTTAACTGCTTCCTGAATAGTCTCTACTTCATTCGAGACTGGCTGCTTTTTCAACTCTTTACGCTGCTTTTTGGCTAGCTCTATTCCTGATTTATATTGTTTTCTAACAAATGAATTCCAGCGAAAGCCACAGGCTGCAGAGGTACGCGTAAGCTGCTTCCCTACTTCTTCAAACGCTTGCAGCTGTGTCCCGCCTTCACGGATGTGCCGTAACACAACTTCAGCAAGCAACAAGTCTTCATCTTGGGACCATGCATCTTGTCGAGTTGGTGACATTAAATCATCCCTCCTAGTGTTTTTATAATACATATGCATCTACTAGAAAAGATAGACTTAATCAAAAGCGGTGTTTTAATCTTTATTCATTGTTTTTGCCTATAAAAGTTTTTACATATTGATGATGGTCATCACTTTCCCAAAGTAAGGAACAATTTCTTACCTCTTCCTCTATTCTTTCACGCAGTTTAGTTTCCTCCCACTTTCTAATCCAAAGCATTTTATAGGATTTCAGCACACTTCGATCATTTGTTAACATTTTCTCAAGGTATACATCACAAGCCTTAAGAGAGTTACCCCTATATAAAGCATCGATAAAACCCATTTCGTTTAAATATGATGCTGTTTGCAGTTCAGCTTCCATTAAAAGCTTCATAGTAACTGAGACTGGGAACTTTTCTGATAAAATTGAACCTCCACCCCAGCCTGTTGTTATCGCTTGCTTGCCTTGTACAAACCCTGCCTTTATACCTTCTCGCGCAATACGAAAGTCGCAAGCAGCTGCAAGTTCGCACCCGCCGCCAATCGCTGTTCCATTTATGAGAGCCATGGTTGGAACTGCTAAGGTTAGCAACGAATAAAGAATATTTGCCATTTTAGAAAGCATTGGGTACGCTTCTTCCTTTGTGTGAAGCTTGTGAAAAACAGATAAATCTCCTCCCGAACAAAAAGCACGGTCGTCTTTTCCGGTAATCACAAGTGCCTTTATATCTGATTCAGAGGCTCTTCTTATCGCTTCAGCTAAGCCTTCCATCACGTCAAAATTAATAGCATTTCTTTTTTCAGTTCTATTAATCGTAAATAATAAATAACCCTTTTCCTGTTTTTCAATCGAATAAGACAATCTATCTCAACCTTTCATTACTTATTTAGAGTATGTATTTTTTTTTAAACGACAAAAGCACAAGGGCTTTAACACCCTTGTGCTTTCTATCTTACCTTAAAATTAGTCGTTCACTACGTCTTTTCCTTTGTATGTTCCGCAAGCTTTACATACGCGGTGTGAAAGTTTCATTTCACCACAGTTTGGGCAGCTTACCATACCAGGTACGTTTAATTTAAAATGAGTACGACGTTTTCTTTTTGCAGTTTTAGAAGTCCTTCTAAAAGGTACAGCCATTCTTCCCACCTCCTTAAAGAGTATTAAGAAAGTAATGAAGGCCAGGAATTCTGGTTCTTCACTTTGCTTCTTAGATTTGTCGATTATGATTCGGAAGAAGAATTGTTTTCGTCAAAAAACTTTGCGAGACCAGCAAGTCTCGGATCCATTTTTTTAGATCGATCTTCCTCATGAACAACTTCCCAATCCTTGCCAGACTGTGGAGCAGCGTCTTCATGATTAACATCGTCACAAAAAACTTGCATTGGAACTTCAAGTAAAAGAATCTCTCGAAGGATTGGCATTACATCAATCACATCGCTATTTACTTGATATGCTTCCTCTTCAGTTTCATAAACTGAACCTTGCAAGAGGAACGTTTCAGTTGTTTCGACATTAATTGGAAGTTTTACATCCACTAAAGTACGAGAACAAGGAAGTATTAAGTAACCTTCGATTTTTAAATGGAATGTCACTTTTGTTGAATCGATATCTCCCCGACCAGTAATATGCATCGGAGAAACTTCTCGGATGGTTGGATCATCTTGTTTGATCTCATCCACACGAACCATCTCATCAATCATAAAATCCTTGTTTCGATATTTTTGTAATTGACTTAATGTCCATTTCAATTGAATCACCCCAAGGCAACAAAGGTAATTATAGCCTTCGATAAATTTTTTGTCAATGTTTTTTCTTTACACCCCGTCAGGTGATTAAAAGCAATCGCTCATATAGGTTTCCTATTCTAGTTTAACCAGATAAGCTATTTGCAAACATCTTTAATATCTTATCATATAATTTGATTGGTTTCCTTAAATTATTGATATAATGTTAGTAGTTTAAAAAAAAAGGGAGAAAATAAATGAAATCTGTTGGTTTAATAGTGGAATACAACCCTTTTCATAATGGACATGCCTTTCATTTACAAGCATCAAAGGAGGCTGCAGAGGCAGATGTTGTCATTGCAGTAATGAGCGGAAACTTTTTACAACGTGGAGAACCGGCACTTGTTTCCAAATGGCAGCGCACCAAGATGGCATTGTTAAATGGGGTAGATATTGTCTTTGAGCTTCCCTATCGCTTCGCTACTCAGAAAGCGGAAACGTTCGCAAACGGTGCTGTGTCAATATTAGATGCAGTCGGCTGCAACTCTCTCTGTTTTGGCAGTGAAAGTGGAGATTTATCCTCCTTCATTCAAACTATCGATTACTTAAAAGAACAACAAAACTCATTTAATGAAAACATCAAATGGCACTTAGATACTGGTGTCAGCTATCCTAAAGCTCTTTCCTTAGCTTTTAAACAATTGCCTGATGCAAATAATTATTTGGATTTAGCAAAACCAAATAATATTCTTGGACTTGAATACATAAAAGCAATCCAACGACAAAAGAGTTCAGTCAGTCCGATGACAATCCCACGAAAAAACGCTGACTATCACGATGAACATTTTGCTTCTGCAACAATTGCAAGTGCGACGAGTATTCGTAAAGCCATTTTTACAGATAACGAAGGCCAAGCAGAAATTGATCAATATGTACCAGAGCAAACAAAACTTTTATTAAAAGAGTATGAACAACAATTTCAGAGATTTCACCAATGGGAAAATTATTGGAGCTACCTTCAATTTCGCTTGATTCATTCTAGCCCAAGTGAACTCAGGGAAATTTATGAGATGGAAGAGGGACTTGAGAATCGACTTCAAGGAGCAGCACTTGTATCTGATAACTTTCACAAATTTATGCAGCAAATTAAAACAAAAAGATATACATGGACAAGACTGCAAAGGTTATGTGTTCATATTTTAACGAACACAAAAAAAGAGGAAATGACGAGACACTCGGAAAAAGCCTCTTATCTTAGACTTTTAGGAATGACCAGTATGGGCAGGGAATATTTAAATAAGAAGAAGTCTCACCTTAGTCTCCCACTTATTTCAAAACTAGCCTCATTTAAAGAAAAAGAAATAAACCTTGATATTAAGGCAGCTCGGATTTATTCTCTAGGGATTCCTTGTCATTTAAAAAACAAAATGCTTCGGCAGGAATTTGAGCAACCGCCTATTTATATACAGGAAAAATAAAAATGATGATGCATACGCACCATCATTTTTATTTTTCCTTTAGCTTTTCTAAATACCTAACTGCGTCGTCAAATGTATCAATTGGAACGATCTTCATTTTGGTTTTTATGTCCCTTGCAGTTTTTACTGCATCCCGGTAATTGGAATTCATTATTCCTTTTTCATTAGGGGCTAAAAAGTACTCCGCCCCCGCCTTGTCAGCAGCTACGATTTTTTGTTCAATTCCTCCAATAGGTCCGACTGTTCCATCCACATCAATCGTCCCAGTACCAGCAATTTGATAGCCCTTAGTTAAGTCTCCTTCTGTTAACTGGTTATAGATTTCTAATGAAAACATGAACCCAGCAGATGGTCCCCCAATTTCATCTGTCTTTACTTTAACCTTTGGATTGACAACTATTTCTTTATCGTCCACTAGAGAAATCCCTATCCCCACCTTTTGAGGATTCTCTTTAAAAGGCTGAAGTTCTAATGTTACAGTCTTTGTACTTTTATTACGCAAGTAGGTTAATTTCACCTTATCCCCAGCTTGTTTTTTGCTTACGTAATCAATAAATTTTTCCGAAGAAGGCAATTGCTGCCCATCCACTTTAAAAATTCGGTCACCTGTGGAAAGCTTTCCTTCCGCAGGCATTTCTGGAATCACCTGCATGACATAGATCCCCTTATATTTATAATTTACAGGCAATCCCGCCTTACGGTAGGCAACTTCTATTGCATTAAGTTTTGAGCCAGCCATCAGATGGAGCTGTCTTGCATTGTATTCTTCCTCTGTTTCTTTTTTATTTAAAATCATATCTAATGGATATAGTTCTTCATAATTTCGTATCTTTGCTTCTAAATAGGAGTAAATATTTGCTCTACCCATTCTAACTGTTGTAAGCATAAAATTACCTTTATCTTTATCGCCGCCATCAACCATAATGATTGGTCCAAGTTCTTTCGCCATTCCAGGTTTTGAAACATAATAAGGCAATGAATAGAACATTCCCCAGATAAAAAAAATGGCAACGATAAGTGCAGAACCTATATATAATTTTTTGCGCATCGCATTTTCTACCCCTTCCACTGTTCAATCACGGTTTTTATTTGCTTTAGATGTTTTTTCGCTTCTTCCTCACCAAGATTAATGATCTCATCAATATTTGTGAAGGCTCGTGAACTATAAATTTCAACAGGGGGTCGAATCATTACATTAGCAGCGATCTCTCTATTGTTAATTATTTCCGCTTGCATAATGTCTATACTCTGCATAATCACATCGTAAATAGAGGTAATTTCTGCGTTCCGTTTCACTCTGGAGACATCTACTGCGATAACTATATCCGCCCCCATCTCTTTAGCCACAGAAACAGGAATACGGTCAGATACACCACCATCTACAAGGATTCTCCCATTATATTTTTCTGGAACAAAAATCCCCGGGATGGAAATACTTGCTCTTACAGCATCAGCAACCGGCCCCGTTTGAAAAACAACCTTTTCTCCTGTCAATAAATCAGTTGTGACGATACCTATTGGAATAGACAAGTCCTCAATGTTTTTTCCATGAGTAAAAACCTTAATAAATTCCTTTACTTTTTTTCCTGAGATAAATCCCATTTTCGGAACAGTAAAATCCAAAAAGTATTTTCTTTTAAAAGCTGTGGATAATTTATATAACCGATCCATGTCAATTCCTGCCCCGTAAAAACTTGCAACCAGCGCCCCCATGCTGCTGCCTGCAATCAGATGAATCGGAATTTCAGCATCTTTCAATGCTTTTATGACTCCTAAATGAGCAAACCCGCGTGCACCACCCGAACCAAGCGCCAAGCCTATTTTAGGGTGCTCCATTACTAAAGACCTCCTATTTAAACCTATTAGATGTTTTTTCTACCGTAACAGACAGGACTTCCCGAAGCCAATCCACAGAAATAAGAAATCTCGTTCAATCTTATGGTCTAAATAAACGTTCTATGAGTATATTTGTTTTATATGAGGACAAGTCAGGATAAGAATATTTCTTATTTTACCATTCAATTAATTGATTGCACAGTTTCATCGATCCCTCTCGGAAGGAGGTTCCTTCATTGTTTCGTTCCAAACTAAAAACTATTTTTTTATCTATATCCGTCACTATTTTAGCTGCCTCCCTTATTTCTTTTCCTCAAGAGTCATTAGACGCTTCTATACGAGGACTAAATATGTGGTGGGAAATTGTCTTTCCATCCCTATTACCTTTTTTTATTGTTTCTGAAATGTTAATTGGCTTTGGGGTTGTCAAATTTATCGGCGTATTATTGGAACCATTAATGAGGCCTCTCTTTAAAGTACCTGGTGTTGGAGGATTCGTTTGGGCGATGGGTATGGCTTCAGGATTCCCTGCAGGAGCAAAGTTTACCGCAAGATTACGTCAGGAAGGCCACTTAACACGAATTGAAGCAGAAAGACTTGTTTCTTTCACAAATTCTTCTAACCCTTTATTTATCTTTGGGGCAGTATCTGTAGGTTTTTTCTATAATCCTCATTTAGGTGTTATTCTTGCATTAGCCCACTATTTAGGAAATATTTGTGTTGGATTAATCATGCGTTTTTATGGGAATGAATCCCCTGACGAAATTAGTAAGAAAAATAAAAAGTTCAAAATCCGATTGGCTTTATCCGCTTTGCATCAAACAAGATTAAAAGATAATCGACCAATTGGTAAACTTCTTGGTGATGCAGTTAATTCTTCTATTCAAACTTTATTAATGGTTGGCGGGTTTATTATTTTATTTTCTGTGATTAACAAATTACTTTATCATTTACATATCACAGCGACACTTGCAAAATCAGTGGAGATCTTGTTATCCTCATTGTCTTTCCCTGAAATGTTAAGCATTCCTTTTATATCTGGTTTATTTGAAATCACATTAGGCAGCCAACTAACGAGTCTGGTTCAAGATGCTACTCTATTACAAAAAGCAATGATTACCAGCTTTATCCTGGCATTTAGTGGATTTAGTGTCCAAGCACAGGTTGCAAGCATCCTGGCACAAACAGATATCCGATTTAAACCATTTTTTATTGCAAGAATCCTTCAAGGTATATTTGCAAGCTTGTTTGCATTGATTTTGTGGAAGCCAGTTTACTTGCGTTTCAATAATCAAGAGCAACCTTCTAACGCATTACCTGTTGGTTTTTTTGAAGACGGTTCATGGGCAGATCATTTTTATCATAAAATGATGGAAGTTGGTCCGCTTATCACCATTCTCTCCCTTTTAGTGTATGTGCTAATTTTGTTTTCCCGCGTAAAAAAACAATAAAAAAGAGCTGACAAAGCTCTTTTTTATTGTTTTTTAAACTTCTTTTGTAATTCTTTTTCAACAATTGGTGGGACGAGCGTTGATATGTTCCCATTATATTTTGCCACTTCTTTTACAATACTGGAGCTTAAGAAGGAATATTGATTATTGGTCATAATAAAAAAGGTCTCGATATCTTCATTTAGCACTCTATTCATCGAAGTGATTTGCATTTCGTACTCAAAATCTGAAACTGCCCGTAATCCACGGATGATAGCATTAGCATTAACAGCCTTTGCATAATCAACAAGTAACCCAGAATGGACATCTACCTTAACATTAGGAAGATCTTTTGTTACAGCCTTGATTAGATTCATTCGCTCTTCAACACTGAATAATGGATTTTTAGATGAATTGTTTAAAACACTCACATAGACAGTATCAAATACTTTGGCACCTCTTCTAATAATATCTAAATGACCATATGTAATTGGATCAAAGCTTCCTGGACAAACGGCTATTCCTGTCAAAATGACTCCCCCTCACTCAATATCTGTTCGTAAATAAATAGTTACCGCGATCATTCCATACTTTTCATGTTTTATTTGGATAAACCGCCCTAATGATTTTGGTAATTCAACATCGAAGCTATGCTCACAGACAACGCATCCATCTATTTTTACTACATCCTGTTTATCCATTTTTTCCATTAAACTGACGAGTTGTTGTTTTTTATACGGCGGGTCTAAAAATATGAAATCAAAGCAGATTTCTCTTTTTATGAGAGCCTTTAATGCTCTATCGGCATCATTGCGATAGACTTCCGTTTGGTCCTCAAATTTACAAGCTTTAATATTTTCCTGGATCACTTGAATGGCCTTTAATTCTCTGTCAATAAAAATAACTTTATCCAATCCCCTACTAAGTGCCTCCAAACCTAATCCACCGCTTCCAGCAAATAGGTCCAATCCAATGCCGCCATCAAAATAAGGACCAATCATATTAAATAAAGCCTCTTTTACCTTATCAGTTGTCGGCCTCGTCGTATTACCTGGAACAGCTTTCAAAGGTCTACCTTTGCAAATCCCTGAAACCACTCTCACTACCATATCACCACATTTTTTCAGAAATAATTTTCTTAATCCATCCTACCATAATATACAAAAAGGAGACAATTAGTAAGTGAATATCTTTTCATTAGAGTAATGATTTACAGAATATGATTCTTTCATCAGGAAAATTTATTCGAAAGTACGTATAAGCTTTTAGGTTGTGGAAATAATGTAATTAACAACATCAATTCGAGGATGTTGTTGCCAACCGCGGAGAAGACTTACGTTTCCCCATAAGTTCTTCCTCCGGTTTCTCCTCTCCCTTTGCCTTCTATCCTTTATGAGGATATGGAAGGAACCTGCAGAATTTTCTGCAGGTTTTTTTTTACTTATTATTCAAAAGATCGGAAATTAGTGATAGAGTATTCTTGAAATAAGCCATTTTAAAGGAGAGTTTTCATTGATCCAGCGTTTTATTGAATTAGGAGAAGGATATTCAGATATATATGAACTGATTGAGCTTACAAATGCAAATCAACACCGTCTTCAACATATGCTCGCACTGCACACAAAGATTGATGATCAGGAACGAACCTCATTGGTTGTCGTATTAAAGCCAACAGACCCAGGAAAATTTCAAGCCCTATATATTTGTCGTGAGGGTATTCCAAACCCAAAATTTATATCAAATAAGAGGTATGATATATTTGCTTCTACTGCTGAAAAACATGGTAAGCAAATACATGAGCTATCTGTTAAGCCGTCAACCATTTTTTATGAAAAAGAGCTGTATTACCAGCACTTAATCGGCATTCTCCGTCTTAATCATTATTTACTTCCATTACAATAGGAAAAGCGCAAGCGCCCGTTTAGCGGCGTATGGACTCCTCGAAAAAGCTAACGCTTTTCCTTCGTGCGATGCTTATGCTGCCGAAGCGTTCCTTGTGGAGCGCTTTGACTTATCGTAGGGAAAAGAGCGAAGTACACTAGCCGCTGGGCGCTGGAGCTAAACAATAGGAAAAGGTGAGGGAAACGCCCTCACCTTTTTAAATACCCATTTTATAATCATATTCCTTTGCTTTATCTGGCGCCGAATTCTCATACTCCATTCTTAAAAATGGTTTATATGAAGGTTCTACTTTCTTTACAAACGAAAAAGAATTTAACTTTTCCATTATTTCATTCAGCTCTTCTTGATTACAATACAGAACAACATACTTCAACTTTTTTGAAACGTAATGAACGTTTCCGAAACGCCGAAGCATTTTAGCTTGTTTTAACGAGTAAAGCCAAACAACCAATCCTTGTCTTTGAACAAACATACTTTTTTCCCCTTCAACAAACCATCATTTTACATAAGTCTAGCATATTAAAACGTTCCTTTTCAATTCAAACTTTGCTACTTATTCCAGATAAGTGCTTAAAATCTGAAAAAATTGACATTACAAAAAAAATCAGCACAATCCGCTGATTTTTCAGCCGCACCCACAGCTTCCTCCACCGCCACAACCACTAACGTGGCTGGTTTTCGTTTCAAAAAACTGATTTCCTGTTGGAACTTTTATATGTTCAGAGACCGCACCGCCTACAATAATACTAATTGCATCTAGTAGGTCTTGCAAATCATTCTCAGCCAATTTGAATTCTGCTACCAGGGGATCCATATCCATTTCCCTTTTATTTTCGCGGATTTGTGTCATTACCTTTTTATAATCAGGATGGTATTTACCAAACCGCTGGACCTCGTCATATAACTCCTTTAGACGAACGAATTGATTTATTTTCCGCTGTGTTTCCTTGTTATTTTGCAATTTATATAAACATATTTGATATTGTTCGGCTATTTCAGATTCTAAAACCATCTTTGCCAATTGCTCAGCTTGTTCCAATAATTCGACTCTCTCTAACGTAGCTAGCATTTTACGCCCACCTCCAAAGATATTTTAACATGAAAGTGACAGTAATGTGAAAATTTCAGTTTATCTAGGGATATTTACCATAAATTCTTTCGCTAATCCATACGGTTCATTATTTGGATTGACAACTTCTAACTTTACCTTATGGGTTCCCGGTGAAAAACCTTTAATTATAAAAGCTGCCGCTTTAACCTCGCTATTTTTCTTTCCATCCACCCAAACAACAATCTTCCCGATTCTTCCTTTTGAAGGGTCTGCGTCACGGAAGCTGATTCCTGTAACAATACAATTAATTAAAACTGTATCACTTTTGATCTGGTGGTGGACATAAAGTGAAGGAATTTCAGTTCTAGGTAAGACATTATTAAATCCAGTAAGGATTCCAATCAAAAAGATCATTAGGACTAATTGCGGAACTAGCTTTTTCATTTAAATTCACTCCTTCTTTTGCTTGTATTGTTCGCCTCCTTTTCTTTTTTTAGTCTTACTCCGCTATGACAAATAAAAAAAGCCACAAAATAAATCCTGTGACTTTGTTTAATTTTGATTTTTCATCGCCTGAAACATGTTATACATCATCGAAGCCATTTGTACACTATTCGAAAATTTATTCACTTGGTCAGGAATTGTTTTCTTATAATAGTGTAAGGATTCAATTTCAAGCGATTGCAAATCATATGGATTTCTTGACAGCTTTCTATACCATATTGGTTGTTCGCGAATGAATTGTTTTAAGTCCTTTTGACTTTCAATATATTGCAGTAAATCTCTTCGCATAAGTTAAAGTTCCTTTCCATCAATCTTTTCTAAATAGAAATGGATGTTTAGGTCCTTCTGACGGCTTAACAGGACCTGTACCAGGGTTTTCTCCTTGAAATTGTGAAATTACACCTTGGATCGCCCCCAGAGCTTGACTTAGGTTATTCATGTGGTTTTGCATTTGATTCGGATCCATTTTCTTAACCATTCCCATAATATTAGAAAGCCAATCACCTTTAGACTCTGTGCTCGTTTCATCCACTGATCCAGTATCAGATCCCATCGATTCCCAGCGGCTATCTTCTTCACCTAATAAATACCAGTCTTCATATAGTTCCTGCCAAGTTGCCTGCCCTTTCCGTACTTCTTTAATTAGTTTTGGATTGTTTTTAACAAATTCTTTGAATTGTGACACGGAAGGGTGTAATTTTTTTTGTGTCATTTATCTCACCTCAGCCCAAATTAGTCCCAATAATACAATATGAAAGAATTTTACAAATGTGAAAGAACACCGCGATTAAAATATTTAATATTTGCCTTGTAAATGGTAAGATGTCAAAAGACAAAGAAATGAAAGAGGTAAGTATAATGAAAGATGAATTACGTCGATTATTAGAAACATGTATTGAAACTGGTTCAGAGGCTGATTTAAATTCTCTTGCCTACCTTTTATCGGGATTCCAAGTAAAAATTAAACAAAAGCGAAGTACATATATTGACGGAATTCTACAAATGGATAGAAAACTAAATGAGAAAACCTGCGAAATTACGATTCCTTTAGACCCAACTCTTAATAACAACCTAGATATTGTCCATGGCGGGATTACTGCGACGGTTCTTGATACAGCAATGGGGAGTCTGGCTAATTATCTTCAACCAGAAGGTTATGGAGCCGTAACAAATCAATTGAATATCCATTACACAGCACCAGCTATCGGAGAAACACTCTACTGTAAAGCGGAAATTGTTCATAGAGGCAGCAAAACAATGGTCATCTCAGGTGAAGCATATCGGAGTGACGGAAAAAAAATCGCCTATGCCACAGGAACATTCTTTATTATAAAAAAATAATAAGCGGAGGTGTGATCAATAATGGTCACCGCCATCGTAATCCCAATTATTTGCCTTTACTTTTTTTGGCTTACAAAAAAAGAGATGAAGGAGCACGATACAAAGTGGCTTGATACTTACCAAGTACAGCAAGAAGCAATCATAACAGGTGAAATTAAAAGTATTGTCGAAGAAAAGCAACGGTTTTATTATCATCGCTACATTTATGTTCAGTCCTTAAAACTACAAACAGAAACAAAAATAGTCACCGCCCAAAAGATCACACCCATTACTAACAATTTCAATAAAGTGTCTTTTAATGTGGGGGATGTGATCCGATTATACGGGAAATGGGAGCAAAACAGATTTATATTTAATCAATATAAGATTGAAAAAAGGTGACATATTCGTCACCTTTTTCATTGTTCTGTTTTTGATATAAAGTTTTGGGTATAGTACTTTTGGAACACCCCTACACCAAGATGAGAGTATTCCTTGTTTAACAGTGACTCACGGTGTCCTTTACTATTTAGCCAACCCTCGACAACAGCTGGTCCATCTGTATAATTTGCCGCAATATTCTCGCCTGCAGCCTGGTAAACCACATGGGCCGTTTTTAATCGTTTGGTAAGATCTCCAAATTTTTTGGAAGTATGTGAAAAGTCGTTGTTTACTGACATATCCTTACTGTGCTCAAACGCGGCCTCTGCCGTATTCTCATCCCATTTTAATTCCTTTAAATTATGTCTTACTCTTAAGACATTCGTTAGGTCAAATATCTCTTGTTCTGTATCTTCTTCAATGGCACGCCGCATTTCTTCACTAGGTTCAGGTGCTTTGATTAAATATCCACTATAAACAAGTTCATATGGCCTTTGTTTAATTAGTGTTTCTGCATTAAGGAACCGAACACTTGAAAGATTGCCAGTAAATTTATCTATGTAGAGCTGGACAAAGACATCACCCAATTGCACCATTGGCCGTAGATTTAAATCAGCATCATTCAATTCAAAATGATACGAATTACCATTATAGTCAATCTTAATATTTGTATCAATATAATGCGTATTAAAGATTTCCTCAACCGGCTCTCCTATTTCAAAAGGTGCTACATCAAGATTTTGGCCTATCGCGAAAATCGTAACTACACGTTTATTTTCAACACCCACTTGGACATACTTTTTATCTTCTTGATTATAAATATACCACTGGTAACCATACATTGACTCATCGATCCGATCTGGTGAACCAAGCATTTTTTCTAATTCCCCTTCATTTTTCCCAATTAATAAAGCCAAACCTTCTTTCGGTTTTTCCGAGACTATTTTTTTACTTGGCTTATTATCAGGATTTTGTGAAATAGGTTGTTTCATTTCTGAAGTACGATCTTCTTTAATTAAAATATTACTATCGTTATTTTCGTTTATACTCACATAAAAACCGATAGTTAAGAAAACTGCTGAAAGAATAAGAATTCTAGTCAGTGTACGCAGAGGCATTCACCCTCTCTATTACTTTCATGTATCATTATATATATAGATAAAATTATTATATCATCAATATCTTGAATAGTAATAGTCATTATCAAAAATGTCAGACAAATGAACTGATGAAAAGAAAACAGGCACAATGAGTACCTGTTTTCTAAAGTTAAAACTATTTTTTTATATAATAATTTTTAATGCTGTGCTCCATTATAATTTTGCTCAGATATTTCCGTTAATGCCTCTTTTGCTTGGTCGTCAGTCAATTCGCGGATCGCAAAATCACCAAGGGAAACAATTCCTATTAACTTACCTTCCTCTACCACAGGTAAACGTCGGATTTGATGCTTTGCCATTAATTTTGCTGCATCTTTACTGGAAGAATCAGGAGTAACAGTAATAAGGTCATTACTCATGATATCTTCTACTTTTGTTGAACCAGGATGTTTTTCAGCAACACCTCGAACAACAATATCTCGGTCTGTAATCATTCCGACAAGCTTTTCCTGATCAATAATTGGTATAGCCCCAACATTTAATTGCTTCATCTTTAAGGCGACTTCATAAACATTATCTAGTAACGTACAGCATTCTACATCTTCAGTCATTATATCTCGGATTTTTTCCATTTTGCTGCCCCCAAAGTTTATTTAATTCCTCTTACCATTATTTTAGGGTTTCCAACCAAGATTGTTTTATTCGCTGAAGGTATTCATTGCAAGTTGAAACATTTTCAACTATTATTAAATTGAATTATTATTGCTTTCCTACTTAAATAGGAAACATAGGGGCAATGGTATTGTTTTTAGGAGGGATTCATTATGAAATTCGAGAATACTGAAATTGAAAAGTTAAGGGCTGACTTAAACCGTTTAGATGAAGTAATGCTTGATCACGGTTTAGTTCGCGAAGGACAATGGGACTACGAACGAGTTACATACGACCGCAAGTTTGAATTAAAAGAAGGGGTATTTTACTTGCGTGTACGTGGTCATGCGGTTGAGGGCGATATTGGCGCTGATAAAGCAACTATTCAATTAATGACACCGCTTTTAGGCAAACATTATTACCCGCATGGTGTAGAATATGGTGAAGGCGAAAGCTTCCCAACCTCTCTTGTGAATCAATGTAAAAAAATTCTCGATGAAGTAAAGGCAGAAGTAAGTAAGTTTGCATTATAATCGAAAAAAGACGCATGGTTCTCATGCGTCTTTTTATTATTAGGAAGCGATTAATTTTTACAGTCCAAGTATTGCTTTTAGCAAAGATGTTGTCTGCCCGCCTCGATAAAATACATAAAGCAATAAGTATACGGCAACACCCGTGATCGCAGTAAAAAACCAAATGAAACTAGTTATCGGGCCCAGCTTACGATGGATAGAAAGTTTGTTTTTGTATCCTGTCATGATAGAGACTATCCCGAATACAGCTCCAGTCGTCGCAAGTGTAATATGGAAGATTAAAAATATTGTATAATAAATTTTAATATTATCTGGCCCACCAAACGAAGTATTCCCAATAAAGAGGGTTCTAGAAGCATAGATAACAAAAAAGATTACAGCAAAAATAGCAGCCAAAAACATTGTCTTTTTGTGGGCCTCAATATGTCTTTGCTTAATTTGCCACCATCCAATAGCAACAGTTATAGCACTTAAAACAATAAATGAGGTACTAATAGTAGGTAAAATCGGTAAGGAATTCATATAGGCGTCCTCTCTTTTCTTTTATTCTACAATAATAGTAGTTCAACGATCCTTATTTTTCAAACGATACCCAAGAAATTACGGCTTATCAGTAAAAAAATCTCCCAGGAGTATGGGAGATTATTTAATGAGCAACGGATTTAATGGTTGCTTCATTTCCTTTTCAGTGTCTGATTGATCTTTACGATACCATTCGAAGAAAACATGACCAAGAATGACACCATATATAATTTCTTGAATAATTTTCATTAAAACTCCACCAAGCTGCTGATCATGTATTAATGACATCGAACTAAAAAGTTGTGGACCACTCAAATTTAAGCTATCGAAGTTAGCTGGTCCAACACATAGGCTCATCACTTGTCCCCAAACATGGGGATCAGAATAGGTTGCATACATAGGTGTATCTGCAAAAATGATTAAGGCACAAGCTGGTGTTAACAGAATCCCATCCGCAAAAATATAACCAACCTTTTTCAGTCCGCTTAAGGTCTGATGTTCTGGGAGCTGATTAAGTAAAGGCCACCACATAAAGGTTGCTACAACAAATAAAAGGATAGAGTATCCAGCATGCATCCACCCATTTTGCATAACATGATCGAAAATAATAGGTACATGATAAAAGGAAAATAATCCATTAAAGACTACCAATGCAATAAGTGGCTTTGTTAATAAAGTAAATACGGAATTAATTGCTCCGAAACTAAAAAATTTTCTCCAAACCCAGTTAGGGATACTTATGATAAAAATAGGTGGAACGACTAAAACTAAAGCAGCCATTTGAATCATATGGACCCAAAACATTAGGTGTGCTAATAAATCAATAGGAGATCCTTTAATGGCATAAAGGAGAACCATCGATAAAATAAACAAAGCACTTTGTGTTTTCGTTAATGGTTCACTATCTGGAAACAAACTTCTGTATTTTGTGGTAAGGACAAAATACCCTACAGTTATGACTATCAAGATTAGTAAAAAATACGGGCTCCAAAGTGCTTTAAAACCGAATATATCTAATGCAAGCACCCAAATCACCTCATTAAGATTTAAAAATATTATTGGCTAAATTATACCCTTGGCCAAAACGAAAAGCAAAGAAAATGGAAACAACCCTTAGATAGGTCTAAAAAAGAAAATCGGCCATAAGCCGATTTTCTTTTTTGAACATATTACCACCAAATAATTGTAGTAAAGGCAAGGAGGGTTATTGCTCCTACCAATACTCCAGAGTAAAGAAATAATGATGGAGCTTCATGACCTTTATGACTCATATGCATGAAATAATATAGTTGGAATATTACTTGGACCACTGCTAAAAGGATGATAAATGGAACAGTAAACCATGCAGTAAACCCTTTAATAGCTACGGCCGCAAACGCAATGAGAGTTAAAAAAATCATCAATGCAAAAGAAACCAGTTGATATCTCATCTCTTCTGCATTTTTCTTGCGACGATATTCAATGTCAACTCTTGGGTTACCTGAATTTAGTTGTTGATTAGCCATCAGTTTATCCCACCATTCCCATTAAATATACTACTGTAAAGATAAATACCCAAACAACATCGATAAAATGCCAGTATAAACTAAATACATAGAATTTTGGAGCGTTGTATAGGTCTAAGCCTCGTTTGGAATTTCTAAACATTAATGTTAAACACCAAAGTAAACCAAATGCAACGTGGCCTCCATGAAAACCAACTAGTGCGTAGAAGGCAGATCCGAAAGCACTGCTTGTAAATGTATGTCCTTCATGAACATAATGGGAAAACTCGTAAACCTCAAGTCCTAAGAAACCTGCACCTAATAAAGCAGTAAGACCGAGCCAGACCATCATTTTTTTGAAGGCAAAGTTCTTCATGTGGTACATTGCGTAAACACTTGTTAATGAACTCGTTAAAAGGAGCATTGTCGCTACAAATGTTAATGGTAATTCAAATAAATCCTTAGCTAGATGGTGACTTGAATCAGGAACTTTATCCTTCAATGCAAGGTAAGTGGCAAATAGGGAGGCAAAAAGAACCGTCTCTCCCCCTAAGAAAAACCAAAAACCTAAGAATTTATTTTTTGATTCAAGGGTTGATTTTTCCGGCGCAGCAGGCCATGTTTCATAAGTAAATTTTTCATCTGCGTGCATTATGCCTTAACCCCCTTATCATCCTCATCGATTAAATCCTCTTTATGAATATGGAATCCATGATCATCCTTCACTGAACGTAAGAACATGGAGCCAAAGGTTACTAATAATCCGATGATCAATACTGGTAAAGCCCAAGCCTTATCATTCACATGGTACATTGCACCAAAGGCTGCAATGAATAATCCTAGTGCCATCATAAACGGTAAAAATGATGAATTTGGCATATGAATATCACCAAGCGGCTCTGCCGGAGTCATCCCTTTTTTACCATCCATTTTTTCTAACCAGTAAGCATCTAAACCGCGAACGAGTGGAAGTTGCTTAAAATTATAAAACGGTGGTGGAGAAGGGATTGCCCATTCAAGTGTTCTTCCGTCTCCCCATGGATCATTTCCAACTTTGACATTTTTCACAGAAGTCATAATGATGTTATATAACATTACGATAACACCTAAGCCCATAAACGCAGCACCTATAGAACTAACCATGTTAGCAGTGTCAAATCCTTGACCAGGAAGGTATGTGAAAACGCGTCGCGGCATTCCCCATAAACCTAAGAAATGTTGGATAAAGAATGTTAAGTGGAACCCGATGAAGAACAACCAGAAAGTAATTTTACCTAAAACTTCATTCAACATTGTTCCAAACATTTTTGGCCAATATAGATGTGTACCTGCAAAGACTGCAAATACCACACCACCCACAATTACGTAATGGAAATGTGCAACAACGAAATAAGTATCATGATATTGATAGTCGGCTGCTGCGGAGGCAAGCATTACCCCTGTTACCCCACCAGCAAGAAATGATGGAATAAACGCCATTGCCCAATGCATCGGAGTAGTAAATTTTACACTTCCTCCCCACATTGTTAAAAGCCAGTTAAAAATTTTAATTCCGGTCGGTACACCAATCGCCATTGTAGCAACTGCGAAAATGGCATTTGCAACAGGACCTAAACCTGTTGTAAACATATGGTGAGCCCATACCATGAAGCCTAAGAAACCGATTAATACAGTTGCAAATACCATGGAAGAGTATCCAAATAAACGCTTTCTTGAGAAAATCGGAAAAATCTCTGAGAAAATCCCGAAAGCAGGAAGTATTAAAATATATACTTCTGGGTGACCGAAAATCCAGAAAAGATGTTCCCAAATAATTGTATTTCCACCCATAGTAGCATCAAAGAAATTCGCTCCAAACAAACGGTCAAACATCATTAAAACTAAACCAACTGTTAATGGAGGAAATGCAAACAAAATGAGTGCTGAAGTGACAAAAGTTGTCCAAGTAAACAACGGCATTCTCATATAGGTCATACCTGGTGCACGCATGTTAATGATAGTGACTAGGAAATTAATACCACCAATCAAGGTTCCAATACCAGATATCTGTAAACCTAAGATATAAAAGTCTACACCATGTCCTTGTGAATGAAGTGCAAGTGACGCGTAAGATGTCCATCCTGCATCAGGTGCTCCTCCTAAGAACCAAGAGAGGTTTAGGAATATTCCTCCAAAAAAGAACAACCAAAATCCTAATGCATTAACAAATGGAAACGCTACATCGCGTGCTCCAATCTGTAATGGCATTACTGCATTCATAAAAGCGAAAACCAGCGGCATCGCAGCTAAGAAAATCATTGTTGTTCCGTGCATTGTTATAATTTCATTAAATAATCCGGCACTCACAAAATCATTATTAGGCACTGCAAGTTGGATACGGATAAATACTGCTTCAAGTCCGCCCACTAAGAAGAAAAATCCACCTGCAATGAGATATAGGATGGCAATTTTTTTATGGTCAACAGTTGTTAAAAAGTCCCATAAAGTTGCGCCAAATCCCTTTTTTTGAGCATAGGTACTCACAATTTTACCTCCCTTTCAACCAATTCCCCATTTATTGCTGGGCCTTTAAGCCCATTAAATAGTCTGCTAAAGCATCTAGCTGTTTTTCAGACATTTCCGGGTATTTTCCTGTCATCATGTTACCTGGTTTGTATGTTTCTGGATTACGAATCCAATTTTTTAACTCTTCTTTATTATGATCCAAAACACCGGCTACACGAGATCGTTCACCAAAGTTTGATAAGTTTGGTGCTAGACGTGCTGTTTCAGGCATTTTGTTTGATGGTGTTACAGCATGACAGCCAATACAGCTTTTATTAAATAGTTCTTGTCCTTGTGCCGCAGAAGCTGTCTGGGCTTTTTGTGGTTTTTTAACATTCTGCATCGAAGTTACCCAAGCGTCAAATTTGTCCCGGCTAATAGCTTTTACTTTAAAATCCATTAAAGCATGGGATGGACCACAAAGTTCTGCACATTTTCCATAGAAAAGATTTCCTGCTTCGTTTGCTTTTTTATCGTCAAACTCTAACCAGAATTTATTAATATTCTCAGTATTAGTATCTAACTTTCCACCCACTGCTGGAATCCAAAATGAGTGTTTCACATCAGATGACTTCAAGTTAAAATATACCTTTTCATTTGTAGGAACAACAAGTTCCTGGCTTGTAACAATCTTTTTACCTGGATATTCAAAGTCCCACCAATATAAGTGTGACCGAACATTAATTACAAGTGCCTTTGTATTTTTCTTGTCCATTGGAGATACATCTGCAAGTTTAAATGTTGCGGCCACAGTCGGAACAGCAAGAATTAATAGTAAAAGAATCGGCACAACAGTCCAAATAATTTCTAATTTGTGACTTCCTTCTACTTGTTTTGGTATTCTGTCATCCCTTCTTTTAAAACGAACCAAAATCAAAACGAAAATAATCGCAACAATAACAATAACCCCAACCATGATTAAAGTACTTAACTTCATTAAATCATATTGCGTTTCCGCAACTTCACCGGCAGGACTTAACGTGGAAAGGAACGGTTCGCCACATCCGGAGAGTACAAGCGCTAAAATCGCAAATAACGAGATTAAACGCCACTTTGCAAGCCTTTTCATAGCTTAATCAAACCCCTCTTTCACTAATAAAATTATTTAAAACATTTGGTTGATCAAAGAAGTATGTAGTATGATTGCTTCCATTTAAGCAAGAAACAATCATATGCAAAACTAAATTAATGTAACTATAACCATTGCTACAAAAATAATAGTTAAATATTGCAAAGAGTAAACAAACATTAGTTTTGCCCACTTTATGTCATCTTTGATTCTATATCCATAAATCCCTAATGCAAGCCACCCGATATTTAGTACGATAGCAAGTATTAGAAATGGGATTCCTAATTTGGTAAGAAAAAATGGGATTGGCTGAAGTGCTGCAACCCAAAGGATGATGTGAATTTTTGTGGTTTTAAAACCTTTCACTACTGGTAACATTGGGATCCCAGCTGCTTTATATTCTTTAACCCTTCTCATCGCAAGCGCATAAAAATGCGGAGGCTGCCAAACAAACATTAGCACAAACAATGACCATGCCATAATATCGAGATTAGCATCTACTGCTGCCCATCCGATTAGTGGTGGAACTGCTCCTGATATGCTCCCAATAATAGTGTTGGACACCAATTGCCGCTTTGACCATAATGTGTACAGGAAAACATAGCTAAAAACTCCAAGCAGTCCAATTACTGTTGCAGTCATCGTAGTAAAGAATAAAGACAGTGTTCCCAGTCCAATAAGTAAAATACCTAATACGAGAACTTTTATCGGAACTACTTTCCCGGTTACAGTAGGTCTTTCTTTTGTTCTTTCCATTAAATGGTCAATGTCACGATCAACATAATTATTGATTGCACATGAGCCTGCAATGATCAGTGAAGATCCTGCTACTGTAAAAAACACGATATCTAAATTATTTAGAAAGCTTTGTCCTGAAAAGTGAAGCGCAAGCCATAACCCCGTAAAGGTGGTAATAAGGTTGGAATTTACAATCCCAATTTTGATAAGAGCCATAAAGTCTTTCCATGCAGAGGTTTTTATATTGGCTTGCAAGCTCGCAGCGCCATTATCAATAGCAGCTTCTCCGAAGGCCTTAGAGTTCGACATTTGGTTTCTCCTCCTAAACCTAAATAACAAATATTCATCATTTAAGTAAGTGATAATTGATACTTAATTTATATATGCCCTCATTTGTAAAAAAAAGGAACGATGATAGAAAAGTTATATTAATTTTTTTCGATTAAATAAACAATCAACTTAAAAAGATAGTGATTATTAAAACACTTTCTCTGTATATTAAATCACACTTTTAGATATTTTTGTGAACTTTTTTTGAATAATTTTAGACTAAATTGTGACAAAGTTCATTTTATCGTTACTATCTTAGATTTTTATGGATGTATAGTTCCATTTATACAAATTATCCCCTAAATTTTAAAAAAATCCTTGTATTCACATGATTTAAAGTTAATTCCTCTTACACCTAAAAAGGTATAATTCTAATTAAACTACCACTAATATATTTCTAACAGACCATTTGCTAAGTTTCTACGGTTTTCACTATAATAATAGTGAAAACTATTTATTATTCCGCATCTGTTTTTATTGATTTTAGTTATCTTAAAATCTATACTTAATTTCTGTTCTTTTTCAACTTTATTCGTTATGATTAATAGGGAATTTAATAATCAAATTACTTTCCAATCTATTATACTGTCAGGTTTATCCAATGACAAATTATTGAACTTTTTTAAGAGGTGAATTTTTTGCGACGATCTTTGAAATGGTTAGCTGTTGCTACTACCATCGGAATGATATTTATCTTAATTGGCGGAGCACTAGTCACAAAGACTGATTCTGGAATGGGATGCGGGAGATCTTGGCCGCTTTGTAACGGTAAATTTCTTCCGTTGGAAATTACTCCAGAATTAGTTATTGAGCTAGCCCACAGACTTGTTTCTGGTGTAGTAGGAATGATGGTTCTCGTTCTTTCTGTTTGGTCATGGAAGGCGGTAGGACATATTAGAGAAACGAAATTCCTTTCCTTCCTGTCCTTTTTCTTTTTACTTTTACAAGCATTAATCGGGGCTGCTGCAGTAAAATGGGGACAATCTGGTTTTGTACTAGCATTACATTTTGGTATTTCACTTGTATCTTTTTCTGCTGTGTTATTGTTAACACTTCTAATATTTGAAATTGATAAGAGATTTGATGCAGAAAAACTATATATCGATAAGAGAATGGGGTTTCATATTGTCGGTGTTTCCATTTATAGTTATCTTGTCATCTACACTGGCGCACTCGTACGTCACACTAAGTCAAGTCTGGTTTGTCGAGACTGGCCGCTATGTTTAAATGACGCTCCTTCCTTGCCTTCCAATATGTACGAATGGGTGCAAATGGGACACAGAGCCGCTGCTGGATTAATCTTTATCTGGATTACTTACATTCTTTATTTAACTGTTCGCCATTACAAAAACCAAAAAGTTCTTTATTGGGGCTGGATTATTTCATTCATCCTAGTTTCATTACAAGTGATTGCAGGAGCTTTGATTATTTTTAGCAGCTTAAATCTGTATATCGCCCTGCTGCACGCCTTCTTTATAACTTGTTTGTTTGGCGTACTAAGTTATTTCCTTTTGTTATATTCTAGATCTAAAAAAAATAATCTATAAATAAGCTGCCAGGGATACCCACTCCCTGGCAGCTTTTTTTATTACGCTTTTGTTAATTCAATTAAAAGGTCACCGGTTAATATTGCCTCACCACTTGTGACATAGATATCCTTTACAACGCCTGAAAAAGGTGCTTGAACCGTAGTTTCCATTTTCATCGCTTCGGTAATTATTAAATGATCGCCACGTTCAACCTTTTCCCCTTTTTCAACGACAACTTTGACCACAGTTCCCGGCATCGAGGCTGCAAGGTGATTTTCGTCTTTTGGGTCTGCTTTCAGCCTAGATACCACCGTAGATTTTATATTCTCATCTTTAATGAGGACTTCACGCGGTTGACCATTTAACTCAAAATAAACGACCCTCGTGCCATCAGCTTGAGGATGACCCATAGAGACAAGTTTTACAATTAATGTTTTTCCCGTTTCTATTTCTACCTCTACTTCTTCACCCAATCGCATTCCATAAAGGAAAGTAGGAGTGTCTAGTACTGAAATATTTCCATACTGTTCATCCGTTTTAATGTAATCCATAAATACCTTTGGATATAAAGCATACGAAATGATCTCAAAAGCCGTTACCTGTCTGCCAAGTTCTTTATACAATTTTTCCTTCAATTTTTCAAAATCAACCGGTTCAAGCAATTCACCTGGACGAACTTCGAGTGGTTTTTTACCTTTTAATATTATTTTTTGAAGTTCCGCTGGAAAACCTCCATATGGCCTGCCAAGAAATCCTTCAAATAATTCAACGACAGAATCAGGGAAATCTAACATATGCCCCTTTAAAAGCACATCTTCCTCACTTAAATCATTTTGAACCATAAATAGAGCCATATCACCTACGACCTTTGATGAAGGCGTCACTTTTACAATATCACCGAACAGATTATTTACTCGTGAATACATTTCTTTAACTTCATCCCAACGCTCACCAAGGCTTACTGCTCTTGCCTGTTGTTGGAGATTGCTATATTGCCCACCCGGCATTTCATGTTGATATACTTCAGTGTGGGGGGAAATCATTCCGCTTTCAAAATCCTGATAATACTTACGGACATCCTCCCAATAATACGACAATTTTTCTAATGCTTGGATATTTACTTTTGGTTTCCGAGGATTCCCTTCAAGTGCATAAAATAACGAATTAGCACTAGGCTGAGAAGTTAAGGCTGCCATCGTACCCAATGCTGTATCAACAATATCCACTCCACCATCAATTGCACGAGCATAGGTATATAGGCCATTTCCACTTGTGTCATGAGTATGAAGATGTATAGGAATATTGACGGTTTCCTTTAACTCAGAAACCAATCTGTACGCTGCTTCAGGCTTCAATAAGCCTGCCATATCCTTAATTCCTAGGATGTGGGCACCTTGTTGTTCCAGCTCTTTGGCTAAGCTTTTATAATAGTGAAGATTGTATTTCATCCTTGTCTCATCTAAAATGTCCCCTGTATAACATATCGATGCTTCGGCAATTTTACCGCTTTGACGCACCGCATCAATTGCAACTTCCATACCTTTTACCCAGTTTAAGCTATCGAAAATTCGAAAAACATCAATTCCAGCTGAAGCAGATTGGTCAACAAATTCACGAATCAAATTATCAGGATAATTTTTATATCCTACAGCATTGGCCCCACGTATTAACATTTGGAACAGTACATTTGGAATTTTCCTGCGTAGAGTTACCAATCTGTCCCAAGGATCTTCTTTTAAGAACCTGTAGGCAACATCAAAAGTTGCTCCGCCCCACATTTCAAAAGAGAATAAATCAGGTAAAAGTTTTGCAGAGGGCTCAGCTATATGAAGAATATCAGTCGTCCGCATACGGGTTGCTAATAGTGACTGATGAGCATCTCGAAATGTTGTATCCGTTAATAAGACCTGCTTTTGATTCTTGACCCATTCCACAAGTCCATTGGCACCATACTTGTCAAGAATTTGCTTCGTCCCCTCTTGATACGTTAAATCGTAGGGTAAATTAGGAATTCTTGGCTTCGGAAATACTGGTCTTTTCTTCTTTTCAATACCTGGAAACCCATTAACAGTGACCGTGCCGATGTATGACAGCATTTTAGTTCCGCGGTCCTTTCGGAATGGGAAAATAAACAGTTCCGGTGTTGTATCAATGAATGAAGTATCATATTCGCCATTCCTAAACTTCTCATGCTTCACAACATTCTCTAAGAACGGGATATTTGTTTTGATCCCTCTAATCCTGAATTCCTGTAAATTTCGAACCATTTTTGATGCAGCTTGTTCAAAGGTTAAAGCCCATGTAGAAAGCTTTACTAATAAAGAGTCATAATACGGTGTAATAACAGCTCCTTGAAAGCCATTTCCAGCATCAAGACGCACCCCAAAGCCGCCCCCTGAGCGATAGGCCATAATTTTACCGGTATCAGGCATAAAATTATTAAGCGGGTCTTCTGTTGTTACCCTTGACTGTATAGCAAATCCATTCATTTGAATTTTTTCTTGCTGTGGTATACCGATAATTGGACCATGTAATTCGTGCCCTTCTGATACCAAAATTTGCGTCTGCACGATGTCGACACCTGTTATCATCTCTGTTACAGTATGTTCCACTTGTACACGTGGATTTACTTCTATAAAATAAAAGTCATTTCCTGAAACCAGAAACTCTACCGTACCTGCATTTAGGTAATCAACATTTTTCATCAATTTTACGGCCGATGCACAAATCCTTTCTCGCAACTCATCAGAAATAGACACACTTGGAGCAACCTCCACTACCTTTTGATGGCGTCTTTGAACCGAACAATCGCGGTCAAAAAGATGAACAATATTCCCATGCCGATCACCAATGATTTGCACTTCGATATGCTTTGGACTTTCAATTAATTTTTCAAGGTAAACTTCATCATTCCCAAAAGCGGCTTTCGCTTCCGACTTTGCTCGTTCAAATGATTCTCGGATTTCCTCTATGCGTTTAACAATTCTCATTCCGCGCCCGCCTCCGCCAAGAGCGGCCTTTATGATTATTGGTAACTTGTGTACTTTCACAAAGTCTTCAACATCACTTACCTCTGTTACGGGACCAGGACTACCAGGAATCACTGGTATTCCAGCAAGCTCTGCTTGATGCCTTGCTTTTACCTTATCTCCAAACATATCAAGTTGTGTAATGGACGGACCGATAAAAATAATCCCTTCTTCTTCACAGCGCTTAGCAAAATGAATATTTTCTGACATAAACCCATAACCTGGATGTATGGCATTTGCACCGCTTTTTTTGGCTATAGCAATGATACCATCAATGTCTAAATAGGCATCAATTGGTTTTTTCCCTTCCCCAACCAAATAAGCCTCATCCGCCTTATAACGATGATAGGCCCCAGAATCCTCTTTCGAATAAATTGCAACCGTTCGAATATTCAGTTCAGTACACGCGCGAAAAACCCTTATCGCTATTTCTCCCCTATTGGCAACCAACACTTTATTTATCTGTCTTGTCATTTAAAGCACCTCATATTCTATGTATTTTTAAAAACGCGAAGAAGCAAATATTGTCCTTCGCGTTTTGATTAAATATAGAAAACCTTGCCATCTTGTGATTGATTCCTATTAGTGACTTGATCCTGTTTATTTTTATATTTTTTTTCATATTTCGTGAACATAGAAACATTTACAAGTATTCCTGTCGCTCCCGCAAGCATCAAGAGTGATGATCCTCCGTAACTAATATATGGCAGCGGTACACCAGTCAGTGGAATTAGCCCAGAAACTCCTGCTAAATTGATAAAGGTCTGAATCCCAATCATACTCGAAATACCAATAGCAAGCAGACTACCAAAAGGGTCCTTACATTGTAAGCCAATATAAATTCCCCTTAATACAATATAAAAAAGGAGAACGATAACGAATCCTACACCCCAAATCCCTAATTCTTCCGCAATTACAGCCATTATGAAATCCGTATGTGATTCCGGCAGATAACCAAGCTTTTGAATACTTTTCCCGAGACCCAACCCATTTACTCCACCAGAACCGATGGCGATATAGGAGTTTGCCAAGTGAAAACCTTCATTATTTACATATTTATCATTAAATGGATTATCTAATACAGCAAAACGACTTAGTTGTTCGTCTGAAAAAAACTTCCCCCAGGAAACTAAAATAAGCGGCAGAAGGACGATAAGCGCCAAAATAAGTAATTTACCGATACTTTTAAAATTCATCCCAGAGCATAAAACAATCATACAAGCTATGGCTATGATAATAGATGCTGTACCGAAGTCAGGTTGAAAAATGATAAGTGCACATATGATAAAAAGATATACTAAAGGCGGGAGAACACCTTTGTTGAATTGATTGATATAGGCTTGCTTTTTCGCATAAACGGCTGCTAAATAAATGATGGCTGCAAGCTTGACAAACTCCGATGGTTGGAATAAGAAAGTGCCAATTGAGTACCAGCTTTGCGCATTATTTTTTTCTACCCCAAATACAAATAATCCTAATAGAGATAAAATAGATGATAGCACTATCAATACCAGAACTTTTTTGAACATCATGATCTTATATGGAATAATTGCTGCGATAAGGAAGATCACAGAAAAAATCATCAGCCATACTTTTTGTTTTTGGTAAAAATAATCAGGTGGATAACCATACCTTTGAACTGCGGAAGCCATGCTTGAGCTATAGATCATAACAAGTCCAAATGTACACAAAAGGATGGTGGCAATAATTAATGAATAATCATATGATTTCAATATTTTTTTCAGCATTTAAAAAGTCCTCATTTTCAATATTGATTTATATCACTCTATTATAATAGAAAATAAACAATTTTACTTGAGGAAAAGTTAATTTGTTACAACAATTTAATAAAGAATATTCTGAAATAAAGAAAGTGATGGAGCCCGTTTTTGTTTTCTTGAAATAATAAAAAACCCAAACAATAAACATGGATTGTTTGAGTTCTTTGCTACTATTTCCTTAACGATGAATCGTGAAGCGCTGATAATTCTCTTTCTAATGTATCTAGAATTGCCTTACCGTCTTTACTATCTATTAAGCCTAACCGAACAGCAAAATCTATTTCTCTTGATAAACCAAACATTTGTGTATCCAATACCTCTTCATAAAGAGGGCATTGAGGCATCGTGAGATTGTCCATTTGCACTTTGATTAGCTTTAATATTTTTTCAGCGTCAGCCTGAAGTAAGGCATATGCTTTTTCCTGGTGATTCACGATCATTTCAGACGCCAACATTGATCCCCCCATTTCAGAGCGATAATTCAACTTATCTATAAATTTTACCGTTTACAAAGGAAAATTGCAAGAACTATGAAGTGGATTGCACAAAGGAGTTTATTTAAAACGGCAGCTATTCAGACAGGTTCTATCTTCTTACGGAACCTCCTTTTACTATTATGACATTTTGCCCAAAAAAAGTTATACTAATTATGCAAGGGTTTAGGGGGAATGAAAAATGGAAAATATCATTATCATATCTGGAAAAGTGAAATATTCGATCACGCTTGATCCAGGTGTGTGGATTTTCGACGACCGACGAGTTGATTTAACGACCTTTTTTTCAACAAAATTAGAGAGTACCAATTCATTAGATGAATATACTAAAGCTGTTTCTAAGCATTGGGACCGTGAAATTATGGAGGGTGCAATTTATCCTCCTACATTGAAATCTGAAAAGAAATTCGAGAAGGAAAAGGTGTTAACTGGTACCTTTGGTATTCCATTGAAGCCTTTTTTATTAAATTCGGAGCCTGCTCGTGATGCTCACACTTTTGTAATTCAGAGCACAGAGGGTGAATATGAGTACCCTCTTGAAACAGCCTATGATTTTATATTGGGTTTCTCCGATAAAGGTAAACCACTTACGTTAGATGGTCCCGTTCATGTCTATTTAGGTGATGGTTCAAATCAACAAAGTCCCATTAAAAATATTAAGAGTTTTATCATAAAATAAAACGGGTGCCTTGGGCACCCGTTTTACTTTTAAGAATTATTTACAGCAAATCAGCTGCCAATAGTGCCAATCCTGACCTTTCCCCTTTCATTAATTTAACATGTCCGGAAATGACTTGATCCTTGAACTTTTCTACAACATACGTTAAACCGTTGTTATAGGCATCAAGATATGGATGATCTATCTGTTCTGGGTCACCCATTAAAACAATTTTACTGCCTTCTCCGACACGGGTAAGGATGGTCTTTACTTCATGCTTCGTTAAGTTTTGTGCTTCATCAATAATGATAAACTGCTTTGGCAAACTTCTGCCTCGAATATACGTTAATGCCTCTACCTCAATCGAACCCATTCCTGCTAAAATCGCATCAAGTTCACCAGGCTTTTTAGTATTGAAAAGATATTCTAGATTATCAAAGATTGGCTGCATCCATGGTCTTAATTTCTCTTGTTTTTCTCCCGGTAAAAACCCTAAATCTTTTCCCACAGGTACAATTGGTCTAGCCACTAATAGTTTTTTATATTCCCTGAAATCTTCCGTTTGCATTAATCCTGAGGCTAATGCAAGAAGCGTTTTCCCTGTGCCTGCCTTCCCCGTTAATGTAACTAGATGAATATCCTTACGAAGTAATAATTCAATAGCCATTGTTTGTTGTACATTTCTTGAATGAATCCCCCAAACATGCTCTTGGTTTAATGCTAATTTTTTTACCTTCTTACTCGTTTTATCTACCATTCCTATCGCTGAAGCAGAACTACCAAGAGCATCTTTCATTACTAGAAATTGGTTTGGATAAAATGGGTGATTGGCGATCTCAGAAAGATTTAACTCCCCTTTTTCATAAAAACGACCTAGTAATTCTATTGGAAGAAATACTTCAAAAAAACCTGTGTAAATATGATCGATTTCTACAACACGGTCATTTAAAAAATCTTCAGCATCTAAACCTATGGCATCTGCTTTTACCCTAACTAGGGCATCCTTACTAACGAGAATGACTGGCTTTCCATTTTCCTTTGTTTGTTCTTCTAAAAATAAATTTTTTGCCACAGCAAGAATACGATTATCATTTGTTTTTTCAACAAATATATCCTGAAGCTCATGAAAGGTACGATGATTCAATTCAATTCTGATGGTTCCACCGCTTTCAAGCGGGATTTTCTCGTGGAGTTTCCCTGAGGCCCTCAGGCCATCAATTAATCTCGAAACATGTCTTGCATTTCTCCCAACTTCATCCATATATCTTTTCTTTGAGTCCACTTCTTCAAGAACCACTGCAGGAATAACAACTTCATTATCTTCAAAGGAGAAGAGGGAATACGGGTCTTGTAACAAAACATTTGTATCTAACACGTATATCTTACTCAAAGCAACGCCTCCTGCTTTCCTTGTTGTTATGTTTGTTAAATTGCGGAACAACCCTTTTGCTAGATTGGACTTTGGTAAAATATATGTTTATTGGAATAAAGATAGAAGGAGTTCCGCACAATAAATGTTAGTGAGACCATTCAATAATTCGTATGAAGAGGTTTAATTTCAATTATTTATAAGTAATGCGGAGGTGGATAATAAATGAAGAAAACCTTAATTATTACTGCGTTATGTCTGATCCTAACCGGCTGCAGTACAAAAAGGGAACTAACAAACAATGAGAACGCATCATATGTTAAGGTAAAAAACAGCTACATTGAAAGTGTTGACCGAAAAACGGGGCAGGAAATCTCCAAACGATTAGTTAAGCTGGCGACAAGTATCCCAAATGTTAACGATGCAACTGCAGTGGTATTAGGAAGATATGCGATTGTCGGAATTGATGTAAATGCGAAAATTGATCGTTCCCAAGTGGGATCAATAAAATATTCTGTAGCAGAAAGCTTAAAAAAGGATCCTTACGGGGCAAAAGCAGTGGTGGTTGCTGATGCTGATACTACACAACGTTTAAAAGAAATACAAGTAGATATAAATAAAGGCAGGCCTATTCAGGGCATTATGGAGGAACTAGCAGATGTAGCAGGTCGATTAATGCCTGAGATACCTGGAGATTTAATTACTCCAAGCCCTAAAAATGCCACCGAAAAACCTGATAAAAAGCTTCCTGAAAAGGATAAAAAGAAACTAGAAAAGGAACAAGAAGACCAATCTAATCACTATAAATAAAAATGAGAAAAGCTTAGGGATTCCTAAGCTTTTCTCATTGCTTCCATAACTTGATTGTCTAACTTTTGGGCAGCGTTTTTATCATATGTTTTATCATATTGAACTTCAGAGACTATTTTAGATCCATAAAACATAACATCCCTTACTGCAGTTATCGCTACTTGTATCAAAGCCAGCTTTAATGGTACATCTTTAAGTCTCTCTTCTATTATCTGGGCTGTCCCATGAATTGCGTATGTAGATTCATTAGCAATTATATTAATAACGACTTGATTGTTATTAATTAAATTTTCAAGAATTCTGGAACGATTATCTACTGCAAAATAAATGGTACTTTCATCTTTTGCTAATACCCAAGAAATAGAACTAATATTTGGGCCCCCTGTTTCATGATCTACGGTTGCCACTGTCACGAACCGTTCCTTTTGCAGTTCATCATATAAAGGCTTGATTAGCCTTGGTTCCACTTGGTTTGCCATTAAAACATCCCCTTTACTTATTTCTTCACACTGTTAAAAACAGATATTCTCATATTACTACTATCCCATGCTTTCATCAAATTAAACCAATTGATTACATTCAAACTTTCTGCCATGATATACTAGAGGAAACAGTCGGTTATTAGAAATAGTTAAAGAGGTGTCTTAATGAGAGTTAAATGCGTAATTTGCGATAAAATTGAAGCGATTGAAGATGAATCGTTTGAGGCCAAGCGTCTACGTAATCGTCCCATCCATACATATATGTGTAAAGAATGTAAGACAAGAATAACTGAAAAAACTAATGCCAGATTTGAAACAGGCAATTTTCGATTATATCGTGCGAAATCTGAAGAAGATGATTGGTAAAACGAATAGCGGAAGCGTCCCTAGGCGCTGGTGCTGGACAAGAAAAAACCATCATGCTCATTCCAAAGTGGAATGAACATGATGGTTTTTTTAATCTTCGATTGGGTAATTCTCGTACTTTTCTGGCTCTTGATTGATTTGGTTTAGCATAACCTCAATTAATTCCTGAGGATAACGCGTTTTTTTTGTTTCTTCTCCTTGCTGATAGGAAACATAATACATGACATCATCTTTTGTTACCTCAATGTTTGAGAGCTGAAGATCAGCTATCATTTCTTCAAAAAGGTTTAGTGTATCTCGTGCTGCTGTGTCATCAGGCCTTGCGTCGCATACAACCTTAATAGTAAGCCAATTATATAGTGTATCCTGTACGGATTTCATTTAATTAAACCCCCGTTATTTCGCTTCAGCCTGATGCTTTTTCGTTTGATGTAAGCGTATTTTATAGATGATCAATAACACCGCCGCACCTGCAAGTCCTTCTGCAATTGGTAAGGCATAAGAAAAAATAAGCATTACAAAGCATCCAATTAAGAGGCAAATATAGATCACGATGTTTTTCAAAAGAGGCAGTTTTTTTGCAAAGCCTAACTTATATACAATTGCCGCTAAAATTACAATATATAAATACTGTAACCACACAGCAGTTTTTACATCTGTTAGTTCAATGAAAAATCTAAGACTAGGAGAGAATCCTTCCATCTTCTTGCACTCCTTTTACTTAACTCTGTTCAGCATATTTTTTCTTTTTAGCTGCTCTTTCACGTTCGTTTTTATCAAGAATTTTTTTACGAAGACGAATCGATTCTGGAGTAACCTCACAATATTCGTCATCATTTAAATATTCTAATGACTCTTCTAATGTCATGATACGTGGTTTTTTAATAACAGATGTTTGGTCTTTGTTAGCTGAACGAACATTTGTCGCCTGTTTCATTTTTGTAATATTAACGGTGATGTCATTTTCACGAGTGTTTTCGCCAACGATCATCCCCTCGTAAATTTCCGTACCTGGTTCAACGAAAATGGTTCCGCGGTCTTCTATTTGCATGATACCGTATGTTGATGCTTTCCCGGATTCCATTGACACAAGTACACCTTGGTGTCTTCCTCCTACTTGACCTGGCAACATTGGCTGATAGCTATCAAAGGTATGATTAATAATTCCATAACCTCGAGTCATTGTTAAAAACTCGGTTGTGTAACCAATTAACCCACGTGCTGGTACATTAAAGATTAAGCGAACTTGACCAGAACCATTGTTTATCATATCAATCATTTCACCTTTACGGGCACCGATTGATTCCATCACTGAACCAGTATGTTCTTCAGGCACATCAATTTGAACTCTTTCAACTGGTTCGCTGCGAACACCGTCAACAACCCTAACAATTACTTCAGGTTTTGAAACTTGAAGCTCATAGCCTTCACGGCGCATGTTTTCAATCAGAATTGATAAATGGAGTTCCCCACGGCCAGAAACGATCCATGCATCTGGTGAATCTGTATTTTCAACACGTAAGCTGACATCTGTTTGCAATTGGGCAAGAAGTCTTTCTTCTATTTTTCTTGAAGTTAGATACTTACCTTCTCTACCAGCAAATGGGCTATTGTTTACAACAAAAGTCATTTGTAGTGTCGGTTCGTCAATTCGTAAAATTGGTAGTGCTTCCTGATGTTCAACTGGACAAACTGTTTCACCAACATTAATGTCCTCCATGCCAGAGACAGCGATTAAGTCCCCAGCTACTGCTTCTTGTATTTCTTGGCGTTTTAATCCAAAGAAACCAAAAATTTTAGTTACACGGAATTGTTTAACCGTACCGTCTATTTTCATTAGTGCTACTTGTTGGCCAACTTGCATTGTCCCACGGAATACACGTCCAATTCCGATTCTGCCAACATAATCATTATAATCGAGAAGGGCAACCTGGAATTGCAACGGTTCTTCACGATTATCAACAGGGGCAGGGATATATTCAACAATTGCATCATACAAGGATTGCATGTTTTCGTCTTGCTTTTCCGGATCAGTACTTGCAGTACCATTAATCGCTGACGCGTAAATAACTGGGAACTCTAGCTGATCTTCATTTGCGCCAAGTTCGATAAACAAATCGATCACTTCATCGATTACCTCTGCAGGTCGAGCGAAGTCACGGTCAATTTTATTAACAACAACAATTGGAGTTAAATTCTGCTCTAACGCCTTTTTAAGAACAAAACGAGTTTGTGGCATACAGCCTTCATAGGCATCAACTACTAACAATACACCATCAACCATTTTCATAATCCGTTCAACTTCTCCGCCAAAATCAGCGTGTCCCGGTGTATCCAATATATTGATTCGTTTATCTTTGTATTGAATAGCTGTGTTTTTCGCCAAAATGGTGATTCCGCGTTCTCTTTCTAAATCATTGGAATCCATTGCACGTTCTTCTACATGTTCATTAGTACGAAATGTACCTGACTGTTTTAACAATTGGTCAACCAATGTTGTTTTACCGTGGTCAACGTGGGCAATAATTGCAATATTACGTATATCATCTCTTAATTTCAAACAATTCCACTCCTACCTATATTTTAAAAATAAAACTATTTATAGTTTCTCATTTATAACTAAAACATTATACCACAAATAAAGTGGAAACTCCTAACCATTTTATTGTAGAATAAAAATATACTTAAAACAGTGGGCCTTTAACTAGCTGTATTTCAATGAAAAAGGGGTATAAAATAATGAAAAACGTGAAGTGGCCTTTACTTGTGTATGCCATCCTTGCAGCCGCAAGTATAATGGGGATTGGAATCGCAATAAGCGAAAAAAGCTTAGTAGGAGCAATCGGTTGTTTCGTTGCAATTATTGTAATAATGGGAATGGGCTTTAAAACAAAAAGAAAAATGCGCGAGAACGGTGAGTTATAAAAAGAAGCCTCGATTGGCTTCTTTTTTACCATTTTCCCTCTTTTAAGTAATCCTTTAAGATTGATTGGTGTAGGCCAGGTTTAGCTGTTAGTAATGAATCCTGCGAAAGGAAATTCAGCTTATCTCCCTTTAAATTTGTCACTATACCACCTAGTTCTTCAATTATTACTGCACCAGCAGCAATATCCCATGGTGATAAACGCATGGAAATATAGGCATCCACTCTTCCTGTTGCCACAAAAACCATTTCGAGCGCAGCAGAACCATAAGACCTTGTTCCTCTCGCTGCTTTAACAAGTGGAATCATTAAATTGTGATCGATCCGATGATTTTCCATCACCCATGTGGCATTGAGTGCGATGATGGATTCCTTAACGGTTGTTTCCTTTAGTACATCTAGAGGCTTTTCATTTAAATAGGCCCCATTTCCTCTTTTAGCATGATACAATTCGTCATAAACCACATCATATATGAGTCCTATCTTTCCAACACCATTTTCATACACGCCAACGGAAATAGCAAAATTTCTTTGTTGATGGACGAAATTCATCGTCCCATCGATTGGATCAATCATCCAAACAATTCCCTCAAGACTATCAAGTGAATCACCAAATCCCTCTTCGCCCATTATTTTATGATCTGGATACACTTCTCTAATTTTACTAATAAAAAATTGTTCAATTTCTTTATCGATATTTGTCACAAGATCATTAGCGTTCGTTTTTGTTTCAATACTTAATGTTTCATTAAAAGATAACCTGATTTTAACCCCTGCCTCATTTACCCATTCCTTTGCATGAGCATATATTTGATCCCAATTCATAATTCTCCTCCAAATATCTTATTTCCTCATTAGATTTCATGTATGTAGTATGATGCTTGACAAATTAGATGATGTACCTTTAGCTTAATCAAATTGTTGTAACACAGCAACTTTTTGGCGTATTATAAGTTCCAATTATAGAAAAAGACAATAATAAACGAACCCCCCTCTTTTTTGCTGGAGTTCGTTTTAGATAAGTTCAGGATATATTCTATTTCGATTCATTCTTATTTATTTCTCCTTGGATAAAAAAACCGTCTTATTTATCAAAGAGCTTTTAATCGTAATAATTCTTGGCGGATTTTTTCTAATTTTTGTTTGCAATCCTTCATTTTTTTCTCGTTCTTTTCCTCAATCGCTTCGAATAATGTAGCTAATTCATAATCCATTTCCAATCGCAAAACTGCAGTTCTTTCCTTTTCGCCTGCTTTTTTAAGTGAGGTATTCATAAGTTGTTTCACGTTTCTCCTCCCCTTCCTAAATTTAACTATTTTTTCAGATTATTTTTTTTACTGTATAATATGAGTAAGGGAGATATGTTGCAACAAATATGTGCTTTAACCTAGAAAGCATCTCACTACTCGTCTGTTAAGCGGTATGCTACAATTAAGTACAATTGTTTTGTTGGAGGTTTGGTATATGAGCTTTAAGGGATTTACAAATGAGGATTTTGATGTTTTTTTAATAGATGGTTTAGAGGCTAGAATGGCAGCTCTTAAAGAAATAATTCGTCCAAAATTAGAAGAATTGGGAGAATACTTTGCCCCTTCAATATCTTTATTATCAGATGATGAAATGTTTGTCCATGTCGCCAAACATGCAAGGCGCACTATTAATCCGCCAAAGGATACTTGGGTCGCATTTTCAAATAGTCCTCGAGGTTATAAAATGCTTCCGCATTTTCAAATTGGCTTGTGGAATACCCATTTATTTATATGGTTTGCCGTTATTTATGAAGCACCCCAAAAAGATAAGATTGCTGCAAGATTTTCAAAAAAAATCACTAAAATTTTCAAAGATACACCAAAAGATTTTGTTTGGTCTATTGATCATACAAAACCAGAAACAATTGAACACCGTCAACTAACAAAGGATGATCTTCATTCGCTGTTTGATCGGCTGCAAAACGTAAAGAAAGCAGAATTGTTATGCGGCTATACAATCGATAGGGAACAAGTCATCCAATTAGGTTCAGATGGGCTAATTCAACAAATTGAGGACGTTTTTAATAAAGTAGCCACACTCTATAAAATCTCTCTTAATAAAAAGTAATAAGAAGAAGCTCCCAGACCAAATAGTTCGGGAGCTTCTTCTTATTTCATTTTAATTTTATCCCCAGATGAAGCCTCTTTTGCTTTTTTTATGGTCCGATAAGACGAATAGCCACTCATTTCTTCAAATTCACCACAAATAGTTTTTTCTTCCGCCTTGCTTGGGACGATTTCTTTAAAGCGACGATACGCCTTCATTACCGCATCACGTTCAATTCCGTTTTCATACGCCTTCTCAATGGTTTCAAAAAATGCAATTACATCAACAATTTCATCTGTGCTCCAATGATAATCAATGGGATATTGGTATTCCATTCTTTCACCTACTAACTATTTTAACTAAAATGAATCATACATTTAATTTCCCCACTTTGCACGAATTTGTTCAGCATCTTTCATCATTCGATCGAATAACTCATGAACCGAAGGGACATCTTTAATTAATCCCATCACTTGTCCTGCCCACGCAAAGCCTTCTTCAGGAACACCATCATATATGTAGCGTTGGTTAGCCATTCCACTAATAAAATCTTTTAACTGACCATAACCTCCATTGTTCTTTTCTAACTCGAGAATTTTTTCTGTCCAGCTGTTAGCAAGTGCTCTGGCGGGAGCTCCTAGAGTTCTCTTGATGACAACCGTTCCAGATTCATTTCCTTCCACTAAAGTCTTCTTATATATCTCGTTTGCATGAACACATTCCTTAGTCGCAATAAATCTCGTACCCATTTCAATCCCTTCAGCACCTAAGCTAAGGGCTGCCATGAGCCCTCTGCCATCACCTATTCCCCCAGATGCAATAACAGGTATAGAAACGGCATCTACCACTTGAGGAACTAAAACAATCGTACCGACATCATCGCGTCCCAGGTGGCCTCCCCCTTCTTGACCGACGACCATAACTGCATCTGCACCGAGTTCTTCTGCTTTAACAGCCTGTCTTCTTGCCGCTACAAGGACAAGCGTTTTAATCTGCGTGCCTTTTAATTGTTCAAATATGGGGGCAGGATTCCCTCCTGTCATTGAAACAACCGGGACCTTTTCATCAATAGCCACTTGGAGAAAATCAGCAAATGGCCTCCCATGCTGTCCAATCGCAAAATTAACCCCAAAAGGATTTTTCGTCAACTGCTTCACCTTTCGTATTTCGGCTCTAAGCAGTTCAGGTTCACCTAAAGACATAGCTGTGATTTGACCAAGACCTCCGGCATTAGATACCGCTGCGGCCAATTCAGAATAGGCTAGATAAGCTAGACCCCCTTGAACAATAGGAAATCGTATATTTAATAATTTAGTAACACGTGTTTTCCATTCCATTTTAAACCCTCCTAAAAACTTTCTATTTGTTATTTCGTCTCTTTAGGGTAATTTTCCTTTCTAAATGGGAAACTATCGTAAACCGACTAAGTAAAAACATTTATTTCTTTGCAATGAAAGGTATTAGTGCTATAATTCCTTTGTTTTTATGTTTTTGGATGACATTATTAGAGTATTTTTTATAAAGAGGTGTGGTTATAAATTGTCTCAAAATCAAACACCGCTATTTAGCGGTTTATTAGCACATGCGAAAAAGAACCCCATTCAATTTCATATTCCTGGTCATAAAAAAGGAGCTGGGATTGACCCTGAGTTTCGAAACTTTATCGGTGATAACGCCCTGTCTATTGACCTAATTAATATTGGTCCACTAGATGACCTTCATCAGCCAAAAGGAATCATTAAGCAGGCTCAGGATTTAGCAGCTGAGGCCTTCGGAGCTGATCGAACATTTTTTTCAGTACAAGGAACAAGCGGAGCAATCATTGCCATGATTATGGCTGTTTGTGGTCCAGATGATAAAATTATCGTTCCAAGAAATGTTCATAAGTCAATTATGTCTGCTATTGTCTTTTCTGGTGCCATCCCTGTATTTATCCAGCCTGAGATTGATAAGGAATTAGGAATTTCTCACGGAATAACACCCGATGCAGTAGGAAGGGCTCTAGAGCAACATCCAGACGCCAAAGCTGTTTTAGTAATCAACCCAACATATTTTGGCATCTCCGGAGATTTAAAAAAGATTGTTGAAATTTCTCATTCCTATCATATTCCTGTTCTAGTTGACGAAGCCCATGGTGTTCATATTCATTTCCATGATGACCTTCCACTTTCAGCTATGCAAGCCGGTGCAGATATGGCGGCTACTAGTGTCCACAAACTAGGTGGATCGATGACCCAAAGCTCGATTCTAAATGTGAAAGAAGGACTTGTTTCCGCAAAACATGTTCAGTCGATTCTAAGCATGCTTACTACTACCTCCACTTCGTATTTATTACTTGCATCACTTGATGTCGCACGGAAGCAATTGGCTACGAAAGGAAGGGATTTGATCGATAAAACCATCAATTTAGCGCAATCCATGCGGAAAAGAATTAATGAGATTGAAAATCTGCATTGTATCGGTGAGGAAATTCTAGGGTCAGAAGCTACCTTTGATTATGATCCAACCAAGCTTATCATTTCGGTTAAAGAACTAGGATTAACTGGATACGATGTTGAAAAATGGTTAAGAGAAAAACACAATATTGAAGTGGAACTTTCTGATCTTTATAACATTCTTTGTATCATCACGCTTGGAGACACAGAAGTGGAAGCCGACTTGTTAATTAATGCCTTAAAAGAATTGGCAGACGAGTGTGAACATCGCACCGAAAGAATTGAACCTGTTGAAGTTCTTCTTCCTGAAATTCCTGTCCTTGCCTTAACACCAAGAGATGCGTTTTATTCTGAAACAGAAGTTATTCCTTTTGAAGAATCTGAAGGAAGAATTATTGCAGAATTTATTATGGTATACCCACCCGGTATCCCAATTTTTATTCCTGGTGAGATTATTACTAAGGAAAACCTCCATTACATTCGAAAAAACCTTGAGGCAGGTTTACCTGTACAAGGTCCAGAAGATGATGAAATTAAGTCCATCCTTGTCATTAAAGAGTACAAGGCAATAAAATAAAACAACAAAAATACAGGATTCCGATATCGGAATCCTGTTTTAATTTATGTTTAGTTATTATAAATCTTCCTCTGAATGATGATCCACGCAACAATTGCATTTAGAATAAAGCACCGTTACCTTTTCATCTTCAAAATGATCAATAGTAGAGTTACAAGTTTGACATACTAAAGTACCCATTTGTTCAACCCCCTTTTCATTATTGAATAATCACAAAACGAAGTATTTATATATCATTAATGTAATAATAATATATCACATTAGAAACATCAAGCCTAAATTGTATGTCACATTTAAAAAAATAATAAAAAAAAGACCCTATAGGGCCTTCTTTTGATAAATTATTCGTACTGAGTCTCAAACGGAATGGTTGGTAGTGTTTCGCTGAAAAACTCAGCTAAATCTGCTGCTTGCTGTTGATCAGGGATACGGAATACGGTTTGAAGGTAATCAATATCTTCGATGTCTTTTGGGTCGAGGAGAGTGGAACGGCCAGTCTGCATGCAGACAACTAGAGGTTTTCCGAAAAACATGCTGGTGTAAATTATGCCGAAATCATAACGGGTATGTTCCGTTGTAAATCCAATAAACCTTACCTTCGCATTTTCATGTTCATCATAGAGCTTATCAAATAATTCCATAAGGCTCCTCCTTTTTTCTGAGAATGTTTAGAATATTATTATAATTCATTTTTACTAAAGAAACAAGAATACTTCTACTTTTATTTAAAGCTATAGTTGTCATAAGATTTTATTAAATGCTAGAATAGAGGGGCATATATAATGGACTAATAGGGGGGAATGATGATGGCTGTTAATGCATATATTAAGCTAGTGCCTTCATCTGCTAAACAAACAGTAACAATTGAAGAAGTTAAAGAATTATTTCATGAGTATAAAAATAACACTACAAAAACTGGTAATCAAATAGGTTGGCAATATGGAGAGTCAGCTTTTCCCTATGTAATTAAAGAAACAGCAGAAGCGGACGGAAAATGGTTCTATTTACACTCAAACGATGACCGCTACTATGCCATTTTATTAGGTGTAGACCGGGAAACTATTCTAAATGAAGAAGGACAAGAACTAGAACAAACATACATACAAGTGACATTACCCGAACAATCTACCTATGGAGATAAGGGTAAAGCAAATGAATTTTGTAAATACCTTGCGAAAAAGCTGCAAGGGGAACTCCACCTTTTTAATGAGAGAATCATGTATTATTATCCTCGTAAATAAAAAAAGCTCCTGTTGGGGCTACTCAGATTGTCGAGAAAGGTTCATTTTCTCGACAATTTTTTATTTTGTCTGATCCAAAATCCCGATTTTTATTAATTAATTGTCCCTGCTAACTGCCCTGTTGATTGGAGCGGAAGGCGCGAAGACTCCTGCGGGAGTACGGGGCAGGGGTGACCCGCAGGAGCGAAGCGACGAGGAGGCTCCCCGACACGCCCGCGAACCGTACGCGCCTGGAGCGCAAATCAACAGACAAGTTGAAAATCCTATAAATCAATGTGATTTTAACAAATTAACGCGGTGTATTATTAAAAGAAAAGAATAAAATAAAAGGCTATCGAAAGTTTTTCGACAGCAAGAAGAGCTCCTTCAGGGGCTTTCTTTAGTGAATAAACAATTCCATGGTATAGTGAATCGAAGTATATATAACAAGGCTTAAAGTAGTGATAAAAAGCGTTTTACGCACTGATTTTGTGACCTGGTTTCCTATTAAAAATGCTAAATAAAAGAACACAAAAAACATAATGACTTTATAAAATAGCTGGTCATGCTTTGATAACCATTCAATAAATGTATATCCGCTCCAAATGATAAATTGCAGTATCACCACAATATAGACCCTCATATTTATCACCACTCTTAATACATTCACTTCTTTTCAGAATGCTCGTTCTTAAGTATATGTTCTAAAAGCGAGAGATATATTTTGTTTTTAAGTTGACAAGGATTTTTTTGCTTTTATCTTTGTATAAATACAATTCGGTAAAAATAGTAAAAGTCCTTTCCGTTAGTTAACGAAAAGGACTATATATTTATGAATTATTTCATAATGTGGATTGGGCTTCCTAAGGCAACTTCCGCCGCTTCCATTGTGATTTCTCCAAGTGTTGGATGAGCATGAATAGTCATGGCAAGATCTTCAGCAGTCATCCCAGCTTCAATCGCAAGTCCCAATTCTGCAATCATATCTGATGCATTTGTTCCGGCAATCTGCGCCCCGATGACAAGTCCATCCTCTTTACGAGTAATTAATTTCATGAATCCATCACCACTGTCGAGTGATAATGCACGACCATTAGCTGCAAATGGGAATTTAGCCGCATTTACAACAATTCCTTCTTCTTTTGCTTGGGCTTCTGTATATCCAACTGAAGCTAATTCAGGATCAGAGAAGACAACAGCAGGAATACCTAAGTAATCAATTTCAGACGTGTGACCAGCAATTGCCTCTGCGGCAATTTTAGCTTCATATGAAGCTTTATGTGCCAATTGAGGGCCAGCAACAACATCACCAATAGCATAAATATTGCTTAGATTTGTGCGACATTGTTTATCGATTTCAATTAGTCCACGCTCAGTTAATTTAACACCAACTTGTTCTAAGCCCATTTCATCTGTGTTAGGACGTCGTCCGACCATTACAAAAACGTAATCAGCTTCGATTTTCTTTTCCTCGCCTTTTGTTTCGAACGTTACTACCACACCATTTTCAGTTTCTTCAACGCCCTTGGCAAACGCCTTTGTAAAGAACTCTGCACCTTTTTTCTTCATGCTTCGTTTTACGAGAGCAGCCATTTGCTTATCAAAAACACCAAGACCTAATATTTCTTCTGCACCTTCTAAAATGGTAACCTGACTGCCAAAGTTTGCGTATGCACCGCCAAGCTCAATCCCGATTACGCCTCCGCCGATAACGACGATTTTTTCAGGGATTTCATTTAAGTTAAGTGCCCCAGTAGAATTCAAAACACGTTTTGAATATTTAAAGGCGGGTAACTCAATCGGACGGGATCCAGTAGCAATAATGGCATTTTTAAAGGTATAAGTTTGCGCTGAATTTTCATCCATTACACGCAGCGTATTGGCATCGACAAAATATGCTTCACCACGGGCAATGTTTACTTTGTTTCCTTTTAATAATCCTTCAACGCCGCCAGTTAATTTATTTACTATTCCTGATTTAAACTCTTGAACTTTTGTGAAATCCACTTTTACATTTTCAGCAGTAATCCCGAAGGTTTCAGAATGCATCGCTGTTTCATAGCGGTGACCTGCTGAAATTAATGCTTTAGAAGGGATACATCCTACATTTAAACAAACGCCGCCAACATATTCTTTTTCAACAATTGTCACTTTTTGTCCCAACTGCGCTGCACGAATAGCTGCAACATATCCCCCTGGGCCTGCTCCGATGACTATAGTATCTGTTTCAATTGGGAAATCTCCAACGACCATTTTATTACGCCTCCATTAACAATAGTTCTGGATCGTTCAATAAACGTTTAATATGATTTAATGCATTTTGTGCTGTTGCACCGTCAATCATGCGGTGGTCAAAACTTAATGAAAGTGCTAAAACCGGTGCAGCAACAATTTCACCGTTTCTAACGATTGGTTTTTCTGCAATCCGGCCAACGCCCAAAATTGCTACTTCAGGATGGTTAATAACTGGTGTAAACCATTGCCCGCCAGCTGAACCGATGTTTGAAATTGTACAAGATGCGCCCTTCATTTCGTTAGGTGCAAGTTTGCCGTCACGGGCTTTTACAGCTAATTCATTAATATCATTTGAAATTGAGAATACTGACTTACGGTCTGCATCTTTTACTACTGGAACTAGCAATCCTTTTTCTGTGTCTGCTGCAATTCCAATATTATAATAATGTTTATGAATGATTTCACTAGTAGCATCATCAAGTGAAGTATTTAAAGCTGGGAATTCACGTAATGCACTTGTTAATGCTTTAACGATGTATGGTAAGAAGGTAAGCTTAATGCCTTTAGCAGCTGCCACTTCTTTGAATTTCTTCCGGTGTGTAACAAGTTTGGTTACATCGATTTCATCCATTAATGTAACGTGAGGAGCAGTGTGTTTGGAATTAACCATTGCTTTGGCAATTGCCTTTCTGATCCCACTCATTTTCTCGCGAGTTTCTGGATATTCACCTTGTGGAATAGCTACAGCTGTTGCTTGAGGTGCCTCCACTTTAGTTGTTTCAACTTCTACAGCTACATTTGTCGCAGCTTGTGGCGCAGGTGCTGCTCCACCGCTTACAAATAGATCGATATCACCCTTCAGTATCCGTCCATTATTTCCTGTTCCAGCTACTAAATTGATACTAATGCCTTTTTCGCGAGCATATTTACGAACAGATGGCATAGCAATAATCCGACGATTTGGATCAACGTCTGCTTGTGGTGCCACTGGTGCCACTGCTACTGCTGCTGGTTGTGGTGCTGCATCTTGTTTAACCTCAGGTGCAGGAGTTGATACTGCTGCTTTTTCTTCTTGTTTCGGTTCATCAGCATGTTCATCGCCTTTAAATTGTAGGTTTTCGTAACCTGGGGCATCAAAAGTGACTAAAACCTGTCCAACTGTAGCGACAGTTCCTTCTCCTACTAATACTTCAAGAACGGTTCCTTCAACTGGAGACGGAATTTCTACCACTGCTTTATCATTTTGAATCTCGCAAAGTACATCATCTTCTTGAATTTTGTCGCCTGGCTTTACAAACCATTTAACAATTTCGCCTTCATGAATTCCTTCACCGATGTCAGGCATTTTAAATTGAAATGACACTAGGATTCATCCTCCTAAATTACATGTATTTTTGAGCATCGAAATTATAGTAATTAGAGCGGCCAATTACGTATTTAATTAAAATGTTAAAACTTTTTTAGCTGTTTCAATTACATCTTTATAATTCGGCAGCCATGCGGCTTCTGCTTGAGGGAATGCAAAAACGGTATCAGGTGCAGCCACACGCAATACAGGTGCTTCTAAACTTAAAATTGCGCGGTCGTTAATTTCAGCAACAACGTTTGCAGCAATTCCTGCTTGTTTTTGAGCTTCTTGAACAACTATCGCACGACCTGTTTTTTCAACTGAAGCAATAATCGTTTCAATATCGATAGGACTTACTGTTCTTAAGTCAATAACTTCTGCAGAATGACCTTCTTTTTCTAGTTCCTCTGCGGCTTTTAATGACTCGTGAACCATTGCTCCATAAGTAACGATAGTAATATCAGTTCCTTCACGTTTTACTTCGGCTTTTCCTAGTGGAATTGTATATTCCCCTTCTGGAACTTCTTGACGGAACGAACGGTATAACTTCATATGCTCAAGGAAAATAACTGGGTCATTATCACGGATTGATGAAATGAGAAGTCCTTTAGCATCATATGGAGTTGATGGAATAACAACCTTTAAGCCAGGCTGTTGCGCCATAAGTCCTTCTAAACTGTCTGCGTGCATATCAGGTGTATGTACGCCGCCTCCAAATGGCGAACGAAATGTTACTGGAGCATTAAATTTGCCTCCGGTACGATAACGAAGACGAGCTGCCTGACCAGAAATTGAATCCATTACTTCATAAACGAAACCAAAGAATTGAATTTCTGGAACAGGACGGAAGCCTTGTAAACTAAGACCAACCGCTAATCCACCAATTCCAGATTCAGCAAGTGGCGTGTCAAAAACACGATCTTCGCCAAATTCATTTTGCAACCCTTCGGTTGCACGGAAAACACCACCGTTTACACCCACGTCTTCACCGAAAACTAATACATTCGGATCATTGCTTAATTCCACACGCAATGCATCTGTAATTGCTTGAATCATTGTCATTTGAGCCATGGCTTACTTCGACTCCTTTTCTTTATATATTTCATATTGCTCTTTTAAGTTTTGCGGCATTTCTTCATACATAATTGACATTAAATCAGTAACCTTTTGTTTAGGCGCTGCATCAGCTTTTTTAATTGCTTCTTTAATGTCTTCTTTTGCTTGTTCGATTACTTCATTTTCTTTTTCTTCCGTCCATAGACCCTTGTTTTCAAGGAATTTTCGGAAACGTACTAATGGATCTTTCTTTTCCCACTCATTGTCAAGGTCTGCTGTACGATAACGTGTTGGGTCATCACCAGCCATGGTATGAGGACCATATCTGTAAGTTAATGTTTCAATGAATGTTGGGCCTTCACCGTTAATTGCACGCTCACGTGCATCACGAGTTGCAGCATATACCGCTAAAGGATCCATACCGTCAACTTGAATACCAGGAATACCTGCTGCAACTGCTTTTTGAGCTAGAGTTTTGGAAGCTGTTTGCTTTTCAACAGGAGTTGAGATTGCGAAACGGTTATTTTGAGCAATAAAGATGGCTGGAGCTTTATATGCGCCTGCAAAATTCATTCCTTCATAGAAATCCCCTTGAGATGTACCACCGTCACCTGTATACGTAATTGCAACTGCTTTTACTCCACGCTTTTTCATTCCTAGTGCTACACCAGCTGTCTGAACATACTGTGCACCGATAATGATTTGCGGGATAGCTATATTAACGCCCTCAGGAATTTGTCCACCTTCAAAATGACCTCTGGACCATAAAAAGGCTTGGTATAAAGGTAATCCATGCCAGATAATTTGTGGAACATCGCGATATCCCGGTAGGATAAAATCTTCTTTTTCTAATGCAAACTGTGAAGCTAATTGAGATGCCTCTTGTCCTGCAGTGGGAGCGTAGAATCCTAATCTTCCTTGGCGATTTAAAGAGATAGAGCGCTGGTCAAGAATTCGTGAATAAACCATACGGCGCATTAATTCCTGAAGCTGTTCATCTGTAAGGTCTGGCATCGCAGCTTCGTTTACGACTTCACCAACTTCATTAAGAATTTGAAGTGTTTGAAATTGTTCCTCTACAACTTCTAGTGTTTTCTTCGCATCAAGCTTGGCGTTCTGAGTTTTAGAAACCATTTAGGTCACCTCTTCCTTTCAATTCAAAACTTAATTTTTTAAATATTATCCACTAAGTTAGAATACCCAAAAACTTAAGAATAAAAGACAGATGGACAACGTCATCCATTTTTCTTTATCATTTGGATAAACTCTTGATATTACACTCGATTTTGGTAAGGATTATACATGAAACATACTTTCAAATAGTTTTTCACATAAACGAAAAGTTAAAACAAAATATCTTTCACCTTATCATCATCTTATTCTGTACCACTATTTTATGTAACATCATTGATACAATTAATTAACACTTTTTAAGTTTACATCATTAGTTTTTGCACGTCAAATACTATGTTTCAATATTTTTCACCACGTTCATATTGCTAATATTATAAACACTTTTTCTTCTGTATTACTTTTTTTCAACATCTGTTATATATAATACCTCATTTAATTTATTTGTTATAATATACAAAAAATCGGCCTATTCAGCCGATTATTTTGATGAGATAATATTTATTTGCTTGATTTAAGCCCTGCCTGCTTATAAAATGACAACTTTTTATCATTGTATTGTTCTGTTAACATATTAAATTTTTCATTGGCATTATAGACTCTTTTATACGTTGCATTTAACTTATTTACCTGTGCTTCAAGGTCTTCAAGTGGAAGATTTTTATTTTTAAACATTTCATACAATTCTTTATCATTTTTCAGCGCTTCATTATACTCTAGGTATAACGCTTCATGCGCTTTATATCTTTCCATCATTATCTCATATAGTTCATTAGCTAATTTCGTTAAATCGCGATCTTCTAATTTATCCTTAATATCCCTGGCCTTTATGAATTCTTTCTGGGATTCTTTAATGCTGTTCGTTTCTTTCTCCATCAGCGCTTTTCTTTCATCAGCTAATAATATTGCTTCATCTGAAAGTTTTACGATTTGAGCATATTCTTTCATGCCAAGTTTGATAATCTGGTCATAAATTTCTTTTTCTTTTTTTTCATGTGTAACAAGGGGATTCTGTTGTTCCTCAAATTCTTTTTCGGCTGAAACGACTTTTTCTAAAACATCATACATTTTTTCGACTGGAGACTTTTCTTTCGTACACCCAGCAAAAATAACAATCAAAACGGATAAACATAAAATCAAACCATACTTTTCTTTTAATGACACATTATAAACCTCCTGCCTATTCCAATTCCTACTATATCGACACCTGGTTTGTTTGACAATACAATATCCCATAAAAAAAGGATGCAAATCAGTTACCTGAATCAAATATTAACTTTTTATCAATTGTCTGATAGACTATTTATTATTAATAATTTTAGTTTAAGCACAGGAGTGAGTGGAATCATGATTACGATGGAAGATATCATTCGAGATGGTCATCCTTCCCTTAGAAAAGTGGCTGCAGAAGTATCCATGCCGCCATCAGAAGAGGATAAACAAATATTATTTAGCTTATTAGAATATGTAATTAATAGTCAAAATCCTGAAAAGTCGGTACAATTTGGTTTACGCCCTGGAATAGGATTGGCTGCCCCGCAAATAAATATTCTAAAACGGATGATAGCCGTGCATCTTACTGATGACACAGGCACTCTTTATAGTTACGCATTATTTAATCCTAAAATTATCAGCCATTCTGTTGAAAAGTCGTATTTACAAGCTGGTGAAGGCTGCCTTTCAGTAGATAGTGCCATTCCAGGATACGTCCCTAGATATGCAAGGATTACTGTAAAGGGAACAAACCTTAACGGTGAAGAAGTGAAACTACGATTAAAGGGACTTCCTTCTATCTGCTTTCAACACGAAATCGATCATTTAAATGGTGTTATGTTTTATGATTATATCAATCATGAAGACCCGTTAAAACCAATCCAAGGTGCCATAGCTATCGAAAGGTAATCAAACAGGAGCTACATTGATTTTGGGCTACAGATGTATAAAGAACCGGCCCTTACTTGGGTCGGTTCACAATTTATATTAGCTGTAGTTCCTTTAACCCATTCCAGATACCATCTTCGGAAACATCGCTTGTAATAAGATCTGCAAGTTCTCTGGCTTCAGGGACACCATTTCCCATGGCAACGCCTGTTCCAACTGCCTTCAACATTTCTAAATCATTTAAACCATCTCCGAATGCATAAACATCCTTCAGCTCAAACCCCAAACGTTCGATCATTTTTTTTATTCCTTCTGCTTTTGAACCACCCTTTGGTAAAACATCGACAGAAAATGGATGCCATCTGATAAAATCAAATTGGGGATAGTCAGAGAAATATAAACTTTCATCTTTATTTTCACAAAAAAGGAGGCTTTGATATATTTTTCGATTGACATAAAAAGAATCATCTTCCTCAGGATGAGGAAAATTTAGGCTCCCCATGCTTTTTTCAACAAATGGATGATGCTTAACACTTGCCTTCATTGTTTTTTCATTCATAAACACTAATGGATGATTGTTTGACTTCGTATGGTTAAATAATTTATTTAGCTCATTTTCATTCAAAGGGTTCTCATATATAACTTCATTCTCAAAAACTACAAATTGACCGTTAAAGCTCACATAGGAGTCAATTCCAAGTACATTCCGCAGGCCTTCAAACATAAACGGAGCTCTGCCAGTGGCAATTGCGACAAATACATCATTCTTCTTAAGTAAATTGATGGCTTTTAACGTGCTTTCGGGTAGGTTTTTTTCATGATCGAGCAATGTGCCATCTATGTCAAAAAATACAATTTTCTTCATTTAATATGTACTCCTTTTTGTCGAATCCTCTAAACTGTGAAAATATACTCCCCGCAGTTCTTTATTCTTTAAAACACTAAACTTTATATTAAAAAAAGTCAATTTATAATTTGTCAATGTAATTCCATGTTTAACCATGATTGAATCACCAATTTCATCATATAATATAGTAAAAATACTCTTATTTTAAAAAAACTTCAATAATCTGCCATCGCTTACTTTACTTTGGACAAGGATTGTATAAAATAAGAGGTAAGGAGATGATCCACTATGTTAAAGAAGCTAAGGAAGAAGCTTTTAAAACAGTGGAAAGAATTACTGCGAAAGAAATCCATTGCCTAAATTTTTTTAGGGCCCTTCAAACTTGCGAAGGGCTCCTTCATTATTGTAAATTGTAAAAACAACGATTCTTTTTTACATACTTTTCATATAAGACTGATGGTTTCCAAAGAAAATAAATGAAAAAGATGAAAATGTTTTATATAATAGAAAAAGTTATGATTCAGTTAGGAGCGAAATTGTAATGATATTTAAAGTATATTATCAGGAAAACATCAAAGAAGTACCAGTCAGAGAGAATACAAAAACCCTATTTATTGAGGGAGAATCGGTAAGAGATGTCCGCTCAAAAATTGCCGACCGTGGGTTTAATGTTGAATTTGTTCAAGAAGTTAAAGGAGCTCATTTAAAATATGAACTTCAAAATGAAGACTATAAAGTATTGGAGAAATGATAATTTATGAAATTTGTTAAGAATGATCAAACTGCGGTTTTTGCCCTAGGTGGTTTAGGCGAAATTGGCAAAAACACGTATGCGGTTCAGTTTCAGGATGAAATAATATTAATTGATGCCGGAATAAAATTTCCTGAGGATGAGCTATTAGGTATTGATTATGTTATTCCTGATTATACCTATTTGGTAAAGAATCAAGATAAAATAAAAGGATTATTTGTTACACACGGACACGAAGATCACATTGGCGGTATTCCCTATTTATTACGCGAGATTAATGTTCCAATTTATGGTGGGAAACTCGCTCTTGGATTAATTAAAAATAAACTAGAAGAACACGGCTTATTAAGAAATGCTAAGTTGATAGACATTAAAGAAGACGATATCATCAAATTCCGCAAAACATCGGTTACTTTTTTCCGCACCACCCATAGTATTCCTGATTCTTATGGGATTGTAGTTAAAACTCCGCCAGGTCAAATTGTCCATACTGGAGATTTTAAATTTGATTTTACCCCTGTAGGTGAACCTGCCAATCTAACCAAAATGGCTGAAATAGGTAAAGAAGGCGTTTTATGTTTACTATCAGATAGTACAAATAGTGAAATACCTGAATTCACCATGTCAGAACGTAGGGTAGGCGACAGCATCAATGATATTTTCCGCAAAGTGGACGGGCGTATTATTTTTGCTACCTTTGCATCTAATATCCATAGATTGCAGCAAGTGGTAGAGGCAGCAGTAGTATACGGAAGAAAAGTAGCGGTTTTTGGCCGAAGCATGGAAGCAGCTATCAATATCGGACTTGAATTAGGGTATATTAATGCACCTAAAGAGACTTTTATTGAAGCGAATCAAATAAACCGTCTTCCTGCTGATAAAGTTACGATCCTTTGTACCGGAAGTCAGGGCGAAGCTATGGCTGCTCTTTCAAGAATTGCTAATGGCACACACAGACAAATTCAAATCATTCCTGGTGACACAGTGGTATTTTCATCTTCACCTATTCCAGGGAACACAATTAGTGTGAGTCGAACGATTAATATGCTCTATAGAGCCGGCGCGGAAGTTATTCACGGTAAACTAAGTAATATTCATACTTCTGGTCATGGTGGGCAGGAAGAACAAAAACTAATGCTGCGTTTAATTAGACCAAAGTTCTTTATGCCAATCCACGGTGAGTATCGAATGCAAAGAATGCACGCTAAGATCGCGGTTGATTGCGGAGTACAAGAAGAAAATTGTTTTATCATGGACAATGGTGAAGTGTTAGCTCTTTCTGAGGATACTGCTCAAGTTGCTGGAAAGATTCCATCTGGTTCTGTTTATATCGACGGCAGTGGTGTTGGCGATATAGGAAATATTGTCTTACGTGACCGTAGAATTCTTTCTGAGGAAGGATTAGTTGTTGTGGTCGTAAGTATTAATATGAAAGAATTTAAAATTGCTTCAGGACCTGACCTAATTTCTCGAGGATTTGTTTATATGAGAGAATCCGGTGATTTAATTAACGATGCTCAAAATCTAATCACCAAGCACTTAAATAAAGTGATGGAAAGAAAGACAAGCCAATGGTCTGAAATTAAAAATGAAATTACAGATACATTAGCGCCTTTCCTATACGAAAAAACAAAGCGCAGACCAATGATTTTACCGATCATAATGGAAGTGTAAGAATAAATAAAGCGGAAGCGCTTCGAGCGCTTCCGCTTTTCTTATTGTCTAGCTCCAGCGCCTAGGGGCTCGGGGTCATAAGCCAATCAGTCATGAAGGTTCAAGAGCAACCTTCACGCCTGCTCGTCTTATGCCTGTCGCCCCTGTTCAAGGCGCTTCCGCTTTCCTTATTCTAATACTTTTTTTTCAAATCGATTGATGTCTTGGTCGGTTCCAATCACGATTAAAACATCATTAACTTGAAAAGTTTCTTTGGCTTGTGGAGAAACAATAATTTCTTCTCCTCTTTTTATGGCGACAATATTCAAACCATATTTCTTGCGAATATCCAAATCCATAATCGTATGACCACTAAGTTTTCCATTCGCAACAATTTCAACGATACTGTGTTCATCTGATAGTTCAAGGTAGTCGACAACATTACTCGAAGCCATATTGTTAGCAATCCGTTTTCCCATGTCTCTTTCTGGGTGAACAACACTATCTGCACCAATTTTCCTCAAAACTTTTTCATGGTAATCGTTTTGAGCCTTAGCTGTAATACGCACTACACCCAATTCCTTAAGAATTAGAGTTGTAAGTATACTTGATTGAATATCATCGCCAATAGCTACAATCACATGATCGAAGTTACGTATCCCAAGGCTTTTCAAAACTGCTTCGTCTGTTGTATCCCCTACAACCGCATGAGAAGCAATCATTGCATATTCATTTACTCGTTCTTCATTTTTATCGATAGCAAGAACTTCCATCCCCTCATCGGTAAGAGTTCGGCAAATACTTCCACCGAATCGACCAAGCCCAATGACTGCGAAACTTTTCTTCATAAATAACTCCCCCGGTAAAATTAAAATCATTATCTTATTATGATTTTAGCATCATTCGTCAGATTTAAATAGAGAGAGCTATCCCTTCTTATTCCTGCCTCTGTCTGGACTTCCTCTTTTTAAGATAGTAAAGAAGTAAAAATACTATAATAAATAATATGGCTAGAACTGGCAGGTTACCAACGGTAAAAACAACCAAGCCTGATAAACCAACTAATAACATATTGATGCTGTTAATGAATTGTTTTTTGGTTTTCTCCCAAGTATTTAATTTATCTTTATTAATAGTAGGTACAACTACGCTTTTTTCGTAAAGGGTTATGTTAACTGTCGAAAGGGAGGTTTGGTTTTCTAAAAACTTCATCTTTCCTTCAATGATTTCAATTTCCTCTTGTACTGATGCTAAATCAGCAGAAATTTTCAATAAATCTTCTGTTTTTACTGCACTTTTCATAAAAGTGAGTAACCGTTCTTCCACCACCTTTTTTGATTTTAATCTGGACTCAAGATCAACATATTCCTCGGTTACATCCTGCCCTGTTATACTTCTTTGCAAAACCTCTGCTGCTTGACTCTCAGCATCATGTAAAAAGGTCTGAAAGTGCTTTTGTGGTATTCTAATTTTAATGCTGCCACTTACCTGCTCGTTGCCCTCTTTTGACACATTGGACTCTGCTATATAGCCCCCATATTTTAATACTTTTTCTTCAAGGATACGGACAGTCTGATCAAATTTCTTTACTCGCAATTGTAGATCAGCTTGATAAATGACCATTTGGTTTTGAATTTTTATATTTTCAGCTGCGGAACTTTTTTCAGCCTTTTCTGTTTCACCCGAGTAAAAGTCTGCTTGCTCCCCGCTGTCAGATTCGGCTGTATCCATAGATACATCATTACTTTCACTCATTTTTGCACTTTTATCTTCGCTGTTGGAACTGCACCCAGTAATAAAAATTAATAGGATAATGAAAAAAATAGAAAACAAACGTTTTGGCTTTTTCAACTTTTGACACCCCTTTTTTCTCTAATGGTTAAAGCTAGGTATATATAAATACCGACGATTAAAAGGAGGCAAGGTTACAGGTAAAAAAAAATAAAAATGCTGCCCGTTGAATATAACGGACAGCACTTAGGTTGTTTTTTATTCTGTTTTTTCCAATTCATCCAACACTCGGTTTACACGCTTCTCGAGCATTTTCATGCCACTTCCGCCTGCTTGGAAATGGCGGAGCTTGCCTTCTTTGTCAAATACATAATAAGCTGGTACATATTGATTTTCAAGGGCTTCTGTCAACTTGTGATCACTGTCGACAAAAATCGGTTGATTGATTCCATGCTCAGCTGCCACTTGTTTAATTTCATCTAGGTTAAGGTCGTTTTCAGAACGCGGCATATGAACAGCAACCACATTTAACTTGTCCTTAAAATCATCCCGGAATTGATTTACCTGCGGCATCGCTTCCTTACAAAGATGGCAGCTTATCGACCAAAAATGAAGCAATGTTGGTTTTTCTCCGATTAGGTCTGCTCTTGTCACTTCACCGTTTAACCATTCAGTTGCCCCAGTTAACTCTGGCATAGGTTCACGTAATTTCATCGATAATCCCCCTATTAAAAAGACCTAACACTTTAAAAGGTTAGGTCTATCTGTTTTGTACAAATTATACATTCAATGTAGCTTGTCCAGGCTTCCAGTTTGCTGGGCAAAGACCGCCAGTTTGTAACGCTTGAAGAACACGTAAAGTTTCATCCACGTCTCGGCCGATATTGTTGTGATTTACAACAGAATACTTTAATTCACCCTCAGGATCGATAATGAATAAACCGCGAAGTGCGATACCTTCTTCTTCAATTAATACTCCATAATCACGAGCTACCACGTGGTTAGTATCTGCAGCAAGAGGATAGTTTAAATCGCCAAGACCATTTTCTTTGCGATCTGTTTTAATCCAAGCAAGATGAGTGTGGATTGTGTCAGTAGAAGCACCAACGATAACTGCATCTAAATCATCAAACTCTTCATAACGATCGGACATCGCTGTAATTTCAGTTGGACAAACAAATGTAAAGTCCATTGGATAAAAGAACAACACAGTCCATTTATCGTTTTTCATGTTTTCTTCTAAACTTACTTTTTTAAATTCTTTGTTTGGCATTACAGCATCCATTTCAAAGCGTGGTGCTTGTTTACCTACCATACGTTCTGGCATTCAAATCCCTCCAAATAATTAATAAATGAGTATTTATAGCATTTCTCATTTGCTATCCTTTTCACAATTCTAATTATAGGACACATCTTATTTTGAGTCAATATTAAATTATAATTAATTTAATTAAATACTTATTATTAATTATAACCTTATTTCCCCTTCATAAGTTTTCCCTAATTGTGTGATAATAATCGACGATATGTAACAATTTCCCTTATAATTCTCTTTAATTTTATCATGATTGCTAAACTGAACAAAATAAAACGCCTTCTTATTTAAGATTTAATCTATTCCCTAGATTAGAGATATAGCTTGTCATTACTTTAACAGCTACTTCAATCGCACCTTCTTGTGGATTTAATTTTGAATGGTGTAAACCATAGGGCGAATCCACACCCAGCCAAAACATAAGCCCAGGAATCTCTTTAAGCATATACCCAAAGTCTTCTCCCGTCATCGCTTCCTTGCACTCGATTACTTCAACATTTGTTTCGTTTTGAAGATATTTCATAAAATCTCTTGTAATAGATTCAGTATTATAGACTTGATGATACATCGAACCATAATCAATGACAGTTTCACATTCAAAACCTGCCTCGATTCCCTTCACAAGCGCCTCAATGCGATGTTTAACCTTTTTCATCGATTCAGCAGAAAGCGTCCTGATGGTTCCCTCAAGCCTTGCATTTTCAGCAATAATATTTTGAACGGTACCGCCAGTGATTTTTCCAATCGTTATAACCGCACTATCTAAGGGGTCGACATTCCTTGACACAATCGTTTGCAGCTGATTTACCAATGTACATGCTGCGACAACCATATCATTCGTTTCGTGAGGTCTAGCGGCATGCCCGCCCTTACCCTTTAGATCAACAAACAGTTCAGAAGTATTAGCAAATAGTAACCCTTCCTTAACCGCGATAGTTCCAACAGGATACTCTGGTGCAATATGTAAGGCAAAAATCAGGTCAGGCATCCATTCAAGCATTTCTTCTGATTTTAACATCGGTTCCGCTCCGCCAGGTCCTTCCTCTGCAGGTTGAAAAACAAACAAAAGGTCGTCTGCAATTGGGTTATTCGTAAAATAAGTTAGTACCCCAAGAGCGATGCTCATGTGGAAATCATGCCCACATGCATGCATCTTTCCATCGTGGGTCGATGCGAAAGGTAATCCTGTTTCTTCGCTAATTGGAAGTCCATCGATGTCTGTTCTATAACCAATCGTTTTTTGGGGATTTAAGCCATGAACCTTTACAAACAACCCTGTCTCCCATTTTTTTATCGTGATACGATCTTGTGGTAAAGACTCAAGGTAAGACAATAAATAGGCTTGTGTCTCAAACTCTTGAAATCCTATTTCTGGAATTTGATGAAGGTCACGGCGGATTTTAATCAATGGATTCATTTATTAACTCTCCTTTTAAAAAAGAAGCGTGGATATGCTCCACGCTTTTCTGCTTATACTTAGAGAACTATCTAGCTCCAGCGCCCAGCGGCTAGAGTACTTCGGACAAAGGAAGCGGGCTTTTAAAGTTGACGAAGTTCCTGCATTATTTCAGTTTTTGACTTCGTTTTTTCATCAATATCTTTAATTTTTCTTGCCGGCATCCCTGCTACAACTGTATAAGGAGCAACATCTTGAGTGACTACTGCACCTGCAGCGACTACTGAACCTGTTCCAACTGTAACCCCTTCAAGAACAACGGCATTCGCTCCAATAAGAACATCATCCTCAATAATAACAGGCTTCGCAGATGGTGGTTCAATAACACCGGCCAAGACAGTTCCCGCCCCAATATGACAATTCTTCCCGACAGTAGCCCTTCCACCTAGAACAACACCCATATCAATCATCGATTTTTCACCAATAACGGCACCGATATTGATAACGGCTCCCATCATAATAACGGCATTATCACCGATTTCCACTTGGTCACGAATAGTAACACCTGGTTCAATTCGGGCATTAATATACTTATTATCTAACAATGGGATTGCAGAATTACGACGGTCATTTTCAACCACTTGATCTTCAATTTTTTCTTTATGTGCTTCTAACACTTCATTAATTTCAGACCATTCACCAAAAATGATACCCGTATTTCCATTAATAAAAGTTTTTGTATTGTTTCCAAAATCAATTCCTGCTAATTCACCTTTTAAATAAACCTTTACAGGTGTAGATTTTTTACTATTTTGAATAAAAGAAATAATTTCATTTGCATCCATCATCTTCATTATTTTACCCCCTATGTATTCGTACTAAAAAATACTTTAACAAACAAAAGAAACGAAAACAAGAAAAACTACCCTAATCTCCTGAAGATTCAGCGATATGCTCCTTAATTAATTCCACAAAGGCTGAAACTTGCTTTAATTGAAAGGCCGATTCATAGCCTAGTAGCCATGTATCACGCTTTAGAGGTTCATTATACTCATTTAAAAGCGGTATTTTGAAAATTTCCTTTTCTGCTTTAGTTAATGTTATGGCGGGCAGGATGGCGTAGCCAATGCCATTGAAAGCCATCTGCTTGCATGTCTCAATTTGATCAACCACAACGGTCCTCTTGGGTGAAGTCTTAAAATTGCGCATCCACCAATCTTGAATTTCTTGGAAATAATTAGAATCACTTTTAAATTGAATGAAGGGGCGGTCCGTATTTAAAACTTGTTCCGGACTAGTAATTTCCCTGTCAACTAAATATAGAGGATCGTTAAATAAATGAACCTTAATTCCTTTCCAATCGGGTGTACCACGTATAATCCCTATATGAACTTGATCATCATATAAGCATTTTAATATTTCGCTGCTCCATCCAGTTACTAATGAAATTTTGGCTTGAGGATATCGATCAATAAATTTCTTTAAAACCTGTGGGAGCCAGTTTTGGCCTACAATCGAAGCAACAGCAATCTTCAAAGTACCTGACACACCTGATTGAAGGGAATGAATGGTTTCACGCACCTTTTCTTGCTTAGTCAGCACTTCATTTGCAAATTGGATGACATGCTCACCTGAGGGGGTTAGAGCTAGACCTTTTTGCGAGCGAATAAATAATTTCGTTCCCCAATCTTTTTCGATAGTTTGCAATCGTTGCGAAAGGGCTGGCTGTGACACAAAAAGCCGTTCCGATGCCTTCCGCATATTCATCTCCTGAGCTAAAACGGATAATAATTGAAATTCTGATAATGAGGACAAGATTGTTCCCCTCCTTAAAAAAGCTCTGTGAAGTTACACAGAGCTATCGTTCTTTTTCGGTATAAAAAATATTAACAGTAAACTTATGATTGCCAAGGCGAAGACAACATAATAAACAGAGTGAAGGGAAAAGGTTAGCCCATTCTGCAAGAAACTCCGGACTGATTCAGAGAGATTTTCTCGCTTAGCAGATTTTAAGAGTAGATTGACATCATCTATTGATAAGGAATGATCATTCTCGCTTAAATATTGACTCAACCTGTTATTAAGGATTCCCCCCAGTAATGCTGCACCAATTGTATTTCCAAGATTTCTCATAAACATATTAGATGCCGTTGCGATGCCTCTCTGTTCCCAACCTACCGTACTTTGAATCGAGACAATAAAGGCAGTGGATGTTAAGCCCATCCCTATTCCAACGAAAAAAGAACCCACTGCTGCCCATAAAGGCCCTGAGGAGGCTGACATCGTCAAGAAGGCAATGCTGCCAATGATTAACGAGACACCACCGATTATAGATGTTTTTCGATAACCCATCGTTATCAATAACCGTCCCGCAAGTGTGGATGCTATTGGCCAACCAATTGACATAGCTGTCAAAGTAAAACCAGCAACAATGGGTGTTTGTTCCATAACACCTTGCACAAATGTAGGTAAAAAGCTCGATATTCCAATTAACATGATTCCCGTAGTAAGCGACGTAGTATTGGCAATTAGAATGGAGCGTTCCTTCCAAATTGAAAATGGCATAACCGGTTCACTAGCACGGGCTTCCTGAAATACAAACCCAAGTAATGTTACAGCGCTGAAAGCAAAAAAGCTTAGCGACTGCCAAGATCCCCATGCAAAGCGGCTCCCACCTTCTACAAGAATAAACATTAACGAAGAAATAGTCATCGTTAACAAAATAGCACCTAAATAATCTATTTGATGTTTTTTCCTTTGGACATTTTCATGTAGAAACAGCCATAGGCCTACTAAAGAAAGAATCCCCAGCGGAATGTTTATCCAGAATACATAATGCCAACTTACATATTGGACAAGTAAGCCGCCGACAGCAGGTCCAGTAATCGCGGAAATACCCCATACACTAGCTAGGTAACCCTGAATTTTAGCCCGTTCTTCTGCAGTATAGATATCGCCAATTATTGTTGTTGCAATCGGTGTGACAGCACCTGCTCCAAATCCTTGAATCAAACGAAAAATAATCAACATTTTCATTGATGTGGCGAATCCACAAAGAATGGATCCAAATAAAAAAATTAATATTCCAATCGTAAGAATTGGTTTTCGACCAAATAAGTCAGATAATTTACCATAAATAAGAACGGTTACAGAATTCATTAACAAGTACGCAGAGAATACCCAGCTATATAGTGTAAAACCGCCTAAATCAGCGACAATTGCCGGCATTGCGGTTGAAACAATCGTTGCTTCAATCGCCCCCATAAACATCGCTAACATTACGGCGGCTAGAACTAGTGGTTTTTTTGTTTGCCTGCTGTTGGACTTTCCTTTGGATATCTTCTCAGTAGAAGTACTCATATTTACACCTCAAACTTAAAAAAAATCAAGCCCCCTGCTTGGGGGCCTAAATACATCATTTTTCATTTTTTTTTATTATTTTATTTAATTGATTTAATAACGTACTTCTTGGCAAAATTCCTTCAAAGTATCCATCTTCAGTCTCCACACAAAGAAATGGTTGGTTAACAAGTAATTCAAGACATTTTTTTAAGGATGCAGTAATTTTAACTCGTGGAATAGAGCCTTTCATGACCTCTTCGACACGTTTTTTCTCAAGTTGTTCAAATTCAATTCTTTCTAGTCCTAGGATAGAATCCATAATAATCGGGGTGCTAATTAACCCATGAAGCTTGTAATGAGGGTCTAAGACCGGTATAGCCGTATACCCGCTTTTTGTTAAAACTAATAAGGCATGTTCGAGATTATTACCTATTTGGACATGCGCTACCCGTTCGGAAGGGATCATTAATTCTTTTATTGTTAATTTTAAAAATTCACCGTTGGGAAGACTGATCATCGCCGAAAACTCCTCAAAATTTGTTTTTCTACAGTTACATTCTACCATAGTATTCGGGAGTCTGTGCTAATTTTGGTAACGTATAATTAGAAACCTAAATACAATCTCCGTAGTGGTTGACACGAAAAATAAAGGAACCCTAAAGGTTCCTTATTGAATCAAATCAAAAATTTCAATTGTAATCATATCAACATTATCAAATTGATATCTTTTTGGTTTTTCCTTCTCATTATATACTTCTAATTCAAATGTCTCCGTTTTCGGATGAAATGTTACTTGACACTTTCTATCACCGTTTACCTCGAAATAGCGTTGTGCTGGCTCACCACTATTAGCTTGTTCCTGAAGATTTTTTAATCTTGTTAATATACCTTGAAGCTGTGACATATGCTCCGTCTCCTTTCAAACCAAAAAAAACATCTACAATTATGTTTCTCATTTGGCATTTTTCTATCCGAGTGGATTACTTTCATAATTTTCCAACCGCAATATTTTTATGCCAATATTAAAAGAATAAAATAACGCTGTCCATTTGTCCAAGTAAAAATAAAAAAATAAGGAATTTTTTAATACACTTCCCTAAAAAAGAAGATAAAAGCTAGCAATTTCTGTCTATTTTAAAGTAATTGATCATGTTGGAATAAATATTGATAGGATATATCGATAAACAAATAATCCTCCCCATTCATTGGGAATGAAAAAGTACGAATCGTTTCCCCAGTATCAATATCACAATATAAATCAGATAAGATTCCTTTTCGTTCATTTCTCATTTTGATAATATTTTCTAAAAAGTAAGGACGCCAACTCCAATTTTTTTGAATGTACTCGGATTGAATGCTCCAACCCTCTTTTCCTTTAAATATATTGGCAGATTTCTGGAAGCCGTCCTCATCACAAACATACATTCTAAAGGCAATCTGATCCAATTCTTTTATTAGTACTTGAAAAAGGTTTTGATAAGTGGCATTTCTGTTCTTAATAACAATTTCTTGAACTTTTGCTTGAAAAAATTCTGCAGTGGTATAAACTGCTTCTAATTTCTTTTTTTCATATGAGATAAAGTCATGAAACTTCTCTTTTAAGCGATCCTTTAGGAAATCACGTTGAATGAACTCTGCTGCTGGCGGGTGTAAATAATAACCTTGATAATATCGACCGCCATTTTTCCATGCAAACTGCAGTTGGTAGCTCATCTCTATATTTTCAAACAAGAGTGTAGCACCTATTTTCCTTGCCAAAAGAGACAAAGTAAACAAGACATCGTGATAATTTATACCTGTTGACGTCGATTTTAAGGCCTGTAGGTTAATTTTCAGTATATCTGGTTCAAGTTGTCCTATTCGTTCAAAATAGTTACTTTCACTGTCAATTCTTGCTATCGCTATTTTAATCCCATAAGTTCGATAATATTGCAATAAGTGATCAAATTGGTCTAAATCCCCTGTATAATTTCGATCTGAAATTTCCAGAACTATCCGATTTAACATCAAGCCCTTTTTTTCAAATGAGAGGAGCTCTTGTAAAAAGGGTTCACCATGTCCATACATTAATAAATCAGCATTCCGGTTCAGAAAAATACTTACATCCTCATCTAGATCTAATGCTTTTTCAAGTGCCATTTTGACTATTAACAAATCCACTTCATACTTATATTCATCTGGAATTTGATCATCCTGAAAAAAGTTCCCTAAACTAATAATATTCCCTTCAGATTCATATCTCCCCAATACCTCATAAGCAATTATGCGTTGTTCATCGGCACTAATAATCGGTTGAAAATAGGGAAATACATTTTCAAGATCCGATAGTATTTCCAATGCATCCATCCAAGTACCTCCAAAATTTTTTTCTCATTATACCATACGCAAAACGACGGATTCTCGTTCTTTTCCAAAAGGATACCATTATAGTCGCTTATAAACAATCATATCCTATACCTACGCTGTTATATAAGGAGGATAAGTATTGAAAAAACTTTGCTTATTAGCTTCGATCCTTCCCATGCTTGGATGCAGCCACTTTAATGCTGATACACATCCTAGCACAGAAAGTAAACAGCCTCTATCCACGATATCCGTGAAAGAGAATACTCAATCCACATCATCCGTCGATTTTGAAAATAAACGATTTACAATAAAAGAACTTAATCAACAAGTGATTTATGGAAAAAATGAAGTCAATAAGAGTGATTCGGTTAGTACTACTCCCAAAAAGAATTCTGCTATGCTAAATGTGGTATTAATTAAGCAAAACCCTGAACTTAGATACGGCTGTGAAGTCACAAGCCTAGCAATGGTGCTAAATTTTGCAGGTGTTAAAACAAGTAAAATGGATTTATACCGGTCTATCCGAAAGGATGTAGACCCGCTCATTAGATCTCCAAAGGGAGATATAGTACGTTGGGGAAACCCAGCAGATGGTTTTGTTGGGGATATGACAGGCGGAAGAGCAGGGTATGCAGTCTTTGACCAACCGATGATTGCCCTAATCAACCAAAAGCTCCCTGGAAGAGCCATTAATTTAACAAACATGCCATTTGAACGGGTCTTAGAGCATGTTTCTGCCGGATATCCAGTGGTTGTATGGACAACCGGGGATTACCGTCTTCCAGACCGTTGGGAGGGCTGGTATCACGGGAAACAATACATTAAAACACCGCTTGATCTACATGCTGTCGTCTTAGTTGGTTATGACACGAATTATATCTATTTAAACGATCCACTTTCTGGAAAAAAACAAGTAAGAGTAGGTAAACAACAATTTATTTCTTCTTGGAAAGCATTAAAAAGCCGTGCCGTAAGTTATAAGTAGGAAAAGCAGCCACATTGTTGGCTGCTCAGATTGTCGAGAAAGGGTATTTTTCTCGGCAATTTTTTATTCTCAGCATTTAATTATTCATTGTTCCTGCTAACGGGCCTTTTGATTTCCGCTCTAGGCACTTCGCTTTCCGCGGGCGTACCGGGGAGCCTCCTCGTCGCTCAAGCGCCTGCGGGGTCTCCCCTGCCCCGTACGCCCGTAGGAGTCTGCGTGCCTTCCGCGCAAATCAACAGACATGTTGCAAAGACTATATATTAATAACATTATAACGAACTAACGCAGTGAATTGTTAAAGTTATTGTAGAAAATATGAGGCTGTCGAAAGTTTCTCGACAGCCTGAGCAGCCACATTGTTGGCTGCTTTTTATGCATGTTTTATTTTTTATTGAATAAGAAATAACAATGGACCTTTTCACTTGCATTATCGAAAGTTTTTACTGAAAATACAAAGGGACCCTTCTTTTTTTGAAGGCGAATAAAAGATAGGTTGGTTGAAAAAATGGCTAAAAATCAGACGAGGAGAACCTTTCTAAAACGAACATTGGGTTCATTTCTTACCGTTCTCGGATTAAGTTCGGGAGGCTATCTTTATGCCAATCGAATTGAACCCTCATTACTCGATATTCAAGAACTTCAAATCAAACATCCACTAATCCCTAACAGCTTTGATGGAATAAAAATGATTCAATTTAGTGATACCCACCTTGGTTTTCAATATAATCTTCATCAATTTAATCAATTAGTTAAAAAAATTAATAGTCTTAAGCCAGACATTATTTTATTTACTGGAGATTTAATGGACGAGCCAAACCAATATACAGAAATTAATAAACTGATGCCTATTTTGAAGAAATTACAGGCTCCGCTTGGAAAATACTGCATTTTTGGTAATCATGATCATGGCGGCTATGGCTCTGATATTTACCGGAATATTATGGAAACAACTGATTTTTCCGTACTTTTGAATGATTCAGCACCAATTAAATTAAGTGATGGAAGCATAATCTATCTGCTTGGGATTGATGATGCGATGCTAGGGAATCCTAATTTACCTTTGACTTTAAAAAATGTGCCTAAAAATTCGTTTAAAATATTATTATCCCATGCACCCGATCTTGCAGAAACAGCTTCATTGTATCCAGTCCAATGGCAGCTAAGTGGTCATAGCCATGGAGGACAGATTAAAATCCCATTTTTAGGGGCTCTTGTGACTCCTCCCTTTGGCCAAATATATCCAGAGGGTCTTTATTCAATCGGTGAGCATAATCCCCTCTCACTATATGTAAATAGAGGAATTGGCACAACACGTCTCCCCTTTCGCTTTATGTCAAAACCTGAATTAACTGTCTTTACTCTAAAATCAGAAAAGTAGAAAACGAAAAAACCTTATCAGCAATAGATAAGGTTTTTTTATACAGCCTAGCATTCTATTCCATCGGTGCTTTCACAAAAAGAGCTTTCTTGAAAAGATCTTATAATTTACAAATAATGTTTTTACTTTCTTTTATTTCTATTTTACAATTAAATTTTCTGAAAGAAAGTAATTTATAGAAAATAAAGATTATTTCACGAAAATTTCTTTTAATTCTTTTTATAGTGTAGGATTAGGTTAACAGTCTAAACTTTCTTTTATTCGTAAGATTAGAAGAATTTTTATCATTTTCTTATCATAGTAGCCAAAAAGATGCACTGGATTATTCCTATTTCTTAAAAAAAGGGGTATAATATAGATGTTTTATATAACTGAAAGGAGAACATATTTTGAATTATGATCAGAAAGGCCCCCTAATAAATTTAAATCTAACCATCGAAAACCTCGCTCAAGCTATCTTTATTGTGAATCGCCATGCAAAAACGGCTACAAATCCCAAATTATTGTACAGATTGAAACAAGAAACGTTAAAAAAATTGATTGAAGAAGGCAAAGCAAAAAAAGTTGGTCTTCATTTTTCAGGAAATCCGCGAAATAGTCAGCAGCAGTCTGATGTCCTTGTTGAATGTGGAAGATACACATTTCATATTCCTCCAACTAAATCAGATTTTCTTGAACTACCTCATTTTGGAAAGTTAGATGAACGGGTGCGAAATCCAAAGGCAACACTCTCACTTAATTCATCAAAAGCCTTACTTCAACTATATACTGGCATCTCAGAACTCGATCAACCCCCAAGCAATCATAAAAAGAGCAAAACTTACCAAAAACCTATTTTTAAAAAATTAGGCGAAAGGTACTCTTAAAAATCAAAAAAGCCATCCTTGGCTTTTTTGATTTGTCTTATTTTTTCTCATGCTTCGTGATGATTTTGTGAACAACCTCACTAATATATAGACGGTAAATACATGCGGATTTACAATATAGTTATAAGTCAAATAATCTTTAGTTGAATAAACTTTTAAAAGAGGTGCTTGACCAATGAAAGGAACAGCGATTCTTTTTCAGGAACAAAACGTTACATTTATTGAAGATGTTGATCATTCTATTTATGAAGAAATTAAAGAGCAATGTGGCTGCGAGCATTGTACTTGTATGCTGGAAAGTAAAATAGTTAATTTTGGTTCTGTGTCACCCGTTTTTTGGCACGAGGACGAAGTTGACTGGGACTATGGTTATTAAAAAACTTTAATTTGAATGAAACTCCCTTTCCCCAAAAAGCGGTCTGATAAAAACTCAGATCGTTTTTTATTTCTACATAGTGGTAACTTTAGATAAAAATAGTCTATAATCATTATATTCATAACAGATAAAACCCTGTCGGAAGGATGGACAATATTGGAGCATTTAATTAATCAACGAGTAAAAGATATTGAAATCTCGGGAATTAGAAAGTTTTTTAATATGGTTGCGCATGTTGATGACCTGATTTCATTTACAATTGGACAACCTGATTTCCCGACCCCAGAACATGTAAAAAATGCAGGTATTGCAGCAATTGAACAAAACTTTACTTCCTATACCCATAATGCAGGGACGATTGAATTAAGGGAAGCGGCGTGCAATTTTGTAGAAAAAAAATATGGTTTGCATTATAAGCCTGAATCAGAAGTGATTGTTACTGCAGGGGCAAGTGAGGCAATTGATATTGCTTTTCGGTCTATTTTAATAGAAGGTTCCGAGGTCATATTACCTGGTCCAATTTATCCAGGCTATGAACCAATTATTCGAATGATGGGGGCAACTCCAGTGCATGTCGATATTCGCCGAAACCAGTTTCGCTTTACATTAGAAATGATCAAACCATTTATTACTGAGAAAACTCGCTGCATTGTACTCCCGTACCCTTCGAACCCGACTGGAGTCAGTCTCTCAGAGTCAGAGCTAAGAGAAATAGCAGAATATATTAAGAATAAAGATATCTTTATCCTTGCTGATGAAATATACAGCGAACTTACTTATGATCAGCCACATCAATCGATTGCTTCCTTTCTAAAAGAACAAACCATCGTAATAAATGGGTTATCCAAGTCCCACTCAATGACAGGATGGAGAATTGGCTTTTTATTTGCACCTGAAGGTATCACCAAACATATTTTAAAAGTCCATCAATATAACATTTCTTGTGCCACTTCGATTGCGCAAAAGGCAGCTTTGGCGGCCGTTACAACAGGTATTGATGATGCGATTGTGATGAAAAAGGAATATTTAAAAAGAAGGGATTATGTTTTCAAGCGATTATCTACTATGGGACTTGATGCCGTCAAACCGGACGGAGCGTTTTATTTCTTTGTGAAAATTCCTGATACCATCGCATTAAACAGCTTTGACTTTGCCCTTAAGCTTGTTCAAGAAACAAAAGTGGCCGTCGTACCTGGCAGTGCTTTTTCTGAATATGGAGAAGGTTATTTCCGGTTATCGTTTGCTTGTTCTATGGAATTATTAGAACTTGGCCTAAATCGGCTGGAACAATATTTACGAAATTGGAATTAAACGAATTTTACCCTCACATTTAATGTGAGGGTATTAATTTTAAAAATTATTGGCCTTTATATTTCCCATTGTTTTTAGGAGCCTTTTCTTTTTTAGCTTTTTCTTTATGTGCTTGATTTGCTGCAGCTGATCCAAATTCATTGGCGAATTCTTCGTTCGCTACTGCAGAATCAAACCCCTTTTTGTTTTTTTGTTCCGCGTCGTTCTTTTTTGTCCGTTTAGCCATTAACAATTCCTCCTAATTCAAGGTTTCTCTTATAGTTTCAAGAAGATGGGAGGAATTTATTCAACTATTAGTTCTTCCAATATTTATAAAGCGCATGTGTGCCGCTATTTTCTTCTCCCATTTCGGATAATTGGTCGTATAAAGATTTAGCTAATGAGAGACCTGGTACTTCCATTCCCATTCGTTCAGCTTCATCTATCGCTATTTTCATATCCTTTATAAAATGCTTTATGTAAAAACCAGGTTCAAAATTTCCGGCTAACATTCTTGGTGCAAGATTGCTTAGAGACCAGCTTCCAGCAGCTCCAGTTGTTATACTTTTCAGGACATTTTCTGGATCCAGCCCAGCTTTTTCAGCATATATAATTGCTTCACAAACACCTATCATGTTAGAAGCAATTGCAATTTGATTGCACATTTTTGTATGCTGGCCAGCACCTGGTTTGCCTTGGTAAACCACGTTAGTTCCAAGCATCTCCAATATAGGACGAACCCCTTCAAATGCTTCATTTTCACCGCCAACCATGATGGAGAGTTTAGCTTCCTTTGCGCCTACATCTCCACCAGAAACAGGTGCATCAATCGCCTGAATTCCTTTCCTTTTAGCCTGTTCATAAATTTTAATGGCAAGTGACGGAGAAGAGGTTGTCATATCGATAAGATAGCTTCCAGATGTCCCATTGTGAATTAAGCCATTTTCGCCGAAATATATTTCCTCCACATCGGTTGGATAGCCGACCATTGTGAAAGTTACAGATGCTTTTTCAGCTACCTCTTTCGGCGTTGCGGCCCAGACTGCGCCATTATCCAATAGGTCTTGTGCTTTTTCCTTTGTCCTTGAATAAACAACTGCAGAGTAGCCCGCCTTTAATAAATGTCCTGCCATACTTTTTCCCATTACGCCTGTGCCAATAAATCCAATTACCGTATTTTCTGGAGTAAGCAAATTAATCTTCCCTCTCTTTGGAATTTTCCTTATATATTTTAGCATTTAAATTTAGTTTGATAAAAAATTATGCATAAAAAAACCGGAACGTCCCAGTCGCTCCGGTTTTCGTGCTCCATCTCCAAAATTATGCACAAATATATTTTGCCCTTTCAACCGAGAACATAATCACTTTTTATAACTCTGAAGAAAAATTTGTTAAATAAGCTCGACCGAATACTTCTTGATTATTAAACACTTCAATCGAAACAGCATTATCCTTTTCAATCATGTTTTTAAGGTCAAGAATATGTAAATCTTCTCTTAGGGGCAACGGATCCATAAAAATATATTTCTCACCTTTTCCTTTTACTTCTAAATATTCACCGTTCAACACTTGATCTTCTCCGTATACTATTTCTCGTTTACCGATTGCGGCAGCTAATTTATCATCGTGAATCGTAACTTTCACTTTATATAATTGTTGCCCTGCTAATATTTCATTGTTAATTCGAAAACGGAATTGAAGTTCATTATTTTTTGTTAACAAGGCGTCGGCATAGCGGTTTACAATTAATTCATTGGAAAAAAGCAAACTACAGCCGCTTAGCAGAGAAGAACTGCATACTATTAAGATCAATACAGTAATGAATCGAATATTTTTCAGCATCTATAACACTCCCTTAATATTTTTACCATAGCCATAATACATCGGTAATAAACGTAAAGAAAGGTTAATATAGGAAAAAATAATTGGCTTATTATATCGCTTTGATCATCCCTCCATCTACTAAAAACGAACTGCCTGTCATATAGGAATTAGCATCAGATAATAGGAAAGCTGCAACATTTGCAAATTCCTCTGGTGTTCCGTATCTCTTTAATGGAATTCCCTCCTTTGCTTGCAATGCGATAGTTTCCCGATCGACTCCAAGTTTATCTGCATTTACTTGATCTAAATGATTGACACGGTCAGTTGCAATCCTGCCAGGAGCAATGGTATTAATAAGAATATTATATTGAGCCAGTTCTGAAGCAAGAGTTTTTGCTAGTCCAACTATTCCCGTCCGAAATGTATTCGAGAGTATTAAGCCTGGAATTGGTTCTTTAATCGAAGTAGAGGCGATGTTCAAAATTTTCCCGCCATGCTCTTTTAAATAGGGCAATGAAGCCCGGATCATTCGAACATATGATAATAAATTCAATTCAAAGGACTTCTGCCATTCCTCATCTGATAACTCCTCAAACGCCCCTGCAGGAGGGCCTCCAGCATTATTAACTAGTAAATCAATTCTTTGAAACGATTCTGCTGTTACTTTTACCAGCTGATTAATATCATTTACATTAGTTATATCAGTTTTTTGGTAGGCTATCTTTCCCATACCAAGAGATTCAAGCTGACTTGCTTTTTGTTTCAGCTTTTCCTCTTCCCGGCCAGAAATCATAACATTTGCTCCCTCTCTTACTAATCGTTCAGCTATTGCAAACCCTAAGCCCTGGCTGGAAGCAACCACCAAAGCTGTTTTACCAGTTAAATTCAACTCCATTGTTTACAATTCCTCCTTCATAAATATATTCTTAGTATACAGGATAAATTGAGGAAATACTTGCCAAAAAATCATACAAAAAGAGACAGATTTAATCTGCCTCTGTACCTATACTGAGTTTTTAGAATGTATGTGCAAAATCCCTTGCACGTGCAATCGCATTTTCTTTTATTTCTTCAGCCTTGTCAGGCATTGCATTATGGCCTTCCACAAACAGCCCCTCCAGGGATGGAACTCCAAAGAAACTCATCATCACACTGATATATCGGTGTCCCATTTCCATCTGTGCTGCAGGCCCCTCTGAGTAAAATCCACCCCGGGCTTGAATATGCAATGCTTTTTTATCCGTTAAAAGTCCTATTGGGCCCTGTTCCGTATATTTAAATGTCTTGCCCGCAACTGATACAGAATCAAGATATGCCTTCATAATTGGCGGAAATGAGAAATTCCATAAAGGCGTGACAAACACATATTTATCCGCACTAACAAACTGCTCACTTAACTCGTTAAGCCGGCCAACCTTTTGCTTTTCTTCCGCCGTTAATTCATCAAAGCTTTGACCAGAACGAAGTTTTCCCCAGCCGCTAAAGACATCTGCATCAATGTGAGGTATATGTTCTTTATACAAATCTAGATGTATTACCTCATGGCTGGAATTGATTTGTTTATAGCTATCAATAAATTCCTTACCTACCGCCATACTATAGGACTGTGTTTCATTGTGAGGATGTGCCGTGATATACAAAACACGTACCATTTAAGCTCCACCTTTCCTTTGAATAAAGACAATAATATTATTAGTTAAAATAAGAGAAAATAATCAAAAAGAATTTGCCCGAAGACAAATCCTTTTCATGCATCATTTATTCATTTGTATCAAGAGAGTAAGGGTTGTGACCAATGTTAATTCTCATTTCATCAGTCAACTGGAATGGTTCATTTAACAATGCCTCATTGGTTGCTTGACCTAGTAGTGAACTTCCATCAAAATGTACAGGTTTTTGTTCCATACTTTCATTCACCTCCACCATTTCAAATTTACCATGTCCAATAAAATACTTGCCTATTCCTGTCCATCTATCATTCTAAAGTACTGGTCGAAAAATAGGTACTATGTATTAGTTATTATTATACTCAAAAATCCATAATAAAAAAGAAAATACTGTGAAAAATCAAAAAATAAATGAACGACAGAAAAAGACCGGCTAATCATCAGCCGGTCTTTTTTGAGTATTGTGTTTACTTTGTGGCACCATTTACTGCTTCAATAACCTGTGCAGTTGTTTGCATATTTAAAACTTGTTGAGCTAGCTTCTCCATATCAGATTTTTTCAAATTCCTGATTTGTGAGCGAGCTTTTAAAATTGAAGTTGCACTCATAGAAAATTCATCAAGTCCAAGACCTAAAAGAACCGGAATGGCCGTTTCATCTCCTGCCATTTCGCCACACATCCCTGTCCATTTTCCTTCTGCATGTGCTGCATCAATAACCATTTTTACTAATCGTAAAATGGATGGGCTATAGGGCTGATACAGATATGAAACACGTTGGTTCATGCGGTCGGCAGCCATCGTATATTGAATCAAATCATTAGTTCCAATACTAAAGAAGTCTACTTCTTTTGCAAATTGATCAGCTAAGATAGCAGTTGAAGGAATTTCAACCATTATTCCAAGTTCAATTTCATCGGAAACCTTTTGACCTTCAGCAAGAAGCTTTTGCTTTTCTTCTTCAAGAATCGTTTTTGCCGCACGGAATTCATCCAGTGTTGCAATCATCGGGAACATGATTTTTAAATTCCCAAAGGTACTTGCCCGTAACAAGGCTCTCAACTGGGTGCGGAATATATCCTGCTCTTCTAAGCATAATCGAATTGCCCGGAAGCCTAAGAATGGATTCATTTCCTTTGGTAAGTCCAAATATGGCAGTTCTTTATCCCCGCCAATATCTAAGGTACGAACTACAACAGGTTTTCCTTTTAATCCTTCTAAAACGGCTTTATAGGACTCAAACTGTTCTTCCTCAGTTGGAAGCTGGTCTCTTCCCATATATAGGAACTCGGTCCTGTAAAGACCAACACCTTCCCCGCCATTTTCAATTACTCCCTTTAAATCCTTGGGAGTACCAATATTGGCGACCAATTCTACATGATGATCATCATTCGTTACCGTTGGTTCGTTAACAAGCTTGGCCCATTCAGCTTTTTGTACCTCATACTCATCATGAACTTTACGGTATTGTTCAACAAGCTCTGGAGTAGGATTTATATGTACTTCACCTTTTAAACCGTCAACAATAACTAGATCCCCATTATTGATTTCCTCAGTAGCCGTTTTTGTTCCAACTACTGCTGGAATTTCCATAGAGCGAGCCATAATTGCTGAATGTGAGGTACGTCCACCAATATTTGTTGTAAATCCTAAGACATATTGTCTGTTTAATTGTGCTGTATCTGAAGGTGTTAAGTCCTCTGCAACAATGATAACTTCCTCAGCAATCATGCTTGGATTAACCAGTTGAACACTTAATAAATGGGCTAATACACGCTTCGTTACATCACGAATATCTGCTGCACGTTCTTTCATATATTCATTATCCATTTGTTCGAACATCATAATGAACATATCTGCCGTTTCCTTTAAAGCAGATTCAGCATTCACTTTATCAGACTGAATTTTTTCTTCAATAGGTGTATTTAATTCAGGATCACTTAGGACAAGTAAATGTGCTTCAAAAATTGCAGCTTTATCCGCACCCAAGTCAACTTTGGCACGGTCACGAATTGCTTCGAGTTCTGCTTTAGATTTTTCCATTGCCCGTCGAAAACGGTCAACCTCTGCAGCAGCATCGTCAATTGTTTTTTGTTCAAAAGATAAATCTGGTTCAACAAGACGGTAAGCTTTCGCAATTGCGATACCGTTTGATGCTGCGATCCCATGTAAAAAAGTCATTATTCAGCCAATCCTTCTTTTTTCAATGTCTCTTCAAGGCTATTTAAAGCATCGTTTGCATCGTTTCCTTCTGCTGAAATCGTAATATCTGCACCTTGGCCAACACCTAGAGACATAACACCCATAATTGATTTTAAATTAACTTTTTTACCTTTATATTCTAAATGAATCTCTGAATCAAATCGGCTAGCCGTTTGTACTAATAAAGTTGCTGGTCTTGCATGTATCCCTGTTTCTGCGATTACCTTAAATTGCTTTTCTGACATGATCATCAAACTCCTTTAATATATATAAAAATATAAACTTGCTTCATTAAAAATAAACATTTCTCATCATTTAGTCAACTAAATCTTTAATTGGCTAAAGAGTTAAATTCAAATCTTTTTCGCTTATTTTTTCCAAAAGGAAAACAAATATGTTATGAATTTACACCCTCATGATAATGTTTTTTGTTTATTCAATTGATAGAATAGCACTTTCCACTTTATCAAACAACTGAAAAATCAATTTTATATCATTTGTCACAATTCTGTCAAAAACATTCATAAACTATCATATTTCCCCCAAGAAAAACATTAAAATCTGTCACTTTCGACAGCTTTTGATTATTTCAACAATTCTAATGGAAAGATCTTGGAAAAAATTGCGATTAGCTTCTAGGTTCTTTTAGATAATGATACAAAACATCCCCGCCCCTCTGACCAATTCCGCGGAAATGCTTAAAATCATTCCTTTTTACCAGGACCTGACGAAATTCCATGAAATCGTCATTTGTTACATAATACTCTGAAATTTCACCTGTCATTAGTCGATCCAAGATTTCAGTGATCATTTCTTCCTTCATTCTGTCGCACCACCTTTACCTGTTTATATTAACGTATATGACTTTTATTAAGCCAATTTTCGAAACTTACGATAACTTTTGAAAGCGTTTCCGATTCTTTTATGGCCTATTTTCTCATATAATTAAAATGTTTATAAAGAATTAACATAATTGTCAAATAAAAGCCTTTACGAAATGAATAAAGTAGTGCAAACTGTTATTTAACTGGATTTTATTATAGTTTTTGAGGTAAAGGAGAGAGACTAAAATGAGAAAAGCAGAAGTAGGAAATATCATAGAATTCCGCGGTGGTCTAAAGGGGATTGTTGAAAAGGTAAATGAAAATTCTGTCATAGTCGACCTAACATTTATGGACAATTATCGTGATTTAGAATTGGATCAACGAACAGTTGTTAATCACAAAAACTATAAGGTTGTAAAAGAAAGCGCTTATTAATTAATAGAATTATAGAAAAGGCAGTCTAACCATGGCTGCCTTTTTTTTTAAACCGTTATTCGCCTTTTCCAGCTTCCTTTGATAACTGCTTTAAACTTTTGACTTTCCCATGAGGATTTTGATCTTGTTTCCTAACTGTCCATTCTCGTTCTTGTTCACTCTTTGATTTGCTCATCCCTTTCACTCCCTTCTTTATTATTTTTTTCTTTTCTTGGTGTTCTAACCTATAAAAATGGGGAAAGGGGTGATGTAATGATTTCCATTTGAAAAACTAATTTGATAAAATAAATTTTATTGTTTCGAAAAGGAGATCGCGATAATGAAAAAATTCTTCCTAGACCCTCGCATACTTATTGGTTTTATTATTGCTCACGTTCTTTTATTTTTTTCATTTCATGATAGAGCGATCTTTTGGTATATATTTTCAGGATCAGTTCTGGTACTCATCGCATACTCAACCTTTCAAGACGAGGTGGATGATGAAGTATCATTTATTCAATTTATCCTACTAGGATCAATATCCGGTTTCTTATTATATTTTGTCTTTCGGGCTGGTATATGGGGAATGGAAATACTTCAGCTGCCAATTGGTACAAGCATTAAAAATCTCTATTATTGGTATGCCCCATCCTTATTTTGGCAGTACCTTGCGCTTGTTTTAGTTGCGGCACCTGGCGAAGAACTTTTCTGGCGTGGATTTATCCAAAAAAGACTCTCGAAATACTTAAATCCGGTTGTAAGTATTTTGTCTGCATCAATTCTGTACGCTTCCGTCCATATTTATTCGGGCTCATTTTTATTAGTTCTTGCTGCCTTTATTTCTGGTTTTGTGTGGGGATATCTTTATTTTTTAAAAAAGAGTATGCCTTTGGTTATTGTTTCTCATATCATTTTTGACCTTTTGATTTTTATTATTTTGCCTTTTAATTAGAAAAGCAGTGTGTCTGGTGGACACCTGCTTTTCTATTTTCTTATACATGGTGTAAATGGTTTCATCCATAGTAAAATAAAAAAAATCATGCAGATGTAACCAAACAATGGATACAAATAGGATAGCAACGTACCGTAATTCACAAGACTAATCAGGTAGGAAACAATAAAAATAAGCGTAACCGACACCATTGTCGGAATGGGCAAATATTGCTTCAATTGTCGGTCCAGTCCAAAGACATTTCCAATCACAGAAGTAAAAATCTCTCCATAAATAACGAGAACAAAAATCCAATAAAAAAAAGGGGCTAAGTTTTTCATAACAATTGCCATTGGAATATTATACTGTTCCAAATTAGGAAGCATGATTAAAGTGAAATGACCAGCAATCAATATCACGGTTAAAGCAGCACCCCCAAGAATCCCTCCCCATTTGATCGTCCAATCATCCTTTACCTCTGTTGCAATCGGTACTAAAACGGCTTGTGATAGCCCCAGATTCAATGCCACATATGAAAATGGTGCTATCACACTTTTCCAGCCATCGTCGGAATGAGGAACAAATAATAATTGATTGAGGAAGTTGGGCATTTGAATGGAATAGAACATTAAAATTATGCTGAATGTGATCATTACCGGAACAACAAACGTGTTGACAGCAAAAAGACCTTTTGTTCCAACTAGCATGACTAAAAAGGATAAAAAAATTGTCAGGAAAACACCGACTGCTTTGGGCAGATTTAACTGTTCCTCAAAAATAGCCCCAGCCCCTGAAAGCATCACTGCACTAACACCAAGAAGCATAAATAGCATAAAGACGTTAATGACACGACCAGGCCATTTGCCAAACAAGTACTCATTAAACTCTTGATAAGATTTTGCATCTATAAGTGCAGCCATTCTCATTAATTTTGAACCCAATGAAATAAAGAGATATCCGCTCATCAATATACTTATTAAGCCAAAGAAACCAAACCGCGAAAAAAATTCAACGATTTCTTTTCCCGTGGCGAATCCAGCGCCTACTACAGTGCCTACATAGACCGCCGCAATCTGAAATGCTTGAGTCCAATCCCTTTTCACATCATCTCCTCCTTAACATCAATATATGATGATAAGGACAAACAAAGACGAGCTTTTTTCCTGAAATAGCAAGCATTACCAAAAACAAATTTCTTGAAAGTCAAAAAAGGTCAGAGTATACTATCGTCATAAGGTCAAATATAGTCAAAGTCAAAGTGAAAATATGAATCTTTACAAGGAGGTAATTTGCTTATGCTTTGTCAAAAATGTAATGAGAACCATGCAAACATTCAATTAAATATGATTATTAACGGACAACGTAAGGAAATCAAACTCTGTCACGAATGCTATACAAAAGAAAAGCAAACTTTAGGTGCAGGTTTTGGTCCAAAGATGAATTCTTATCCAAGCTTCCCATTTGAAAATCTGTTCATGAATAACGCTTCTCATGATAAGGATGATAGCATTCATCCTCCACAACAAACGGGAAGAAAAACCGGAAAAGGTGGCTTTATTGAGCAATTCGGACGTAATTTAACCCAAATGGCAAAAGCGGGGTTGATAGATCCTGTCATCGGCCGCGATGGAGAAGTAATGCGTGTCATTGAAATACTAAACAGACGAAATAAGAATAATCCGGTATTAATTGGTGAACCAGGGGTCGGGAAGACTGCAATTGCTGAAGGTCTTGCCCAGAAAATTTCTGAAGGAGATGTCCCAGGTAAGTTACGGGGGAAAGAGGTATATTTGCTTGACGTCGCTTCTCTTGTTGCCAATACAGGAATCCGTGGCCAATTTGAGGAAAGAATGAAGCAAATCATTTCCGAATTACAGGAGCGGAAAAATATTATCCTTTTCATCGATGAGATTCATCTGCTAGTAGGTGCTGGCTCTGCTGAAGGCTCTATGGATGCCGGCAACATTTTAAAGCCTGCCCTTGCTCGTGGAGAACTTCAGGTGGTTGGTGCAACTACATTAAAAGAATATCGCCAAATCGAAAAAGATTCTGCTCTGGAACGGCGCTTCCAACCAGTTCATGTACTTGAACCGACTGCCGAAGCTGCGATTGATATATTAAAAGGGATACAAAAGAAGTATGAGGATTATCATGAAGTCGTCTATTCTGATGAAGCAATCCTTTCCTGTGTTCAATTGTCTCAGCGCTATATTCAAGACCGCTTTTTACCAGACAAAGCCATCGATTTGCTTGATGAAGCTGGCTCGAAATTAAACCTAGTTTCGGATTATAAGAGCAATGAACAAATTGAAATACGTCTAAAAGAGATTGCTGCTGAGAAGGAAGAAGCACTTAAAAATGAGCAGTATGAAAAGGCAGCATCCCTTCGCGATGAAGAAACAAACCTTGAAAAGTCTTTACATTTAATATCAAGCTCTGAAAGACCCATCGTTGATGTAGGGCTTATACAAGAAATCATCGAACAAAAAACAGGGATACCTGTTGGAAAGCTGCAACAAGATGAGCAGCTAAAAATGAAGGCATTAGAAGTAAATCTTAACCAAAAGGTTATTGGCCAGGAAAAGGCTGTAAATAAAGTTGCTAAAGCGATTAGACGTAGTCGAGCCGGCTTAAAATCAAAGCATCGCCCAATTGGTTCCTTTTTATTTGTTGGACCAACCGGCGTCGGAAAAACAGAGTTGACCAAAACCCTTGCTGAGGAATTATTTGGATCTAAGGATTCGATGATCCGCCTTGATATGAGCGAATACATGGAAAAACACAGCGTCTCCAAATTAATCGGCTCACCTCCTGGCTATGTAGGTCATGAAGAGGCTGGACAGCTAACCGAAAAAGTGAGGAGAAATCCATATAGCATTATTTTATTAGATGAAATTGAAAAGGCACATCCAGATGTCCAGCATCTGTTCCTGCAAATTCTTGAAGATGGCCGACTCACAGACAGTCAAGGAAGAATTGTCAGCTTTAAGGATACTGTTATCATTATGACAAGCAATGCTGGTGTGGGCCACAAGACAGTTCATGTTGGATTTGGTACAACAGAGGCGATCGAAGAAGCAAGTATACTTGACTCGTTAGGCGGCTTCTTTAAGCCAGAATTCTTAAATCGTTTCGATAGTATCATTGAATTCAATTCACTCGGTAAAGAGCATATCCTCTATATTGTCGATTTAATGATTAGTGAATTACAAGTAACACTTACTGAGCAAAAGATTGAATTAACCATTACAACAGAAGCAAAAGAAAAGCTAGCTATGCTTGGGTACCACCCCGCATTTGGGGCACGCCCGCTCCGCCGCGTAATCCAAGAAGAACTTGAAGATAAAATTGCTGATTTTATCTTAGAGGAACCAGATACTAAAAAATTATCTGCCGTTGTTGAAGAAAATCAGCTCAAAGTAGTTTCTAAAGTAACTTCTCTTAAATAGGTCAAAAGCGAAGCCATTTCTTGAACGGCTTCGCTTTTTTCATTTAACTATAGATTTTTATCATCCACAGATTTTAACCAATCATCAATTACACCCACAACTGACTCTACACAACCAACTTCAAAAGGAGAGATTAGATTTGCTGCCTCGACTAACTTTGTGAATGACATACTCCCGCCTAGCTTACAAAGCTTCACATAATCTGCCCAAGCTTCATCTTGATTCTCTCTTGAACGCTTCCAGAATTGGAAAGCACAAATTTGGGCGAGCGTATAATCAATATAATAAAATGGCGAATTATAGATATGCCCTTGGCGCTGCCAGAAGCCGCCATTCTCTAGGTATTCATTTCCGTCATAATCTTTATGCGGCAAATATTTTTTCTCAATCTCACGCCACTGGAGCTTACGCTCTTTTGGAGTAGCTTCTGGGTTTTCATAGACCCAATGTTGAAATTCATCAACCGAAACCCCATATGGCAAGAATAATAGGGCATCACTTAAATGTGAAAACTTGTATTTATCGGTGTCTTCCTTAAAGAACAAGTCCATCCATGGCCATGTGAAAAATTCCATACTCATCGAATGAATTTCACATGCTTCATAGGTTGGCCATGCGTATTCGGGAATCTCAAAATGACGGCTTGAATACACTTGGAAAGCATGACCTGCCTCATGTGTCAGGACATCAATATCCCCGGACGTTCCGTTAAAATTAGAAAAAATGAAAGGTGCTTTATAATTTTCTATAAACGTACAGTAGCCTCCGCCGGCTTTACCCTTCTTGGCAACAAGATCCATCAAATGATTATCTTGCATATAGCGAAAAAATGCCCCCGTATCTTCTGAAAGATCTTCATACATTTTTTGCCCATTTTCTATGATCCATTCTGGAGTACCTTTTGGAGTGGCATTACCAGTTTGAAAATTAAAGCTTTCATCATAGTACTTTAATTTATCCAGTCCGATTCTTTCTTGTTGACGTACTTTTAATTTTGTCGCAATCGGAACAATGAAATCCTGTACTTGACTGCGGAAATTGGCGACCATCTCAGCATTATAATCTGTTCTCATCATTCTGTAATAACCAAGTTCAACAAAGTTATTAAATCCAAGTGATTCGGCAATTTCTGTCCTTACTTTCACCAGATCATCATAAATTCGATCAAACTCTGCTTCATGTTCAACCATAAAACCAAATTTCGCTTCATTGGCTCGTTTTCTCATTTTTCTGTCAGTCGACTGCGCGAATGGTTCTAATTGTGCTAATGTTCTCTCTTCCCCTTCAAATTCTATCTTTGCCGAAGCCATTAGCTTCGTATATTCCGTTGATAGGCGATTTTCCTTCTGAAGTAAGGGCACAATTTCAGGTTTAAATGTTTTAAGTTGTCCTTCAGCTAGGGCAAATAGCTGCTTTCCCCATTTCTCTTCTAATTCAGGACGGAACTTAGAATTTACAAGCACTTGATAATACTTAGTTACTAACCCTTCAACTTCAGGCTGGATTTCATCCATAAAATCCTGTTCATCCTTATAAAACTCATCATTTGTATCAATAGAATGACGAATATAACAAAGGTTGAACATAGTACCTAGATCATTTCTTAGCTTATTAATCTCATTCATTACCCTGCTTTGTTCTTCAACCGATTCAGCATTTTTTAGGCTCTCAAGTGCCAAATGAAATTTTTCAGTTACCTCATCTAAATCCGGTCGTGTGTATGTATAGTTCTCAAACCCCATTGAACCATCCCCTTTTTGTACTTTGCTAATATTTCCAATCTATTTTATTATATACTACTCACTAACATTCCTAACAACAAAAAAAATACGACCCAATGGTCGTATTAGAACTTACCAGCAGGCAACCCTAGTTTTTTCAACAGGTCAATTGCTTCCAGTTTTTCAGTTTCAGTCAGTGATGACATGAGTTTATCAATTTGCTCAGCATGTTCAGGAAAAATATCCTGGATAAACTTTTTCCCATCTTCAGTTATTTGTGCATAAGTGACTCGTCGGTCCTTCGGACAGGCAATTCTTCTTAACATCCCTTTTTGTTCAAGTTTGTCGACCACGTAAGTAATGCTTCCGCTTGCAAGTAATATTTTCCCGCCTATTTGCTGCATTGGCTGATCACCTTTATGGTAAAGGAGCTCCAAAACTGCAAATTCAGTTGGATTTAAACCACTGGCCTGGATCACTTTATTTACATGCTCGTTAATTGCTTTATACGCTCTTGAAAGGACTATAAAAAGCTTTAATGAATTAGCCGTTGAATTATTTTCCATAAAAAACTCATCCTTTTAGGTTTATAAATTAGACTTACTTTGAGGTATCAATATGAATAAAATATCTTGATTTCAAGATTATTATAAAAAAATTTTTAAGAAATGTCAATTCACTCTAAAAAAATCAGGAATATTTCGTATCCAAGAGAAATAGATGCATGATAGGAATTTTTTAATTAGATGGCTTTGTTAAAGGTCATTGTTGATTTTAAGACTACGTTGATAGGAGCGGAAATCAACGGCCAAGTTAGACAGAGCCTATAAAATAATTAAAATAAAATATTTCTTATTTTTATGGTTCGGTAGTAAGATATGGTTATAAAAAAATTTAGTCTTTTAATAAAGAAGGGATTATTATGAGTTCACAAGCTGTTTTACCTGCAAAGGCTCCAAAGTCTTCTGAATCAACCATGTATAAAATTCTTTTTATTATTGGATTGTGCCATTTATTGAATGATGCAATTCAAGCTGTGGTGCCAGCCATGTTCCCTATTTTAGAAAAATCAATGGGGCTAAGTTTTACCCAGCTTGGTATTATTGCTTTTTCCCTAAATATGGTCTCATCTGTTTTGCAGCCAATGGTCGGCTACATAACTGACAAGAAACCCATGCCTTTCGCACTGCCGATCGGACTGACTTTCACGCTAGTCGGTATTCTTGGATTAGGGTTTGCTTCAAACTTTGGACTAATTGTCTTGTCAGTCCTTTTCATCGGTCTTGGTTCAGCAGTATTTCACCCGGAAGGTTCCCGGGTTGCGTATATGGCTGCAGGAAATCGACGCGGACTGGCACAGTCGATTTATCAGGTCGGTGGAAACACGGGTCAAGCATTGGCTCCACTAATAACTGCACTAATATTGGTTCCATTGGGGCAGATTGGTGCATCCTGGTTTACGATTGTCGCAGCACTAGCAGTGATTTTATTAATTTATATTGCAAATTGGTATAATCACAGGTTGATAGCTTCACCAAATATACTAAAGAAAAAGAGAACTAGCTTGTCTAACAATGTAGCAATAACTAAAGAGGTAAAAAATACCTTAGCATTGATTTTATTATTAATTTTTGCAAGGACTTGGTATTCTTCTGGAATTACCAACTTTTATACCTTTTATGCGATAAAAGAATATGCCCTTACGATTAAGCAATCCCAATTATTCCTGTTCGCTTTTTTAGTTTCCGGTGCCGTCGGTACTTTTTTTGGAGGTCCTCTTTCAGATCGGTTTGGTAAAAAAACAATCATTTCCTTTTCAATGTTAGCAACGATTCCTTTTTCAATTTTAATTCCACAGGAACCACCAACGTTGGCATTTATTTTCTTAATACTTACTGGGTTTATTTTAATGACTAGTTTTTCTGTAACGGTAGTATATGCACAGGAATTAGTCCCGGGGAAAATTGGGACGATGTCTGGGTTAACAGTAGGACTTGCGTTTGGAATGGGTGCAATTGGTTCTGTAGGACTCGGCTATATAGCAGACTGGATTGGATTACAGTCGATGATTACATGGCTCGGTTTACTTCCGATTCTAGGCTTAATTGCGTTTCTCCTTCCAACTGACCAAAAGGTTAAAGAATGGAATCAAAAGTAAAATAGGATGGGCCAGAGGCCCATCCTTTATTTTATGTCTTGGATTTTACGGTATAATTCTTCCTTTTCCTCTTCTGTAAGCATTCTTTCTGCCATTGGGAACAAAACATTTTCCTCTTTGGAGAAATGCTCTGTTAAAATAAAGTAGGCATTTTGAATTAGTTCAGCTGTTTTTTTAGTTTCTTCCGTAGACGCAAGACCACTTTCTGCTTTTCCAAGAAATTCTCCAATATTTGCTTTTGCCTGCTCATGTTCATATTCCATAACAGCTATTGGTCCAGATGTCGTCCCGATATATACACCCATCATAGGAAAAAGAACGCCTTCTTCTCTTCCTGAATGAGGGTCCAATGCTGCTTTAAATTCTTTTACTTTTGTAATTAATGCAGCAAAGTTAGTTTCTACATCTATTTCTTGATCAATTTTTTGTGTTAGGTCATACAATCCTTCTAATTGTCCTAATAACGGAGGATGTTCACTTTTTAATTGCTTAAGTCCTTTACTTAGTTCAGCTTGGGGCATTCCACCAAGAGCAATCATACAGCCACTCATCAACAATCACCTCTATCTCATTCTATTGCTTCAAGTATAAAATCAACCATAAATTTATGTAGTGACTTAGGTCACAATTACGATTAGGTTATGAATTTTTGTCAGTTTCATGAAAACTCGTTAATTTTTTTTAAAATTTTAACATTTATCACACAAAAAAAGTTTAAATGTTTCATATAATAGAGATAGAACATAAAAGGGAGGGAAAAAAAATATGAAAACCCCAAATTATCACGACTTTTATCAAAAGGCATTAATACCCATTGGTGTAAATGACCTAATTTCCTTACAGGAATCCGCAGCATACTACCCTAACTCACCTTCGACACATTGGCTTATTGCCGTAGAAGGGGTACAACTCCCACAGTCAAAAATATACTATCATTGGAAAGTAAGTATATATCCTGCCGATAGTGAAGGTGATTTCAATTGGAAAAAACCATATTATTGCTCACCGAGTATGGAGTTAATGGATCATGCGAACACATTTGCATCTTCGCTTGTCACAGCCAGCAAAAACGATAAACTTTCCTCAGCTACCATACTAGAGAAAATAAGCTAATCCCCTAAAAACTTACCTTCTGCTTCACCTTCTTTTTACGTTCACTTGTGAAATAACCCACATATAGTATTATTAAAATATCTACATAAATTAAGGAGCTGTTTGCATAAAACGCAAACAGCTCCTTTTTTATTTCCAATTTACGCTAAGCGGAATACAATCCCGTGTCCGCCTTTTGGATATTCCCATTTAATGTTCTGGTATGGGCAGCCGATCCGGCAGCTTCCACATTCATGGCATCCTTCGTAGCCTACCTGCATCCGTGTTCCTTCCCACTTATAAACCTCAGCAGGGCAAAATACTGTACAAATTTTATCGGGACATTTTGTCATGCATACATCATGATCCAGTACGGTCAAATGAGACTTTGTATCACACTTAAAACGGAGGAGATACTGTTTTTCCTCGATATTCTTCGTTGACATTATTTCACCGCCTTCCAAGCACGATAGATATCTTGCAATACTCTAATTGTTCCTCTTTCCGCAGTTACACTCTTCATTATTTGTTTTTGTTTTTCACGCTTAGGAGTCCCATCAACTGTAAAGAATTTGCTAATCGCTTTATTCATCATTGGAACATAGTCATTAAAGTATTGTGGGTATTTCTCAAACGTATGTGCAGCATCTTTGTACTTCTCTAAATCCTTCATTATGAAACTACTATTAAGCGCATCACGGTAGCTATTTAAGCTTGATTCACTGAAGTCCCCACTTTTATGTGCCTGAACTACGGCTTCAGCAGCCATCTTTCCTGATGACATCGCCATGTTCGAACCTTCCCGATGAATGGCATTTACTAGCTGTGCTGCATCACCGACGACAATAACTCCATTACCAGCTACTTTCGGTACCGAACGATAACCACCTTCAGGAATAAGATGAGCAAGATACTCAGCAGATTCCCCACCTGCAAGCATTGGCTTGACCATCGGGTGAGTTTTTAAGTAGTCTAGAAGCTCATATGGCTTGATTTTCGCTTTTATCATGCTCGATAGTGTTGTACCAACTCCGATATTCAAGCTCTCTTTATTCGTGTAAACAAAAGCGGTTCCAAGATTACCCTTTGTTGAATCACCAAAGATTTCAATTGTACAACCCTGGTTATCTTCCAAATTAAAACGGTCATTTATTTTTTCTTTTGGTAAATTAACAACTTCCATTACTGTTAAGGCTACTTCATCTGGACGAAATTCTTTATGAAAGCCTAACTGTTTTGAAAGAAGAGAGTTAACACCGTCGGCAAGCACCACGACATCCGCATATACCTCTCCATTCGGACGATCGGTACAAACCCCGACAACCTTGCCATTTTCAACGATACATTCAGTTACTACCGTTTCATTAATAAGTAATGCCCCAGCGTCTACTGCCTTTTTTGCAAACCATTGGTCGAACTGAGCCCGAAGGACTGTAAAGTTATTATATGGTTCCATACCCCATTCAAGACCTTTATAGCCGAATTGAACGACAGATTCCTTATCCATCATCCAAAAGCGCTGTTCAATGACAGGTCTCTCAAGTGGTGCTTCCTTCCAAAATTCAGGAACTAATTCTTCCATTTGTTTGCGGTACAATACCCCGCCCATTACGTTTTTTGCTCCTGGGTATTCTCCACGTTCAATAAGCAAAACGTTTAGTCCATTTTTGGCACACGTGAGGGCACATGCACTTCCTGCTGGACCTGCCCCAACGACAATCACATCAAATTTTTCATGCATAGCTTATTTCACCACCTTTTTCAGTTCTAAGCTGCTTAAATTCCTCGATAAGTTTTGGGAGAATTTCCATTACATCTCCTACGATTCCATATGTTGCAACATCAAAAATTGGTGCATTTGGATCTTTGTTTATAGCGATAATTAAATCCGAATTTTTCATGCCGACAACGTGCTGAATTGCACCAGAAAGTGCAATAGCAAAATAAATTTTTGGTGTAACTGTTTCACCAGTTTGGCCAATTTGAAGATGGTGTGGCAGCCAGCCTGCTTCAACCACATCACGAGTACCTCCAACAGTCGCTCCAATCGTTTCCGCAAATTCATATAGGCGCTGGAAGTTTTGCACATCTCCCATTCCTTTTCCTCCACAGACGATAACATGTGCATCAGCTAAATTGGCCTTTTTTGTTACGTCATTCACAATTTGTAACACTTTTGTACGCATATCTTCTTCTTGCAGTGATATTTTTTCTTGAATAATTTTACCTGTTCTTCCTGATACCGGTTCTAGTGCCTTCATTACCTTTGGTCTAACGGTTGCCATTTGCGGGCGATGTTTTTTACATAGGATTGTCGCCATGATATTACCGCCAAAGGCAGGTCTGCTTGCTTCTAGTAATCTATTATCAACATCCACATCAAGCATTGTAGTATCCGCAGTTAATCCTGTGTTTAAATCTGTTGCTACGGCACTAGCTAAATCTTTACCGTTTGGTGTTGCGCCATAAAGGATAATTTCTGGCTTATATTTTTCAGCGAGGAGCATTACGCCCTTCATATATGATTCAGTACGGTAATTTTTCAATACAGGGTGGTCGACCATGTATACGATATCTGCACCATAAGAAATAATTTTATTTGCTAAAGGTTTAACTTCATTACCTAGTAAAAAGCCCGCTAAAGGAACTTGTAATTTATCCGCTAGTTTCCTTCCAGCACCAAGTAATTCCATAGAAACGCCTTCTACTTTACCATCGTTTTGTTCGATGAATACCCAGACTCCCCGATAATCGTCTAGATTCATGTATATTCCCCCCCATGACAAAAGATAATCGTTATTATTTAGATGATTGGATTGTTAACAGGTCCTTTTTCTCCATCAACAGCGCCATTAGCTGGTTAACCTGTTCATCACTAGTACCCTCTAGTCTTTTCCCGCCTTCTGGACGTGGTGGCGTAAACATTTTTCCAACAATGGTTGGTGAACCTTTTAGTCCTAGTTGTGACCGTTCTACATTTTCAAAGTCACTTACTGCCCAAATAATTGGTTCGTACCTTGCCGCTTTAATCATGTTCGGCATGGGCGAATAGTCGATGTCATTAATTTCTTTTTCAACCGTCAATAAACATGGAAGATTGGATTGAATCAATTCATAGCCATTGGTTAATTTCCGTTTAATGAGAACGGTGTTTTCTTTCTGATTGACTTCAGAAACTTCAATTACATTAGTTATTGGCGGGATATCCATTCTTCTTGCAATACCAGGTCCAACTTGTCCCGTATCACCATCAATCGCGTGCTTCCCACAAATAATCATGTCAACTGGGTGTTCCTTATTGATTTTTTCTAAAGCTTTCGAAAGCGCATAACTAGTTGCCAGTGTATCTGCCCCTGCAAAGGCACGGTCAGAAATTAAATATCCTTTATCAGCACCTATTTCCACACTCTTCTTGATAATATCAGTCGCTTGGGGTGGTCCCATTGATAAGACGGAAATGGTACCTCCTGTTTTTTCCCTAATTTTTACGGCCTCCTGAACTGCATGGGCATCGTAAGGGTTCAAGATGGCTGGTGCACTGCGACGGTCGAGTGTGTTGGTTTTAGGATTAATTTTAATAATTTTTGTATCTGGTACTTGTTTGACACATACGACAATATGCATGTAGGACTTTCCCTCCTCCATATGATCTGAGATTATTGAAAGCGTTTGCTTCCTATGGTTTAAAAATGCTTTTATTTACGATATATGAATCGCAACACAAGCATAGTACCAAACATTGATAGTTTTCTTTTTTTCTTTCTCGATTTAACCTAAAACTAGTGATCATTTAACATTCTTAAAAATCTTATGCAGTAGCTAAGCAGTGGTTTGTAAAAGTTGAAGTTATTACAGTTTGTGGTAAGATATGTAGTTAATCGTGATGTGAATATTAGATAAAGTAGTACTAATATAACTATATGAAATATTAAGATATAAACAATGATAAAAATCACAGCTACTGTCTAATATTGTAGATATTTGATTTGGATTAATTGGACAAGAAAGGAGATGTGTAATGACTGAAGTTATTTTCGGAAGTGTTCTTTCGGCGTTATCTACGGGGGCAGGTGCACTAATTATACTTTTTATACCTCATTCCATTACACATCGTTGGAAAGATGTTTTATTAGCATTTAGTGCAGGAATTATGATGGCAGCTTCTACGATTGGGTTGATCCCTGAGGCATTAAGAACAGGAGGCTTTGGTTCACTTTTTGTAGGAGTTTGTTTAGGAGTATGGGTGCTGACTACTTTGGAAAAAAATATCCCTCATATTGACTTACAGCATAACAAAAAGGGAATTCAATTTGATGAGAAGGCGTTGTTAATTATATCTGCAATTACCCTTCATAATATTCCTGAGGGATTGTCAGTTGGCGTAAGCTATGCATCCGAACAGGGGGATACTGGAAATTTAATTGCTTTAGCTATTGGGTTTCAAAATGCGCCGGAAGGCCTACTTGTCGCATTATTTTTAATCAATCAGCGAATTAGTAAACTGAAGGCCTTCATTATTGCAACCTTAACTGGAGCCATTGAAATCATTACTTCCTTATTAGGGTATTTTTTAACCTCATTTGTTCAAGGACTAGTCCCCTATGGTCTATCATTTGCTGCTGGTGCCATGTTATTTATTATTTATAAAGAATTAATTCCTGAAAGCCATGGCGACGGAAATGAGCGCGTTTCCACCTATGCGTTTATCTTGGGGTTGCTTGTCATGGTGTACATAATTGATATTTTTTCATAAGAAATTTTTATCTTTAACTAAGCGGCTGAACAAATTTAAACTTTTCACTCTCTTACTTAATTATCGTTAGACTAAAATCTTCGGCCAAACCATGATCATTTGTTTAAAGGCAAATTTAATTTCTTCATTTGGCCTAGAGATTTGGTCCATTACTTTTTGATACTCATTTATTAATTCATCTAGCTCCTGGCTATATCTTATTGTCATCTCATTGGTAAACCCCTGTGTATTCGCGCTATTTATCATTAATTCCCTTTTAGCCTTTATCTCTTCGATCATTTCAATCTGTGTATTACTATACTCGCACACGATTATCCCCCTACCTCTTACTCTATTACTGTAAACAACAAAAAATTAGACTACTTGATGAATTATGACAAGAATTATTATAAAAGTAAACACAATCGCAAAAGTAGACAAAACATCCTATTTCTTTCGTTATTCGACAAATCCCTCAAATAAATTCTTGTTTTTACGACAAAATTCTTCTAGTTTGCAAGCGTTTTATTCCATTTCACCATTCTTATAGACACAATAAAAAAACTGGCTTGCAATAATCTGCAGCCAGTTTTAGTATCTGTTATTGATTTACTTCTTCTTTTTCGTAAATAGGTACCCATCCCTCGGTGGTAACAAAAATCCTTACAGCAACCACTTTCCGATCTTCTTCAAGGGTAAAATAGTGCCTTGTATTTTCAGGTACAGAAATCAAGTCTCCTGGATTGAGATGTACTTCAAAGAACTCACCATCTTTACCTTGGATGACAAAGACACCGTGGCCGCTGACTATGAAACGAACTTCATCATCTGTATGATGATGCTCATTTTTAAAGTTTGTCAGTAATACATCCAAATTTGGAGTATTTTCTGATAAAGAAATGACATCTTGAGCTTTGTAGCCACGTCTAGCAGAAATATCTGCGATTTCGCCTTCAAATGCAGCTAGAATTTCTACCTTTTCTTCATCGCTTAAAAGATACTTTTCTACGAGTTCAGCGGGAAGCTTACTAATATCCCAATTTTCATAAATAACTTCCTGCGACTCCAGAAAGCTTGCAACCTCTTCTAGTTCATGAATTTGCTCTTCTCTGGTTTGAAAAGTAATATAAGCCATTCTTCATCATCCTCTCATTTTTAATATTTTTTACACGACTTTAAATAATTGATATGGTTTATGCTCTAGTAAACGTAATTGGTAGCGGAATAAAAACTCTGAGGCTTCAAGGATTTTTTTAGCCTCAAAGGCATTTCTCCCCCATACCGTTATTCCATGGTTGCGAATCAAGATAGCTCCAGTATCTCCTGAAACATGTTCAGAAAACTTATTAGCAAGTGTCGGGATATGGGCATAATTGTGAATAATTGGTATTGTTAAGACTGCGTCCTCTTCCCACTTATCAAAGGCCTTGATTAACTCTTGACCTTTAAATGTGACCTCACCATTATCACCATAAACTTCTGAGATCACATTATTATCAATCGTATGCACATGGAGACTGCAGCCAGCATTGGTTCGACGGTAAATTTCGACATGAAGAAGTGTCTCTGCTGAGGGCTTTAAATGTGTTTCTTCAACTGCACGGCCAAATTCATCCACGAGTAAAAAATCTTCATCTGTTCGCTTGCGTTTATCTTTTCCACTTGCTGTTACTAAAAATTGAAGCGGATGATTACTTACTTTAATCGCCAGGTTACCGCTCGTACCCATAAACCAATCACGCTCAGCTAACTCATCCTTTACATCGGCTAATTCGTTCCATCTTTCATTTAGCATGTTAGTTCATCCACCTCAATTCTTTTATTAATTTCCTCGATACAGTCGAAAAAAGATGTAAATCCTTGATGATTGATTCCCCATTCCACACATTTTTCCTGAAGTAAATCTCTTGCTAACACAAAGTCCGCATGTTTTGCTGCCTCGAGATCAGTTACCGAATCTCCAATAACAATTTTGAAACGGTTTTCCTGAGTGTTTAATTTACGAATAATACTTGGTTTACAACATCCGCAATCATTGTTACATAATGAATCACATTCATTCGGCCATAGAATTTTTATTCTCTCGTCTGTAAAATCCGATTCATTGCAATAAACTCCATCAAATGGACCATATTTCTCCAAGATTGGATAAACAAAGAAGTCAATACCGCCACTAACAATATAAAATGGAATACCTTTTGCACGCGCAAATTCAACAAACTCTCCAAATCCTGGGCGAATCTTTGCATTTTCAATCGCAAACTCAGTCAGTTCATCCTTTAACTTACTTGGTAATAAGGAGAAAAGTTTCCCGACTCCTTCATTGATCGAAATCTCACGTGAGAGGATTTGATCTTTGATCCGTTCCCACCCTTGAGGAGCAAACTTTTCCATCATGCTAATGATGTTATCACTTTCAGTTACCGTTCCGTCAAAATCACAAAAAATCACTGGTTTTGTCATACGGTCACCTCTGCATTACCCCATAGTTTTAGTGCCGTATGGAGCTCAGGATGCTGTTTTGCACCTTCGGCTAATAACTTTCCTTTAAGGTTGGTATCAATCGCTTGACGGAACGCAAGGCCCCCTCCGCGTGCACCATCTGGATGGCCATGGACCCCTCCGCCTGCATTAATGACAGAATCAATACCGAAGTCATGAATTAATAAAGGAACCAAGCCTGGATGAATTCCCGCTGATGGAACTGGGAATGACTTTTTAAAGACATCTTCTACGGTTAACTCACTTGCAATCGACAGTGCTTTCGTCTTCTCTAACGCCACGGTTCCATATGGGGATGGGAACAACGACAAATCAGCACCAGCATAACGAAGCAACTTTCCAAGCAATAATGAATGGGATAATCCATAAACTGGAGATGATGTAAAAGCACCACTAACTGCAGGGTGTGCCATGAGCGGTAAGGCAATTTTATCGTCTTCTCTTAATTCCTGCAGGACGTCTATGCCATAGGAAAACACATTAAACAGTAAGAGGTCCGCTCCAAGCTCTGCAGCCTTCCTTGCTTTTTCCTTCAGCTGCGATGTTCTACCCGTTAGGTTAACTGCATACAAAGTTCGATGTCCTGTTTGGTCAAATACTTCTTGCAATGCCTTTTTTCCTTCGACAATTCTTTTTTCAAATGGTGTTAGCTCATTTTCAAAAAGGATTTCATCGTCCTTCACAAAATCTACACCACCAAGGGCTTGTTGCTTTAATTGCTCAACTAAAAATGCGAGATCTTTACCGAGCACTCCTTTAAAGATACTCATTAAAAGCGGTCTATTATAAACGTTTAATTTCTTCCGAAGACCTTCAATTCCAAACCTTGGGCCAGGGAACTGACTCTTTAATCCATCATCAAACTGTAAATCTAGTAATTTTATTTTTCCATCTAATGAAAGCTTACCGAAAACGGTTGTTAAAATAGCAGGCAGGTCATTAGAAAAATTAATCGCTGGATAGGATATGCGGATTAAAGATTGGTCACCTTTTTCTGCAGGAATCGTTTCAACTGATACCACACTGCCTTTATGCTTGCGTAATTGGCTTTGCTCTAGTTCAGGCAAGTTCGTCCATGAACCTACAGTTAATCCAAGTGCAATCTCTTCAGCCTTTTTGGTTGGCTTTTTTTCATCATGCAGTAAATATGTAGCAATTATTTTAGACATTCAAAAACACGTCCTTTCAAAAAACATAAAAAACCTCTTCAACAAAGAAGAGGTTAGCCGCAAACTAACATCTTCTCATCTATCAGCTTGTTGCTGCAAGAATTAGCACCGTGCCTAAAACTGGTTTAAGTCGGTTGCCGGGCTTCATCGGGCTTTTCCCTCCGCCTGCTCTTGATAAGAAAACGATTCGTATTTTATTAAATTTATAATGTTGTTTAACTTTAATTTGCATTATCGCAAGAAAAATAAAAAATGTCAATCGATTTAACAGAATATTTCCAAACGACTAATTCTTTCAACAGCTTCGGCTAATCGTTGTTCTGATGTTAATAACCCAACACGGACATATCCTTCTCCAAATTCTCCAAAGCCAATTCCCGGTGCAACCATGATATGTGCTTGTTCAAGTAAAATGTTAGCAAATTCCTCAGATGTTTTGCCCTCAGGAACTTTGAGCCACGCGAAAAAGGAACCCTTTGGCGCGGTGACATTCCATCCCAATGAACGAAGCCCATCAATCAATACATTACGTCTTCGCTCATAAAGATCGTTTAGTTCCCGTACACAATCCTGAGGGCCCATTAAAGCCTCAGCCGCTGCCTCTTGTACAGCCCCAAATAAACTAACATAAAGATGGTCCTGTAAAAGTTCGATGCTTGAAATCACACTCTCATTCCCAACAGCAAAACCAACACGCCAGCCTGCCATATTAAAGGTTTTTGATAAAGTATATATCTCTATCCCAACCTCTTTAGCCCCTTCAACCTGCATAAAACTTATTGGTTTTTCACCATCGAAACCAATAGCACCATAGGCAAAATCATGAACAACACAAATATCATGATCACTCGCTAGCTTAATAGTCTCATCAAAAAATTCATGAGTAGCTGTAGCTCCTGTTGGATTATTAGGATAATTGAGGAACATTAACTTTGCTTTTGATAAAACAGACTTATCCAGTTCGCAATAATCCGGCAGAAAGTTATTTTCCTCTCGTAACGGCATCGTAACCATTTCAGCTTTTGCAAGAGCAACCCCAGACCAATAATCCGGGTAACCGGGGTCAGGTACAAGGATGGTATCCCCCGGATTTAATAAGCATTGAGGGATTTCGACAAGTCCTGCTTTACCCCCAAACAAAATTGCCACTTCTTTATCCGGATCAATGGTCACTCCATATTCTCTTAAATAAAAATCAGCGGCAGCCTGTTTTAAATAACGATGTCCCTGAAAAGGAGAATATTTATGATTTAATGGATTCACTGCTGCATCTTGAAGTTTTTTAACAATATGAGAAGGCGTTGGCTGATCGGGGTTGCCTTGCCCTAAATTAATCACATCAAACCCTTGTGAAATATACTCCCCTACTTTTTTAACAAGTGAAGCAAAAAATTGCTTCGGAAGACTAGTTAATAGTTCTGATGGTGGAAATTGCTTCATTATTCTCACCTGCTTAATTATTTATAAGAATCATTATGAATTTCTAGTCACAAATGATATAACTTTTATAATGGCTTGTAAAGAAAAAATTCCGAAATTTCAAACGAGGTGAAGATTCGTGAAATTAAAAATTTCATGTCTGCAAATGGATATCGTCTTTGGCAATCCCAATAAAAACTACCAAACTGCCGAAAGACTCATTGAAAAAGCACTGATTGAACAACCCGATATCATTGTCCTTCCAGAACTATGGACAACGGGTTATGACTTGACCCGCCTTAATGAAATTGCAGACCCAAAAGCAGTACAAACGATTGAATTTCTGAGAAATGCAGCACAAAAAAATCAGGTTCATTTAGTTGGCGGCTCAGTTGCAAACCGAGAAGAAACAGGAGTAAAAAATACTCTCCTCATCATTAATAAAGATGGCACGCTTGTACACCAGTATAGTAAACTACATCTTTTTAAACTCATGAATGAGCATGTTTTCTTAGAGCCTGGCGCTGAGAAGGGACTTTTCCAACTTGATAATCACCAGTTTGCTGGGTCGATCTGTTATGATATCCGGTTTCCAGAGTGGATACGCGCTCACACATCAGAAGGTGCAGAAGCACTGTTTGTTGTGGCCGAATGGCCTGCACCCAGATTGTCCCACTGGAGGGCCCTTTTAATTGCAAGAGCAATTGAAAATCAATGTTATGTAATTGCCTGTAACCGTTCTGGAAATGACCCAAATAACCATTTTGCTGGTCACTCAATGATTATTGACCCGTGGGGTGAGGTCATTGCTGAGGCTGGAATGAAGGAAGAAATCCTATCGGCTGAAATTGAGATGGACTTAGTCAAGGAGGTCCGTAAGCAAATTCCTATTTTCACGGATAGAAAACCAGAATTCTATAAATAATAATTTTCAAAAAATATTGACACTTTCTCTTTGTTACTGATATGATTTTTACCAGTTAAATAGGTTTTCTCTTATCACGAGCTGGCTGAGGGATTTGGCCCTTTGAAGCCCAGCAACCGACCGGAAACCCATTGAAATGGGGCGCTTTTTTGCGCTGGGGATCCCCCCCTTTAAGGCACGGTGCTAATTCCAACAGAAGGATTATCTTTCTGAGAGATAAGAGGTGCGACAGACAATATTGTCTATCAGCCTCTTTCAGATGAGAAAGAGGCTTTTTTAGTGCCTGCGTGCATAACTAAGCCTCCCTAAAACGAGGAGGAACCATAATGAGTCTACTAAAACAAAAAACATACCAGCCTTTAACAAACGAGAGTGCAGTTGAACTGGCACTTGAATTGAAAATTTTTGACCAGCATGCAAAACTTTCCTGCAAGGAGATTGGCGATGGGAATCTCAATCTAGTCTTTCATATTGTTGATAAATTAGAAGGAAAAAGTGTTATTATCAAACAAGCTCTCCCTTATGCAAAGGTAGTTGGCGAAAGCTGGCCATTAACTTTGAAAAGAGCAAAGATTGAAGCGGATGCCTTAAAAATTTTCGGACAGATTGCTCCAGATTATGTGCCCCAAGTTTTTTTCACAGATGATGTCCTAGCTGTAACCGTAATGGAGGACCTTTCCCATCTTTCGATCGCAAGAACTGGCTTTATCAAAGGAGAAACCTATCCATTAATTTCAAAGCATCTAGGTGAATATCTTGCAAAAACACTATTTTACACTTCTGATTATGGATTAGGCCCTTCCTTAAAAAAGGAATATGTACAACAGTTTATCAATCCCGAGCTTTGCAAAATAACTGAAGATTTAATCTTTACCGATCCTTTTATTGATGCAGAAACCAACGATTTCGAGGAAGGACTGCGTCCTGGAGTCGAAGAGCTTTGGCAGGATGAAGAACTAAAATTTCATGTAAATATTTTGAAGAAACGCTTTTTAACAGAGGCTGAAGTTCTCCTCCATGGTGATCTTCATACCGGAAGTGTTTTTGCCGATAATTATGAAACAAAAGTAATCGATCCTGAATTTGCTTTTTACGGACCAGCTGGATTTGATATCGGCCAAGTATTTGCAAATCTTCTCTTTCAGGTAATAGCAAATGTTGAACAACGTGATCTTTTCCTCAATCATATTGAAACGGTATGGAATGTATTTGAGGATCAATTTACACAATTATGGAATACGGAGAATAAAGACGATTACGCTAAATCCACCACATATTTAAACTATAATTTAACTAAGTTTTTTGAGGACTCGATCGGCTTTGCAGGCTGCGAATTAATCAGAAGAACAATTGGTCTTGCTCATGTTGCTGATTTAGATGGGATCGAGGAAGATCAAACTAGAATTACTGCTAAGCAGAGAACATTAGATCTCGGTACAATCCTAATTAAACAACGAAAAGAAATAAAGAACCTTTCTTCTTTCATAACGACTGTAAAAGAAGCATTATAATAGGAAAAGCAATCCGAACTTTCGGATTGCTTTTCTAGTCAAGTTTTGCCCACATTTCTTCTGGATTTAGTTCATAAATACCATTTTCGCGGAACATGTAATGATTTATGATAAACTCTCTGCGAATAGTTGCATAATCATCATGGAATTGTTTTATATACTCGTTTAATTGTTTTTCTTCGTACTTTTCACCTATTTTTAAATCACGTACCATGTGTTCGAACACGATTAATTTCTTCTTCCTTTGGGCAGGAATGTTCTTTAGTTTCCCATTTTTCATAAAGAAGTTCTCGATAATTTTTTGTCTCTCGATACTTGACTCGACCATTTCATCCAACTCCTTCCCCTTTTTTTCTAGCAGCTCTGTAAACACCTTTGCCTGCTGGTTAATCAACGATTCATTTAGGTAAAAGTAAATCGTATTCTTGACTCTTCTGTCATACACCACATGGATCTCTCGTAATTTCTTTAAATGATGGGTAATCGTAGGTGCGGACAAGCCAAGCTTTCCTGCTATTGCCTGCCCATGGAGTGGACCTTTTGCTAATATAGCAACGATTCTAATCCGTGTGGGATCCCCCATCGTTTTATAAAACGCAACAACACGGTCTAATTGTATCAATGCACTACCTCCGCTTCATTCTAATTTGATATACATCTAATTAGATATATATCAAATTTAAAAAGCCCTGTCAATGACCAACAAAAAAACACATCCCAAAGGAAGTGTTTTTTGATTTGCTTTTTTTACAGCATTGGATTTTCATTCTTTGCTTTGAGTCTCTGCCATCTTTTCTCAACTTCTGCCTCAAATTCTTCTAGCATTGGCTTGTTTTCATCTTTAAGTAGGTGTTTTGTTTTCCCCATATATTTTAACCAATCAGAAAGTGGAATTCGCTTGTTCTTCTCTTCTGGATTGTAAGTTATGGTTGTAACACCTTGTTCTACCTCATAAAGCGGGAAGAAGCAAGAATCTACAGCAGCTTCGATAATCTTTGCACCAAAACGGTCATCAGATTTCCAGTTTAGTGGGCATGTGATGAGAAGTTTTCCATATACTGTTCCAACATTTTGTGCGTACCATTGTGCTTTTGCACCTTTTTTAACTAAGTCCTGTGGAAAGGCTTCCGAACCAGTAAACACATAAGGAATATTGGTAGCAGCCATAATTTGCGGAGTATCCTTATGGTGGAAAGCTTTTCCTCGCTGTGCTTTTCCAACTCCTGATGTACTTGTCATATGACCCAGTGGTGTTGAATAAGACATTTGTGAACCTGTATTCATGTAGCCCTCATTATCATATTCAAGCATAATCAGTTTATGTCCGCGAAGAGCAGTACCAATCGCTGAACCCATACCAATATCCATACCACCATCACCAGTAATCATAACAAATGTGGCGTCATCCGATACTTCAATTTCGCCGCGTCGTTTTAATTCCATGAATGCTTCAACAGTACCTGAAAGCGTAGCGGCACCGTTTTGGAACAAATTGTGCATCATCGTTTGCTTATGGGAGGTGCTAGGATAAGATGTTGTTGTTACATAAGCGCATCCCGTTTGGAATAGAGTAACAATGTCTCCCTCAATCCCTTTAAAGAATAACTCGAGTCCAGCAAAAATTCCGCACCCTGGACATGCCCCGTGACCGGAGGCAATCCGTTTCGGTTTACCAGTTAAAGCACGTAACGGCGGGATTTTCACCTTTAATTTTTTGGTTTCTTCATCCATTTTCACATCAATTAAACCTGTTTTAAAAACATCCCCGTGCTGTGGCAAAATAACAGGCTTAAGGATTTTTTCAGGATTACCTGGAATATGACCATAGTAATCAAATGGCTTTTCAGCATAGCCTTTTTCATTTGCATCAAGTGCCATTTCAAAGAAAGCCTGCGCATCAGTTGCATAGAAATCCTTACCGCCGAGACCAAATACGCGGCTTAACACGATCGTCTGGTTGTCTTTGTCATCTTGAAGTGCAGATTTCACTTCATGTGTAAGGTTAGGACCATTTGCTCCGTAAGAATCCGCACGTTCCCCAACTAATAATGATTTTACATTCTTAAGGGCTTCACGAATTTCCTTTGCAGGGAATGGACGGATAATATTCGGGCTAATTACACCTGCATTAATTCCTTTTGCACGAAGTTGATCCACTACATCTTTAGCAGATTCTGCCGCAGAGTTTAATAGGAATAATGCTACATCTGCATCTTCCATTTTATATAAATCTAGAACTGGATATTCTCTTCCAGAAAGCTTAGCATATTCCGCAGCCACTTCCTTAAATACCTCACCAGCATTGTACATTGCTTCTGATTGTTGGTAGTGATTGTTAATGAAGTCATCACCACTCATATGAGCACCAATCGTTACTGGCTTCCTCAAGTCTCTAACAAAGTTGTAATCGGTTGGACATTCACCTACAAATTGCTGTACAACACTGCGGTCCTTAAAGAATTCCACTCGACGCTTTTGGTGGGATGTAAAGAAGCCATCATAAGCAACAATAACTGGTAAGCGAACCTTTGAATGTTCGGCAATTTTAAGCGCCATAATATTCATATCATATACAGCTTGCGGTGTTTTTGCTGTTAAGATTACCCAGCCAGTATTTAATGCATAATAGAGATCAGAGTGATCGCCACGAATATCAAGCGGACCACTGACGGCACGAGTAACTAGATTCATAACCATTGGAAAACGAGTCCCTGATTGGACAGGCATTTGTTCAAGCATATATAAGAATCCATTTGCACTGGTTGCATTGATAACACGTGCACCAGTTGCCGCAGCACCGTAGCAAATACCTGCTGAACCGTGCTCGCCATCTGCAGGAATCAGTTTAATATCATGCTCCCCGCGCGTTTTCATTTGATCTAAAAATTGAGCAACCTCTGTTGAAGGTGTAATTGGAAAATATCCCATAATATGATAATTGATTTGTGCTGCCGCCATAGCAGCCATTTCATTTCCAGATTCAAAAGTTGAAATTTGTTCTGCTACACCTTTTGTTGTTAATTTATCTTCTAAAATAGCCATTATTGGATTCCTCCTGCAATATAAGGAATGTTTTGCTTTACGCGGTTATTATCTGCATACCTAAGCATTTCACGAAGATCACCGAGTGCGTCGGTTGGGCAAGCTTCCACGCATTTCAGGCAGCCTTTACAGTATTGGTAATCAATACCTTGAAGGAACATTTGTTTTCTTCCACGCTTATCTTCTCCTTCTTCCCAAACGAAGCAAAAGTCAGGACAAACGTTGTCACATGCAGCACAGTGAATACATTTGTCTTGTTGGAACTCCGGAAGGAATCCTTGGCGTGAACCACTTAAATCTTTAAAAATACTATTTGCTTGAGAAACCATGACACCACCGATATCCTGAGTCAAGTATCCAAGCTGTGGAAGTGGACGTGTGAAGGCTTTTCCTTCAGCCTCCTCTGGCACTTTATATGTTTTAAATTGAACCTCATTATAACCGCGGTCAAAAGTGCGGATATTTGGTTCAACAAGATGCGGGTATTTCTTCGTAAACGTTTTCCGAATCACGTCTCTCATGGATTCAGGATCTAGAAAATCACAAATACGATATAATGCTCCGAGCATTGCCGTATTTACTTTAGTTTTTTCCTCTACGGCTATCTGTAGGGCATCAACAATCGCTAGTGTACCGTAATCTAATTGTAAATCCGTTTTAACTTCATCAAAATCCCTTGCTGTATTTACTAAGACTATACTATCAGCATTCAAACCGCTAACAACATCAACCGTTCTATATAAGGCTTCATGGAAAACACCAACAATATGTGGTTGTTCAATTGGACTATGATCTCTAATTTCTACATCTGGTTCACAAAAGCGAATGAAACTCTTTACTGGAGACCCTTTTTTCTCAGAGCCGTAGGATGAAAAATTGGATCCTTTCAAGCCAAGACTTAAAACACCAGCCTCCGCTAACATTTTTCCAGCTAAGTTAGCTCCCAGCCCCCCAATTGATTCAAGACGGATTTCAAAAAATCCTAATTCATTTTTTTTCGGTAAAATAGACATAATGTCCCTCCCTAACTTCGTTCAATAAACTAACACGAAATAGACATAAAAATTTAACTTCCCAAAAACTATTGTAAGACAACTATTTTTATTACGCTGTGATAAAAGTCAAACATAATGATAATTATTTTGAAACAGATAAAATTTTTATTGAATAAGCGTTATCATATATGACTTTAAAGAGCTTTCATAATTATATAACAGGTATATTTGTGTTATATAACAGATTAAAAAAAAATGATCTGCATCCATTTCCGGATACAGACCATTTCATTTTGTTTAAAGATCGTTAATAATAATATAGGAAGCTTTTACTGGCCCATGGACACCAACAACTAGATTCAATTCGATATCCGCAGAGTTACTTGGTCCGGTAATAAAATTGATGCAGGAAGCAACATGCCCCGTTTCCTTGTGAATCTCCCTCATCTTTTGAGCAGCTTGCGTAATCCGTGGAACTAAAGTGCTTTTCGGTACAAGTGCAATATAGGTTGCTGGTAAAAAGCTAATCGTTCTTCCTTTATTCTCATTGCTAAACAAAACCACCGTTCCGGATTCTGCAAGTGTTATTTCACTTATGGTAATCCCGACATTAGCCTTTTCCGCTTTCGCGATATTTTCTTTCCCTTTGGTGTGATTCCATTCATATACTTCCATTTTCCGGCTAGGCCATTCTTGCTTAAAGAGAGGATCCAGCCCCCACTGAGAAAAGCGCTCATCTTTCCAGGTTACAATTGGACCGCCACCATAGCCTGAAACCACTTTGTTAAGAGTAGTTGCTAAATCTTTGCTGTCTGTTACATAGAGGTTTGTATGGATTTTCTTACATTGTTCTGTTAATACCTCTAACAAATCGTCCTGAGTAGCATCCTTTAACACCTCATATTGGGGCTGGAATTTCCAAGTCGGCCTTTCAACCGCCGAGGAAATTCGTGGGCGTTCAAGGCGGTCGGCAATTTGATTTAAAAATTTATCCCGATTTTGAATCGTCCCTACCATGATTATTTGCCTCCTTTTTCACGGTTTTTAAACCAATCTCTGAATCGCTCTTTATTTGGTGCCGGAAACTCACGAATATCTGTCCAAGCCTTTAATGGACCTGGCCCTTTTGATATTTTCTCTCCAACCGTAAACGGGTTCAATGCAGCTGGTGCCATTTTCGAACCAAGCTTATACAAGAGTGGTGATGCTGCCCCTAAACCAAAAGCCTTCATTGCCAGTTTCTCGGAAATAGGTGCTTTTCCTTCTTTTTCGACAATGATTTCACGGTGTTTGTGGAGAAGGTTATGTAACGGTATTTTTACCGGACATACCTCAGTGCAAGCACCACATAGAGTTGATGCGTAAGGCAATTCTTTGAATTCGTCATATCCACCTAATAAAGGAGACAGAACCGCACCTATTGGGCCAGAATAGATCGAGCCGTAGGAGTGTCCGCCCACATGACGATACACTGGGCATACATTAATACAAGCAGCACAACGGATACATTGCAATACCGACTGGAATTCCCCGCCAAGAATGTTGGATCTGCCATTATCGACAATGACAAGGTGGAATTCCTCCGGACCATCCGTATCCAACGCTTCTTTGGGTCCTGTTAGCACGGTAATATAACTGGTTAATTTTTGCCCTACGGCGCTTCTCGTTAATAAACTAACAAGAACTTCCATCTCTTCAAAGGTAGGGACAAGTCTTTCCATACCCATAACGGTAATTTGTGTTTTTGGTAACGCGGTAACTAAATCAGCATTTCCTTCATTCGTCACTAAACTAAAAGACCCGGTCTCTGCCACTGCAAAGTTACATCCGGTTATACCAATATCGGCTGATAGGTATTCCTTCCTAAGCATTTCACGTGCATGCCAGGCTAATTCTTCTGGTTTTGAAGTTTTTTTATAACCAAGTTTTTCAGTAAACACGTCGCGAATTTGCTCTTTATTTTTATGCAGGGCCGGCACGACAATATGAGATGGCGGATCATGATCATCAACTTGAAGAATGTATTCACCTAGATCCGTTTCAATTACCTCACAGCCTTGTTGTTCCAGCATTGCATTTAAGCTGATTTCTTCTGTTACCATTGATTTGGATTTAACAATTTTCTTTGCTTCTTTTTTCTTAACTATTTCACGAATATAATCATTAGCTTCTTCCTTAGTCTGAGCAAAAAATACATGCCCACCCCGCTTAGCTACATTCTCACTTAATTGCTCTAAGTAATAATCTAAGTGCTCTAACACATGTTGACGGATTTCTTCTCCATGTGAGCGCCATTCTTCCCAGTTTCCTAATTCTTCTGTTGCAACACGCCTTTTTACGCCCATACCGTCCTGTGCTCCTGCAACGGCACCCCGCATGAAGTCATCATGGATCCCTTTATCAACACGTTCTTTAAACTGATCCGTGCTAATCTTCATTGACATACGACCATTCCTCCACTCAAGTAAATTTTATTAAGCAAGTAAATAACTATCCACGGCTATTTAATACCTCAGCAATATGCAGCACTTTGATTGGCTTTCCTACTCGATCTATCCGTCCACCGATATTCATTAAGCACGCTGCATCAGCACCGATAAGGTATTCAGCACCAGTTTCTTCAACATGGCGAACTTTTTCATCGACCATTTGCTCTGAGATTTGTGCCATTTTAACAGAAAAAGTTCCGCCGAAGCCACAGCATTGTTCCTTTCCAGGCAATTCAGTAAACTTAAGGCCTTTTACATTGCTTAATAGAATCATAGGAGCTTTTTTAACTCCTAACAATCTCGTCATGTGACAAGAGGTATGGTATGTTACACTTCCTTCAAAACGGGCACCAACATCTTCAATTTTCATGACATCTACAATAAATTGTGTAAGTTCAAATGACTTTTCCGCCAATTTTTTTGCTTTTGGTTCCCAAACAGGGTCGCCCTTAAATATATGTGGATATTCGTGGAACATTGTGATGCAGGAACCGGATGGAGATACTATGTACTCGGCATCTATAAAAGTATCAATCATACGCTTCATTGCTTCTTTTGATTCTTTAACATAACCACTATTATATGATGGCTGTCCACAGCATACTTGGGATTCTGGAAAATCTATCTCACATCCAAGCCTTTCAAGCAATTCCACTGTTGCTTTTCCTACATTACTTTGAAACATATCTACAATACATGTCGCAAAAAGTGTAACCTTCATGTTTGTCTTCCTCTCCTAAATATCTGTTTTTCGTCAAATCATACAGGTGAACTGGTCATCAGATGACTTGAATAAAAAATATATATTACTTAATCTCTACTTTACTACAATACAAAAAAACACGCTGTAAAGAAAGTGCTTTCAAGAAAAATTTTATTATTTAAAGGCTATTTTATACTTGGCTGTTGTTTTCCGCTTCAATCAACATAGTGCCAAAATCAACATTTAGCTTTAACAGCGCTATTAAAAAAACATGCGTTCCTAATAAATTGGAGCCACATGTTTTTAATAAATCACTTTGCCAAAATACTACCTAGATAAATTGGTGGATTGGAAATATTTTTGTAGTAGAGCCTCAACATTTTCTAAGTGAATAAGCATAAACTTGCTAGCCTTATCTACATCTTGCTCTTTTATTGCTTCATAAATAGCAATATGTTCATTATAAAGACGTTCTACCGTTGTTTGCTTAGAAAAAAGCCATACTCTTCTAGTTTCCTTCATTGTTTCTTCCATTAATCCAGAAACATGATTCATTAAGCTAAGCAGCAGTGGGTTCTGTGCTGCATCTGCCAAAGCAAGATGAAATTGTAAATCAGCTTTTTCACCGAGTTCCTCATCCCCATTTGCATGTTTCATTTCTTCCAATGCACTCTCCATAGTTATGAGCTGCTGATTGGTTCTCTTTTTAGCAGCTGCAGCTGCTGTACCTATTTCAATGATCTTACGAACCTCTAATAATTGAGCTATATCCTCTTTATTCATTAACATAGCTGTTGATAGTGGAAAGGTTATTTGATCTGTTTCAAACTCATTTACAAATGTACCTTCTCCTTGCTTCATTTCAATGAGGCCCATCGCTCTTAAAGAGGTTAATGCTTCGCGAATGGCAGACCTCCCCACTTGAAAATTTTCCGCCAGCTGTTGTACTGAATCCAGTTTTTCACCTGGTTTTACTTGACCCGTTCGAATCATTTCATAAATAGCTTCTGCTACTTCTTCATATATCTTCTTTGGTTTAATCTTTTTATAATTCACCCATCCAGCCCCTAACAACCATTTCGTAATTTGGACGCATCTTTATTATACATTTTTTTGATAGAACTGCATCTAACATCTACGCTATCTTAAATAATAAAGTTTTTTATCTTCTTTACCGTAAAAATAATAAAAAGTCATATTTTAAAAAAAAGATTGAATTTCTTCCAAATCGTCCATATAATTCATTTTAGCACCAAGAGACATCTAGTCATCAGATGACCATAAAGCTATTTGAAAGCGGTTGCTAAAATTAAGGAGGGTAGATACCATTTCTTGGGGGAAGAAAAAATCAAAAAAAGCTAATTTGGGGGGATTAAGCTATTATGACATTTACTCAAAATTTTACAGCAGTGGGAGATAATCTCGTGCTTTCCGCAGTTGTTGCACTAATTCCAATTCTATACTTCTTCTGGGCATTAGCAATTAAACGGATGAAAGGCTATCTTGCTGGATTATCAACTCTAGCCATTGCCTTAGTAATTGCAATTGTTGCCTATAAAATGCCAGCAGGGATGGCATTTATGTCTGCATCCCAAGGAGCTGTATATGGTATCCTACCAATTGGCTGGATTATCATTACTTCAGTATTCTTGTACAAACTTACTGTAAAGACAGGACAATTTGATATTATCAGAACTTCTGTTGTATCTATTACTGAGGATCGCCGTTTACAAGCACTATTGGTAGCGTTTTCCTTTGGTGCGTTCCTTGAAGGTGCAGCCGGTTTCGGAGCACCCGTCGCCATATCAGCGGCTCTTTTAGTCGGTTTAGGATTTAATCCTTTATATGCTGCTGGGCTTTGTCTAATTGCAAATACTGCGCCTGTCGCATTCGGAGCAATTGGTGCGCCAATCATTGCCATGGAAGGTCCAACTGGAGTTGCTGCTACTGAAATCTCAAAGATGGTGGGGCGCCAGTTGCCATTTCTATCTGTCTTTATCCCATTTTACTTAGTATTTATTATGGCAGGCTGGAAAAAAACAAAAGAAGTAATGCCAGCCATTCTTGTTTCGGGAGTTGCCTTTGCCGTGACACAGTTTTTTACTTCTAACTTTATGGGACCAGAGCTTCCAGATATCTTATCAGCACTTGTTTCATTATTCGCACTTGCCATCTTCTTAAAATTCTGGAAGCCAAAAACTATTTTCCATTTTTCTTCTGAACAAGAGCTTGCTGCTACATCAACCGCAAAGAAATTAAAAACCCAAGACGTAAAACATACGGGAGGGCAAATTTTCAAGGCATGGTCCCCTTTCTTATTGTTAACAGGAATCATAACTTTATGGGGTATGCCTACTATTAAACTAGCATTAACTGGTCATTATGAAGGTGCAAATGCTATCTTAAAAGCTATTAATTCCATCGGACATGCATTAACCTTTATTCCAAATGTACCATTAATCAATAATAAAATTATTAACAGTGCTGGTGCTCCAATTCCTGCCATTTATAAACTTGAGATTCTTGGTGCCGCAGGTACAGCAATTTTAATCGCTGCGTTCTTGACAAAATTCATTGTTGGTATCTCTTGGAAAAATTGGCTCGTTACATTTGGTGAAACCATTAATGAATTAAAGTATCCAGTTATTACAATTGCTGCTGTTGTTGGTTTTGCGTATGTCACGAATGCCTCTGGAATGAGCACTACTCTTGGAATGACTCTTGCCAAAACAGGTTCATTACTATTTCCGTTTTTCTCACCTTTCCTTGGCTGGCTTGGAGTGTTTATTACTGGTTCTGATACTTCTGCAAACTTATTATTCGGTAACCTGCAAAAAATCACAGCAACTTCCGTCGGAATGGACCCAGTACTTGCCCTTGCAGCTAACTCTTCAGGCGGGGTAACTGGAAAAATGATTTCACCACAATCTATTGCAGTTGCCTGTGCAGCTGTAGGATTAGCAGGAAAAGAATCCGAGTTATTCCGCTTCACTATTAAACATAGCTTTTTCCTTGTCATTATAGTAGGAATTCTTACCTTCCTACAAAACGGTGTATTATCTTGGATGATACCTTAACCTTTTCAACACATGAAAGCTCATGCCCAAGCGGCATGGGCTTTTTGATTGTTTGCTTCCTATCCTTTTGGTCTAAAATAAGTTATAATAATATATTGTTTTCATTTATGTAAAGGAGTTTTTTTATGAATGTTATTTGTTCTACTTTGAATGCTAAGTATATACATACTAACTTAGCGATTCGATATTTAAAGGCTTATGCAGCACCAGAATTCAATATACAGATTAAAGAATATACAATAAAGGACCCGGTCTTAAATATCGTAACAGATCTTTATCAACTGAATCCTGAAGTCATTGGATTTAGCTGTTATATATGGAACATCGAGGAAACCATTAAAGTTGTAAATTTGATAAAAAAAGTAGATCCATCGATAATTATTGTTCTAGGCGGCCCGGAAGTAACTTATGATACCCGTGAATGGATGGAGAAAATACCTGAGGTTGACTTTATTGTTATGGGTGAAGGAGAACAAACCTTTAAACAGCTTCTGGCTGAAATCCAAAAAAACCGTAACTATAAAAAAGTACCTGGTGTCGCCTTCCGTGATAATCAGCAAGTTGTCATTACTCCCCAAATGAATAAGCTAGACCTTAAGGAATTACCGTCACCCTATCGCTTCCCTGAAGATATCGCTCATTTAGGCAAAAGAGTCACCTATATTGAAACTAGTCGCGGTTGTCCATTTAGCTGCCAATTTTGTTTGTCGTCTATTGAAGTGGGTGTCCGTTATTTTGATCGTGAAAAAATTAAAGACGATATACTTTATTTAATGACTCATGGAGCAAAAACCATCAAATTTGTGGATCGAACATTTAATATTAGCAGGAGCTATGCTATGGAAATGTTCCGGTTCTTAATTGATGAACATCTTCCCGGTACCGTCTTTCAGTTTGAAATCACTGCAGATATTATGCGGCCTGAAGTAATTGAATTTCTCAACCAAGAAGCACCTAAGGGACTTTTCCGCTTTGAAATCGGAGTCCAATCAACTAATGACTTTACAAATGAACTTGTGATGCGCAAACAAAATTATTCAAAACTTTGTAGAACCGTCACAATGGTAAAGGAAGGTAAAAAAATTGATCAGCATCTTGATTTAATTGCTGGTTTACCAGAAGAAGATTACGCTTCTTTTCGAAAAACGTTTAATGATGTTTTTGAGTTACGTCCTGAAGAACTGCAGTTAGGTTTTTTAAAAATGCTTCGAGGAACAGGAGTCCGACTACGTTCTGCTGAACAAAAATATGTTTATATGGATCATTCTCCATATGAAATATTAAGTAATAACGTACTCTCATTTAATGATATCGTTAGAATCAAGCAAGTCGAGGATGTTTTGGAAAAGTATTGGAATGATCACCGGATGGATGAAACAGTTGAATTCTTAATAACAAATGTTTTTCCATCCCCTTTTGATTTCTTCCAACAGTTTGGTTCCTACTGGGAAAAACAAGGCTGGTCCAGAATTGGTCATCAGCTTGAGGATTTATTCCGCAGACTTCATGCGTTTTTGGGCCATCAAAAGGTTAATGACCTAGATGTAATAATAGGCCTGATGAAATATGATTATCTAAAGAACCATAAATATAAACCGAGAAAACCTTGGTGGGAAGCTAGCTTTGATAAGGAAAAGAGAACACAAATTTACAAACAAATTTCTGAACACCCTTCGATGTTAGGACCATCGTTTATTGATTTAGGCCTTGATGAAAAGGACTTATATAAACATACCATGTTGGAAGAAATATCCTTCGATTTAGCATTGTATCAAACAACTGGTAAGATTAATAAACAGCCTTCCAGTGTATTAGCTTATTTTGACCCCATGAAGGGCCGAACACTAATATTTTCATTTCTTGAGAACTAACTAAAGCCGGCATTGCCGGCTTATTTCTTTTTATTGTTTTTCTTCTCTTTTTGTGAGACCTGGAGAATATCATATAATTTTGTGCCGTTAACATCGCCAAATTCAATGCTGAATTCTTCAGTCGGAATACGGGGTGGAGTTTTACGGCGGCTTTTCATTAGCTTCTTCCCTTTTTTCCTAATTTTGAATTTCGATTTTGAAACCTTATAGCATTGTTATTATCGGTAAATTCCGCAGAAAATTCACTTTCCTGAACATTTTTATGTGGTGTTTTTGTATATTTTTCTACTGCATCAAATTCTGCTTTGCGCTTAGCCATGGAATAATCCTCCCTTAAAAATTAATCTTACTACCATAGTTTTGAACAAATATAGAGTTATCATTCCTTTCCTTATTTTTCATAAATAAAATCCCATGACTCGAAGAAAATAAGAAAAAACAGGAGTGATGCAAAAATGAAAAATGCGAAGAATACACAGTCTGCGGATCAGGTAAGCATGAATGAAACGATGCCACATCAAATTAATGCCCCAAGCTTTGAAGGTACTGGAATAAAGATGGAGCCTCCTTTTGTAAATAAACATGGTGTGACAATTGGTGATAGTATATACGCCTCTTCTAATTCACCATTAGAAACCTGGACAAAAGATACAGACCCCGCTATCATGGCTGGAGATGAATGGGTTCACCCTACAAACGATATCGGCTGGAACACAGCCGAAAATCGTGATTTATTAGAAAGTAAAAAGAAACCACAAGCTTACCCTTTTATGCATCCCACAAAAGATGTTAGTAAAGGAAGCGATTAATTTATAATTTGATCACACTCTGGGATATCCACCCAGAGTGTTTTTTTTAACATACACCTCTAAATAAACATTGATATAATAAAAGTGAGCATTTTTCGGAGGTGCAGACGTTGCTATTACCTGAGTTAGCAGAAAAAATAGTTAAAGAAGTGAGAAAATTAATCGGTGAAGATATTATTGTTGTTAACACAGACGGGTATATCATTGTTACAGACTTAGAACGTGTCAGGACCTTCCATGAAGGGGCATTGGTTACTGCACAAAAAAGCAAAAGCAGATTATTACAGAAGAAGATCAATTAAAGTTAACAGGTGTGAAAGCAGGGATTAATTTACCAATCTTCTTTCAACATGATGTAATTGGAGTTATTGGAATCACAGGTGAACCAGATAAAGTCACCCCTTTTGGTGAAGTGATCCGAAAAATGACGGAACTCCTCATAAGTAAAAATTATTATACTGAGCAGTTTGATTGGCACACGCGTGCTGTAGAATCATTCATTATGGATTGGGTTCAAGCTAAAGAATGGAACGACTCATTTTTAAGCAGAGCAAAGCTTTTATCTATCCAAGACGGCTTCTCCAGTCTATTAAAGGTGTAGAGTATGCAGAAAATGAAAGACGCCGACCGTTGCTGTGGTTCGGCAGGAATATATAATATTATTGAGTCAGAAATGTCGATGAAAATGCTTGATTACAAAATGGTACAAGCAAAAGACACACATGCAGCAACTATTGTTACTGCCAACCCTGGCTGCTTATTGCAAATGAAAGTTGGGATTGAAAAAGAAGGACTCTCTGAGAAAATGAGAGGTGTACACATCGTTGACCTGCTATTAGAAGCAGTTAAAAAATAATGAAAGAGGAGCCGAAGGGCTCTTTTTTTACAAGATAAGAAAGCATAAATTGCGACTTTGAAAATTGTCCAGCTCCAGCGCCCTAGCGGCTAGTGTCCTTCGCTCTCCGCCCTACGATAAGTCAACATCGAATCACCTTCGGCTCTTCGTGTTTCCTTTATCTCAGTTGGAGCGCTCCAGGCCATACGCCGCTGAACAGGGCGCTTGCGCTTTTCTTATTAAAATCCAAAACCGAAAAACATTACCACTTATAAATCACAAAAATAAATAAATAATACTTATACAGAGCTGAAATTATCTCTGTACCGAAAAGAAGGAGTTGAATAAAATGGCCAATAGCAGTAACAAGTTGTTAGTGCCTGGGATTGAACAATATTTAGACCAGGTAAAATACGAAATTGCCCAAGAATTCGGCGTTAATTTAGGTTCAGATACTGTTTCAAGAGCAAACGGGTCTGTAGGTGGCGAAATTACAAAACGCCTTGTTCAACAAGCCCAAGCACAAATTTCTGGACAATTCACTCAAAAATAATTTAATAAATATGGAAAAAAGTCCGGGATAATATATCCGGACTTTATTTATCCTTTTGATTGTGATTATATTTTTGGTAACTTTTCCCATTTTGTTTTTCGCTGTTTTTCTCTTTATACTTTTGGTTATATTCCCCTTGATGTTCTCCGATATTTCTGCCTTTCCCTTTTTGACTGTCTTTATCTTTATTTATTTCGTTGCTTTTTGATTTTTGATTTCCAGATGATTTTTCCCTTTGATTATTTTGCTTTTTGGGTTGTTGTTGTTTCTGTTTTAGTTGATCATCTTCGATCTTTTTTAACTGCCCAGGTGGTATGAATTTGCCGTTTAACCATATTTTTTCAGTTTGCTTTTTATTTCCTGCAATCCCATTGTTTTCGATGGCCTTATTTTCTGTTTGTTTTTTGAATTGACCTAAGGGATTTGTGTTAGCCGAACTTAAGGGTATAGCTTTCCTATCAATTTTTCTGCCCTTATCTTTTGTCTTCTCATTTTGATTAATAGAACCCTGAACTTTGTTTTTCTTGTATTTCCCAGTTGTGATACCAAGCTTATGAGCTTTTTTCCATTCACTTTTCGTAGCTTTTAAAACTGTAATTCCTAACTTTTGTTTGTTCACTGACGCCTTGATCTCATCAATATTCTCTTGAAGCTTTTTATCAATCTTAACTTCAGCCTCTTTTGTCCGGACCGTGGAAATAATAATGTTTTCCTTAGTATTCAAGTAGCCTTCTTTTTTCATTTCAGCCAAAATAGTTTGAGCTACTTTAGAAACATCCTCTTTTTCCCATTTATTCAATTGGGAAATAATCTCTTTTCCTTCTTTGTTATAACCAGTTACCTCTACAACCTGCATTTTTTTATTAATACTTAACTCAATACTTGGATTTACATCGATGGACATATAGGCATATGCCTTATTATTTTGATACATGGGAAAAAACGAACCGAGGAAGATAAATAATGCTGCCATTAGCGCCCAAACTGGTTTTAATTTAAAAACATTTTTTAATGTATTAAAATGATTCGTAGTTTTAACACTTTCAATCGGAAAAAAATGGATTTCTTCTCCAATTGCATATGGCTGATTTTGTCTCTTGGCATGCAAAAACTCACCTTCAGGGGTTAAAAGCGTTAGGAATGCATCATCTATTTCCATTACAACTCCCTTTTTCATGTTTCAAGCACCCCCTTTATGTAATCTTTCATAAAGATATAATCACCCGCTAAAATAAGTGCAATGGCAATAATATATTTCCTGTTCCGTTCAATTGTCTTTCTGCTGACATCTACCATTTTTTCTAATTGCTTAATGGGAAGACGCTTGTTCGTAAATAACAATTCTTTTAATTCCTGATTTTCTACTAACATTTTCGCTATTATAATGGCATTTTTTCGGGCGTCGAAGTGCTTAGGTGAATTCTCAACTAAGTCACTGAAACTTAAATCAAAGGTATTCAATAATTTTTGAAAGTGAAGGATTTCATCTTTCCTTAGTTGATCATCATTCTTTTTATTGTAGTCATCAAGTGAGAGCTCGTTAACAATGATTGTTCCTGCTGACTCTTCGTCTTTGGTATCATTAGTTAAATCAAAACTTAGGTGTTGATTTTTTGACTGTTTACGGATATAGTCAATAACTCTTCTTTTGATTATGACTTCGGAAAAACTCAATAAAGAACTTCCGCGCTCAGTTGAGTATTTCTCAATCGCTTCGTTAAATGCGATGAGACCAATGCTAAATTCATCATCGGTTTCATAGATATATCGTCTACATACTGAAGACACTGTTTTTGCAATAAATGGCTTATAAGCACTGATAATTTCGTCAAGTAGGTATTGCTCACCTTGTTGAATTAAGAGAACGGTTTCTTCCAAAGTTCTTTTTTTCTTTTTGGCCATAAACAATAAACTTAGCATTTGCTCACCTCTATTCGACCAATTATAACATAATGCTGTTATATTTGACTTTATGGGTGTAAAGCATTTAGAAAAAGATAGCACCAAGAATGCCTATCATTTCCTGTTTATTGTTTAGAGGATTATTGCCTTTTTCTTTTTACTACATAGTTACGTTTCTTCTGAACCAGTTTGTGGGGGTTATAATAAAAAAAATTTTCCCAATAAAAAGCTTCAAACCAGATATATCCTGATTTGAAGCTTTTTATTCGATCTTTTTTTTTCGAAGCTTTATAGACATTAAAAATTTTAATACAAAGCCAATTAGCAGCCCTGGAATTAAAAACAACATTGGTAAAAATATAGGGCCTGGGTGAACTTTTAGAATCGTGACTTTAGGTGACAGCATTAAACCCACAGTGACGAAGTACGCACCGAAGACAAATGGTAAAAATGTGTATTTTTCCTCTTTAGGCATGGCAGAACGATAACCATCCCACATGGAAAACATATAGACACATGGATAAAACATAAGCCATTGATAATTTAGAACCGCATGTGCCCTGTCAATTTCTCCTAAGAAGCTCAACATAATTCCCATATTAAAGTGACTTTTGGCATTGATCATTACTTCTAATGCAACGAACAATATTCCTTTGATATATTGACCCATTAACAATTGACTAAAACCAGGAAAAGCAATATTCCATAAAACAGCTTCGAGTTTGCTCATTTTTTTCATCGTACAATCCCGCTTCTCATGGCATATTTTTGTAAGCTAAAAAACACTTCAACTTAGCTTATCCAGATTATGTAAAAAAATAACAGAAAATCAATATTATTTCCCAACCTTAATTCTTTTTTAGAATGCGCAAGTAGTATTGGGCAAATTTGACCCAATCTCAGTGAACTAGTCTGAATTTTCTGTTTTATCAATCTGTAAAAAAGGGCAGGTATCAAACCTGCCACTTTTCTTAAGTCTCCTGATCCATTGGATTATAGAGTTTAACTGTTGGATTTTTCTCTTGAAACCAACGGAGAGCAAAGTCATTTTCAAACAAAAATACATAATGGTCATATCTGTCTTTAACTAGAAGAGAACGGGAACTCGATAAATTTTCATCGACGGTTTCACCCTCAACCCAACGAGCTATTTTCGACCCCATCCGTTCCATTAATACTTCTGCATTATACTCATTTCTCATTCGATGCTCAAAAACCTCAAACTGCAATTGACCAACTGCACCTAATAAATAGTCATCCGTTTTAATTGTTTTATAAAGTTGAATTGCTCCTTCTTGGACGAGCTGCTGAATTCCTTTATAAAATGATTTTTGCTTCATCACGTTTTTGGCAGAAACTCTGACATACAGTTCTGGTGTAAACTGAGGCAGTCTTTCATATTGAAAATCATCTTTTCCAGAAGTCAGTGTGTCGCCAATTTGGTAAGTGCCTGTATCGTATAAGCCTATAATATCTCCACTAACTGCCTCATCTACCGTATTTCGTTCTTCCGCCATAAACGATGTCGATTGAGAAAGCTTTATTTGTTTATTCAAACGCGGAATATTCACTGTCATTCCTCGCTCAAATTTCCCAGAACACACTCGTACAAAAGCAATCCTGTCTCGGTGTGCCGGATTCATATTTGCTTGAATTTTAAAGACAAAACCTGAAAATTGGTTCCCTAATGGATCAATTTCCCCAATGGATGAATTACGCGCCTTTGGGGGCGGAGCAAACTCTAGGTAAGACTCAAGAAATGTTTGGACACCAAAGGCAGTTAGCGCACTACCAAAGAAAACAGGTGTCAGGTTACCAGCTGCTACTTTTTCCGCTGAAAATTCATTTCCAGCCTCATTAAGCAACATGATTTCATCAAGTGTTTGATCATAAAGTCCCGACGTTTTTAGCGGGTGGTCCCCGGCTATTTCCCCGTCTTCATTTAATGGAATAAATCGTTCTTCCTCATCGACACGGAACTGTTCAACCCTATTGTTAAATCGATCATAAATTCCAAGGAACTCTTTCCCCATCCCAATCGGCCAGTTCATCGGATATGATTCAATGCCGAGAACCTCTTCTAATTCAGCCAAAAGTTCAAGTGGCGGCTTGCCTTGGCGATCAAGTTTATTCATAAATGTAAAAATTGGAATACCACGCATCCGGCATACTTTAAAAAGCTTGAGTGTTTGTGCCTCAATCCCTTTTGCAGCATCTACGATCATCACAGCACTATCTACAGCCATCAAAGTACGGTACGTATCTTCACTGAAATCCTGGTGGCCAGGAGTATCCAAAATATTGACACGGAATCCATCATAGTCAAATTGCATTACACTGGAGGTTACCGATATTCCCCGCTGCTTTTCAATTTCCATCCAATCACTTGTAGCAAACTTTCCCGTTTTTTTCGCTTTTACAGTGCCCGCATCACGAATGGCACCGCCGAATAATAATAATTTTTCAGTTAGCGTGGTTTTACCGGCATCAGGGTGGGAAATAATTGCAAATGTCCGGCGTGACAATACATCTTCTTTAAAATTGTTACCCATTTCGTTTTCCTCTCTTTTGACAATAAAAATTTTTGTCCATAACCTCAATCTTATCTCTGAAACGCTAACTTTGCAATATTTCAATTGAATCAGCATCGATTATTTCTTTAATCCCGTATTCAGAAAGAATATAATGAAGGTACGCGGAAATCATTGTATTAAGGACCGTTCATACATAATCACAACGGAGGTAACGGGAAATGAATATTATAAAAATTGATCAGCAGACCATAAATTTATTGCATAAAGCCTTTGATATTGTTTTAAAGGAGAATAACATTTCTTATAAAAAAATTGGAATTGCTGAGGAAGGCGAACAGCTATTATTTTTGTATGAAGGAAAAGATGAAAAAGTTCATGTTTTTAAATGGAGTAAAGCATCGAGTATAGGTGCAAGCATTGGTGTGATTGCTCAGAGTGTATTGATGCCAATTATTCCACATCTACGTCTATTATCCTAATCTTTATTAAAGACACCACACTATTCAAAAAAGTGCTGGTGTTTTTTTCATTACGACACAAGAGTTTCCCAACGATTCCCACATCCATTTTTCTGGAAATGCCTTTATAATAGAGTAGTATTCTGTTGAAGGAGATGAAGGCATTGAATCAAAGTATACGAAAAATTTCAAAGTTTATTCCGCTAATTGCAGCGTTTATATTAGTTATTGCAGGAACGATCTGGGTCGTCCAGACCACAAATAATGAAGTCGCTATTCCCTTCTCTTCTGTTGAGAAAACCATTCAAGATCAACAAGGAAAAGTAGTTAAACTAATTGAAAAACCTGATGGGAGCCTATATATTCAAACAAGGGAAGGCGAATTTATTTCCCATGTTCCTCCCAATAGTCAAATGTTAGACAAACTGGTTGGAAAATATAATATCGAATACTCATACTCCACTAGCAGTAAATATGGAAAGTGGATTTTGGGTGGTGTTATTCTTCTTCTGGCTGGAGCAGCATACGCTCTTCAAAAAACAAAGGGCAGCCTCGGATTAAATAATTCAATGAAAAATAGTGTCGCCAATTCTCGCGCACTTCCTTCTATTAGCTTAAAAGATGTAGGTGGCCTTGGAGACGAAATGAAGGAAGAAATATTACAAACACTTACTACCCTAAAAGAACCGGAACGAGCAACAAAATTAGGAATTAAACCACCGAAAGGCATACTGTTGTACGGACCTCCTGGAACTGGTAAAACCTTACTTGCACAAGCAATTGCTCGTGAAATCAATGCTTCATTTTTTACAGCCAGTGGTTCAGCTTTTAATGAAATGTTCATTGGTGTAGGGGCCAGTCGGGTCCGTTCCTTGTTTAAAACGGCTAGAAAGCAAAGTCCAGCTGTTATTTTCATCGATGAAGTAGATGCTCTAGCTGCTAAAAGAAAGGCACATGGTGGCGAGGAAGCAGAAAAAACATTAACTGAATTACTTGTACAGCTTGATGGCGGACATTCAAATGATGGAATTCTATTTATTGCTGCAACCAATAGAAAAGACTTGCTTGATGAAGCCTTTCTGCGACCAGGAAGAATCGACTTCTCCTTTCATGTACCGCTGCCTGACACAAAAGGCAGAAGAGAAATCATTGGTATTCATGCTAAAGGTAAGTCTTTTGCTAAAGATGTACTTTCAAAATTAGATGAATTAGCAGAAAGCACCTCTGGTTTTTCAGGTGCAGAGCTTCAGTCCCTTTTTGAAACGGCAAGTAGGAGAGCAGTTCGAAATGGGCAGGATATGATTAAGAAGCATGATCTTGACTATGCCCTTGATAGAACCATCTTAGGGAGTACTTCCCGTTCATTACAAGACCTTGAAACAAAGCGGAGGGTTGCCATACATGAAGCAGGTCATGCCATTGTGGCATCACTAACGAAGCCAGGTTCTGTTAGAAAAGCAACCATTATCCCTCGCGGTGAGGCGTTGGGTTATGTTGCACCCATTCCAAAGGAACTACACTTGTCGACAACCAGTGACTTACTAGAGCGTGTGGCAATGGTATTAGCCGGCGGAGTTGCCGAAAGAATGCATTTGGGTGAACACAGTATCGGAGTTGGTGGAGACGTGCAGCAGGCAAAACAAATCATTGAACAAATGGTGGATACCGGAATGCTTCAAGAAGGATTCCAGTTGACCTTCAATAAACAAGATAAAGAAGAAAAAATGCAAGAACTATTTAGAAAAGCATTAGAAAAAGCAGAAAACCTCATTAATAGTCATCATAATCAGTATCAGCAATTAGTCGAGGCTTTATTAAAGAAAGAAACCCTTGAAGGCTCTGAAATCGAGGATATTGTATGGGGAACGCAGACTAATTTAAATGAAAACATTGTTTAATATAGTAGTAGAAAACCAGGTGCTCATACGCCTGGTTTTTGTTTTTATTTGTGATTTATTATCTCATGGTTTTTTTATTTTTGTGGAACACTAAGGATGGTCTTTTAAAAAAGGAAGTGGACAGGTTGTTAAGTAAAAAGAAGATTTTTGAAAAAGAGCAGCAAAAATATAATGTCAAAGCTAGAGATTTCCTCGGCGATCAGCAAAAAACACAAGGCTTACTAAACAAAGCAATAAAAATGGCAAATGAGAAAAAACAAAACTTAGAAGAAGTTTGGGAAAAATTGCAATTATTTTTTGATCTGGTTAAATCTTATTCGAAGGGTGAATATAAAAATGTCTCTCCCAGTACAATTCTTACCGTTGTCGGAACCCTGCTTTATTTTGTTTCACCACTTGATTTAGTACCAGATTTTATCATCGGGCTTGGCATATTGGATGACGCCGCCTTGATTGGCTTTACCGTAAAAAAAATTTCCAGCGAATTAGATGCATTTAGTAAATGGAAACGAGCCAATATATTTGCACAAGAGAACCCGCTTGATTAACCAAGCGGGTTCACCTTTTTAAATTCTTATCTAAAACAAGCTGCACCTACAATAATCAAGAGGATAAATAATACTACGATTAAAGCGAACCCGCCGCCGTAGCCACAGCCACCACCATAACCATATCCACATCCATATCCACCATATCCAAACATTTTCATGACCTCCTTTTTATATAAATAGAAAACTTAGTAGCACCATGAAGCCCCAATAATGATTAACAAAATAAATAAAACGACTAGTAGGGCAAATCCGCCGCCGTAGCCACCAGCTGCACCAGACATTTACATTACCTCCTTTTCTGATTTCCATATATCCTATTCACATGGATAAAAATGTGCGATAGACACATATCCAAATTACCCAGTTTTGAAAAAAAAGAAGAAGCCCATTCTTAACAACAAAAAGCAATTATCAAAATAGAAAAGTATGATCTAGCTGAATTCATTTTAATAAAATTCTCTTTGTTTAGTTGACAATTGCCACTGTTTTTCATAACATGTTCACAAATATATATAGATTGGAGTCCCAAACTTGAGGAATGCCGCAACCCTTTTGTTTCTGATTTTCATGGTATCTTATCGATTGATGACACGGTTAAGCTTAAAGGATAAACAACACTCTCCCTTGAAAATTGGCCATAGAGGTGCAGCTGGATACTGCCCTGAGAATACATTTGCATCTTTTAAGAAAGCCGTAGACTTAGGTGTAGATTACCTTGAAATCGATGTCCAAATGACAAAAGACGGTGAATTGGTCGTGATTCATGATTCAACCGTTAACAGGACAACGAATGGGAAAGGGAAGGTAAAGGACCTCACCTTGAAAGAAATTCAAAACCTTGATGCAGGAAGTTGGTTCCATAGTAAATTTGCTGGTGAGAAGATCCCTTCCCTCGCTGAGTTTTTCGATGAGTTTGCAGGAAAAATTGGTATTTTACTTGAATTAAAAAAACCCTCACTTTACCCGCAAATTGTAGAAAAGACTGTCGAAGAACTAATCAAAAGAAATTTAACATCAGGAGAAAATCATATAATTATTCAATCATTTGATCGTGGTTCACTTAAACGTTTTCATGAACTGCTTCCTTCCATCCCGATTGGAGTTTTAGTAAAGAATTCGGGTGTAAATATTATTTCAAATAAAGATTTAAGGTCTTTTGCAAGTTATGTTTCTTATGTAAATCCTAAAATAACCATGGTTAATAAAAGGCTTATTAAAAGAATTCATCAACATGGATTAAAAACGATTATATGGACAGCGAAAAAAAAGCATGAGGTAAATACTTTAAAAAATCTACATGTCGAAGGTATTATTACTGACTTTCCAGATTTGTGTTAAGAAAATCGATTAGGGTCTGGGTCTATATTTTATTTCCTGATTAGACCCTAATCTGCTCATTTTATTAACATTTCGGTTCAACAATGGGCAGTTCCCGATTAACTAATCTCGGGGATAAAGGTTGAATACTGCAAAAACAAGATAGATCAACTAAAATACAGTTATTCGTTTTTATTAATGAAAATACTTCGTCACAAAGGTCTACTGGAAAACCATCTATATCTACAGGCAAAAGCAGCGATAGCTTTGCACAGCAATGCCATGAATCAAGTTTTTCTAATCTGAATACTTGAGTAGTAAAAAATAGACCACTCTTCGTTTTCCCCAATACCTCAAATGGACATTTACTATTAGAAAGGACAAAGGGAATGGTATCAAACCCAATTTCATCGCATACAAATTGAAAACCTTCAAAGGATAATCTTTGTTGTTCATCAAGCAACTGTTCCATTTCATTACATAAACAATGCTCCTCGCACCGTCCTTTTTCCATGTCTTTCCCTCCTTCCGTCCCGTTGAACAATCCACTTATTTTAAAATATTCTATTCAGCAATTGTGGTATAGGCAACTTTCTTACGGAAAACGGGTAAATGACTAATTATTTCTAGATAGGTTCTTACCCGTTTATGTTTATTTGGGTAAAGAAACATAAAACTGGCTGCAAAGTTTGAAACAAAAAAAAGCAGCTTACATTTTGTAAGCTGGCTAAAATTTAAAAGAAAATAATATAAAGAATTAATGCCAAAACAATACGATAAATTGCAAACGGCAAAAGTTTAATTTTGTTAATTAGCTTTAAGAAAAAGCGGATGGATAATAACGCAAAAATAAAGGCACTAATAAATCCTGCAATAAAGAATGGCAAGGCATCAATCGTCATATATTCCCAGTTTTTTAATAAGGAGAGTAAACTTGCACCTGCCATAATTGGCACAGCCATGATAAAGGTAAAATCCGCTGCAGCACGGTGACTCATTCCCAGTAATACGCCACCTGAGATAGTTGATCCGGAACGAGAAAATCCAGGCCATAAGGATAAACATTGAAATAAACCAACAGCCAAAGCTTGTCCATAGGAAATCTGATCAACTGTTTGTGTTTTCGGATGTTTTGGACCAATAATATCTGCAAGAATCATTAATATAGCACCAATTACTAAACCAATTAAAACCGTTGCGGTTGAAAATAAGTGGTCATCAATATAGTCATTGAAGAGAACGCCTAGAACACCTGCAGGAATTAATCCCACAATAACTTGTGTTAATTTAAGACGGCCTTGCTCGTTAACAACTTTCTTATTGAAGCGGCCTAGACCTAATAAATCGATGAAGCGGTCCTTAAAGGTGACGACAACCGCAAGAATCGAACCAAGTTGAATAACAATTTTAAACGTGTTGGCTCCATGCTGCGTCAAAAACTTTTCAGATTGCAACCACATATCATCAACGATAATCATGTGCCCTGTGGAGGAAACTGGTGCAAATTCTGTTAAACCTTCTACTAATCCAAGGATAATGGCTTTAATAAAAATTAGTAATTCCATGTTATGATTTACTCCTAACCTATTGCGACAGTATCGTAAGTCATGATGATTTACAACCTATTTATTCTACTCATTAACTAACTACTTTGCAATATTTTTTTTATTTTTACCCCTCGTTATTAATAACGACGTAATTCATGTAATAGTTTCATTTATTTACTTTTTTCCACAAACAAAAATGTGGCCCGCTAAATTACATGGCCACATCAGACAATTTCCTCTACAGCATTTAATTATTGTTTGCCGTTGATGATTCTCATGACATGTCCATTAAATTTCTTTTTATAGTAACCACTCGTTAAATCTGCAATCGCAATCCCCGTCGAACTTTGTGAACCAATGAATTTACCTCCACCAAGATATATCCCCACGTGTCCGTCTATTTTATAAGTATCAAAGAATACAAGGTCCCCAGGTCGTGCTTCACTCCTTGATACTCTGATTCCAGTATTTTTCAAAATATCGGTATGGGCACCAACTTTAATCCCTGCCTGTCTGAACGCCCATGCAACAAATCCAGAACAATCAAATCTTCCATTGGCAACATCATAAGAATTTCTTCCCCCGCCAAAAACATAAACAGAGTTCCCTATGTACTTATCACCTGCGTGGATGACAATATTAAGCGCTTCATTTGTGGTAGTTGGTATCGAAACATTAATATTAACAGGTTCGGTATTCTCATCCTTAGAGGTATCACTTTTTATTTGTGCTTCCTTTGATGCAAGCGTACCATCTTGCATTTGTAAATCTGCCATTACAGTAAGTTTTTCTTGCTTTTACACCCCTGCCTTCTTAATTCCAATAAAGCAAACCTGTATCATCCTATTTTCTCTTAAATAGAAGTATAACTTCTAAATTTGTCAACTAGGTAATAATAATATTACATTAACATTTCATCGGTAACTTTTGGAAAGGATTTAACAAAGTGTTCATTCTTAGCTAAACTCTAAAGTCCAACGAAAATAAAAGAACCACAATCTCTTGTTTCTTAATGAAAAGAGATTGTGGTTCTAATATAGAATAAAATTTACCTATGTGGATCCTCAAAGTTTATTATTCTCCTTAGAAGGTAAAAATAATTATTGCGGTTTAATGAATTCTTTAAAGCTGGATTTGCTTCTGTCAACAAGATTCAAATGAGAATCTTTTGCAAATTCAACATATTCCTTCCTTACTTGGAGCCATGCATTTCGGCGTTCACGTCCATAAGCTACACTAGATTCTGCACTTTTTTCGATATTATCTTCCATTTGTTCAACAACATGAAAGATAGACTTAATTGGTGTAAGAGCGAGGTTCTCTAATTGTCCTGAAACCTCTACAAATTGTTTCTTAAGTTCTTCAGTTTCGGGTATTGGTAACACCTCGTCCTTGACATCTTCTTTACCGAATGGTAATTGATGAATCAGTTCTGAGACTATTTCCTTGTTAGTTGTTTTCGACTGTTGATACAAATTTGAAACGGATTTCCTAAATTGCTTATTAAATTTGATGACTTCCTTTAATACATTAATATATGCATCCTCACCATTTTCCCGTAACTGTTCTGCACGTTCACGTGATAGCTCGAATTGATCCCAAAATGTGTTAACAAATGAACCTACGGCTACCGATTCCTCTACTGCTTGATTAATTGTTTCTACTGCAGATAGAACCGTTTCATTTTTCTTCTGTGCCATCGTCATTCCTCCTCTGTCTATTATTGACTTTCTCTATGGAATCCTTCTTATGAAATGAAGGCATATAGAGCTCAAAGAAACTGGAATACATTTTGAAAAATTGATCCAATAACGATTGGTAGGATTCTAGTTGATTGGCATATCCCTTTAAGTATTTAATCCCGGCATTAGTTATGGAGTACCTTCTTTTAGCAGGACCACTCCCGTTAGTATCCCATTCAGATGATAACAGCTCGTCCTTTTCAAGTTGTCTTAACAACCTGTATAAATTTCCCTGATCAAGTGTCTTAAACCCGAATGCCTCTAGCTTCTGGCTAAGCTCATATCCATGAAGAGAAACCTTACTAAGAAGTAATAAAATAAATGGTAGCACAAAATTTTTTGAAGCATTAATTGATTGATTGTCTTGATTCACCATATCTTAATCACCTCACTCTATATGTATTTTACACTTATGGGTAATATTTTGTCAACATAGTAAATAAATATGAATAAAAGTAAAATATCAAAGTTTACATTTACCTTACTTTGGTAATAAACTAATAAAAATAGAAGGTGCTGTGAAATGGAAAAAGCAAAAATTAGTAAGTCGGGGGTCCCTTATTTACACTTGGGTAAGGGGGAACCATTGGTGTTGATCCATGGTTTAGGTGAAGTAAAAGAAGGTTGGGAAGACCAATATGAATTAGCAGATCAATTTGAGTTAATCATCCCTGATTTACGCGGTCATGGGGCGTGCAATAAATCAGATGGAATTTCGATTCGAAATTTTGGTTCAGACATAATTGGTTTACTGCAGGAGTTAGAAATTAAAACTGCACATATTCTTGGTCTATCAATGGGCGGTGCCGTTGCACAGGAAATTTACCGTCAAGCTCCCGACCGCTGTCGTACACTCCTATTAATAAGCTCATTCCACTATTTCCCCAAAAAACTAAAGGGTTTATTATTTGATTCACGAATAGGAAAACTTGAACGAATTACAACATCAGGTAAACACTCGGAATTTGCAGCACGCATGGCACTTTACTCTTGGAATAAAGAAACGCTTGAAAAATTCGATAAGTTTTTCCAACCTAAACAACATATTTTTATTGACTCCTTGGTAGCATGCTTTGAAGTCAATAATTTATCGTTATTACCGATGGTAAATGTTCCAACCCTTATTGTTGGGGGACAATATGACTCTATATTGCCGATTTGGATTCAAGCCTGGATGCACAAATTAATCCCGCATTCTGAATTTATTATTATGAGGAATACCGGTCATCTTGCCAAACTGGAAGCAAAAGAGCGATTTAATAACCTCCTGCGAAAATTCCTCGTTCAACAAAAAAGAGCTTCATAAATGATAAGCGGAAAGGATGGGGTTCTTCCTGCTTATCATTTATTCCTATACCCTATCAGTTTATGAGAGAAAATCCTAAATTTCTTGCGAACGAGAGGATAGCCACTTATCTGCGAAAATAGCAAATTTCCCAGTTAAGGCTAGTGAAACATGCCCGCCTTCAAAAACCTGGTAGGTTTTATCTTCACTAGATACCATGTCAATAACAGGAAGGCTTTGCTTCTCTAATATCAGCGTATCTCTTGAAGTTGAGAAGACAAAGAAAGAGCAAGTGATATTTTTTAAATCTACTTTTCTACCGCCAATTTTGAGCTCTCCTTTAAGGAGTTTGTTATCTTTATATAAATCATTAAATAGCTGTTTGAACGCTGCACCCGAAAACGATGCCGAGTCTTTTGTCCATTTATCCATCCGCCGCCACTTTTCAACATAATCTGCATCATGCGCTCGGGAAATTAGGTTTATCATGGGACTCACATAGACTGGAGAGAGTCCTCTGAACAATCCATACATAATTTCTGATGGGATTACTCCATACACTTCAGAAAGACGATCAAAGTTAATTACCCCTTTTTGCAGCCCTTTTAACCACTTATCCGGAACAATGCCAATGCTAAAGTCAATTGGAACTGTAGCAAGGACTAAATTCTTAATCGGTAATTTCGTTAGAGAAGCAAAGATGGCGGCAACAGTCCCTCCTAAACAATAGCCAATCATCGATATTTCTTTTGCCACGGAATGTCGTAAGGCCCGTTTGACGCCATTTTCCAAATAATCAAGGATATAATCATCAAGGGTTATTTCACTATCTTCGTAACCTGGAGAACCCCAATCTAGAAAATAGACATCATATCCTCGTTCTGTTAGTCCGCCTACTACACTGCTCCCTTCGCCGATATCTAAAATATAAGGTTTATTAAGGAGTGAGTAGACTATAAACAATGGAACCTGATACTTTTTTTCTTTTGCCGGATGATAATATAAGGTTGATTTATTTTTTTTCCAAATAATCTCTCTTGGTGTAGAGACAATATCCGGCTTCGGTTCTGTTAAGACTTTATAGACTCTATTCCACCTTGCTGATTCTTTTCCAACATCCAGAAGTGGTATAAAATATGTAACTGATGCATTAGAACTCATCATTTTCAACCCCTTTCATCCTTCGTGCCAGCACCAGTAAGAGTCAGTTCTTTTTCCTTGTCTTTTGTCTTTCCTTTTTGCATAAGACTTTTCAATTTTGCTAGCTCCTTCTTAATATCCGATATCTCTGTTATTCCTTGTTTCAATTCCTGGAAATCCCCTTGAATTTTTACAGATTCAAATGTATCACTAATTCCTTTTAACTCCGCTTTGATTCCCTTAATGTCCTCTATTTCTTTGCGCAACTCCTGAAGATTAATTTGGATAATTTTTATATCTACAAGACCCTGCCGTAATTCTTGAAAATCTTCTTTAAGTTTTTGTGTTCCCGTTATTTCTTCGGCCATTTTTTGGAATTCATTCTTCATTTGTTTAACGATGCTCACCATCTCTTGAAACATAGCCGAATTTTCGTTATTTAACGAACCTAAACTATCCTGCAAATTCCAAATTTGTTCCTCTAAAATATCAATTTTTTCTTCCGTTTGAAGCGACAACTTTGCTACATTAGCAACATCTTTTTTCGTTGGAATATTCATTACCCCAGCCATGAGTTCTTGGTTTTTTCTTAACAGCTCCATGTACCGTGCATGGCTTTCCGTACCAACCTTTAACAAACGAACAAACTCATTATTATCAGTTATCTTGTATAACAGACCATTCAATTGGTTTTCCCACATTTCACTAATTCTTCTGAATCTTAGAAATGGATCATATACTTTTTCCTTAGACATTTATGAACGCTCCTTGTTATTATGATTTTGTATGTTCTTCTACTTTTTCCATGTATTTATTTAATGGGAACATTAGTGATTTGATTTGTCTCGCAAAAAGATTCACAAACCCCTTTTGATTTTCATAGATAAGGTTACCAGCTTGTTTAACGGTTTTTATATATTGCTTCCTGCTTTTTTTCCTTACAGCAATATATTGATCAATAATTTCAAGGTATTTATCCATAGCTTGATTGTGGGTAATCGTTTGAAAAGGTTTGTGTAGAATCAACATAGTTCTTTTTTGAATTTGATCAATCTGGACATTGATTTCTTCATACGACCTTAACGGGAAGAAATGCTGCAGAGTAGTGGTGGACATCAAAAATTCCTCCCTTGTAGTTCTTTCCCATTCGGCAAATTCCTTATTAAATTTTTCTGATATTGCTTTTATATTGCCTTGATTCCTTTTGATGCTGTCAGCAAAAAACATTGCCTCTTTCAGGAAAACCTCATCCCGGAAATCCCCTCGCTTGGCCCATTCGTCTAATTCATTAAATGCTTTGTGCCAGAGGATATCTAAGCTAGAAAGTTGTGCTTCACTGGCGTCTTTTTCTATTTCGTTTTTGTCAGTCATCATTACTCGCATCCTTTCAAGAAATATTAGTGAAATCCTACTATTAATTTAAAGCAAATAAATATCTCCTTTTTAAACCTCCACTTTTTCATGTTCTTTTCGGAGCATTCTTATAAGTAGCTTGCCTACTGATGATTTAGGGAGTTCGTCTAGAAATTCAATTTCTTTTGGCACTTTATATGGTGCAAGATTGATTTTTGCAAAAAATTGTTTTGTTAATGTCTGGTTTTTAAGTTTATATCCCACTAAATGCCTGATGGTATATCTCCGCAAGTTCGCTAATAAATGGTTGTTTTGGATTGGCAATTGTGTCTTGGTCGTCGAAGGCAAGTTCTGCGAGAGCTGTTACTTTGCTTTCAAATTCTGTTTTATTGACTCCGTTTGCTTCGATACTCATTGGAATTTCCAGGTCCTCAGCAAGCTTAATAATTTCCTGAATTAGGCTTTCAACACCTTCCTCCGTTGTACTTGCAGGCAGGCCAAGCATGTTGGCAATTTCAGCATAGCGCTCGTCTGCAATAAAACTTTCATATTTAGGGTAGGTCATGAATTTATTTGGTTTTGCTGCATTGTAACGGATTACATGCGGCAAAAGAATCGCATTGGCACGTCCGTGCGGGATATTAAATTCTGCACCTAATACATGGGCAAGGCTATGATTTATCCCTAGGAAAGAATTGGCGAAAGCCATCCCAGCAATTGTCGATGCATTGTGCATTTTTTCGCGACCTAGTTCATCACTGCCGTCCCTATAAGCAAGTGGCAAATACTTAAAGACAAGCTGAATTGCTTTCAATGCAAGTCCATCTGTATAGTCATTCGCCAATACTGAGACATAGGACTCAATTGCATGTGTCAGGACATCCATCCCTGTATCAGCAGTAACCTGCTTTGGAACGGTCATGACAAACTGCGGGTCGATAATTGCAACATCAGGTGTCAATTGGAAATCTGCAAGTGGGTATTTAATATTTGCATTATTATCTGATATGACAGAAAAAGCTGTGACCTCTGAACCCGTCCCAGAAGTAGTCGGAATCGCAACAAATTTTGCTTTTCCACGAAGAGCTGGGAATTTTACAACTCTCTTACTTGGGTCAAAAAACTTTTGCGTTAAACTATGAAAATCAGTTTCTGGCTGTTCGTAGAATAACCACATTGCTTTCGCAGCATCCATTACTGAACCACCACCAAGGGCAATAATACAATCCGGCTGAAATTTTCTCATTCTTTCCGCACCAGTCATAACTGTATCAATGCCCGGTTCTGGTTCAATTTCGGAGAATGTTTCAAATTGGATTTTACTTGGATTCTTTTTAAGATAATAAAGAACCTTGTCGACATAGCCATTTTTCACAGGGCTTCCGCTGGTGACAATAAATGCCTTTGAGATTTCTGGGATTGAAGCAAGCGTTTGAATTGAATTTTTCTCAAAGAAAATCTGTGATGGCACTTTAAACCACTGGGTAAACGTTCTTCTTTTTGCAACCTTTTTAATATTTATCAGATTTTGTGCTCCAACATTTTGTGACACCGAGTTCCCCCCATAAGTTCCACATCCGATTGTTAATGACGGTAATGATGTGTTATAAATATCCCCAATTGCCCCATGGGTCGATGGTGTATTGACCATGATTCGGCCGGCTTTCATCCGTAGTGCGAACATATCTACTAAATTTTGATCAGCTGTATGAATCGCAGCTGAGTGTCCAAGTCCACCGTATTCCAATGTTTCCTCAGCAATATGCATGCCTTCTGCAAAACTATTAACCTTATAACAGGCAAGAAGCGGGCTTAGTTTTTCACATGAAAGCGGATATTTCGGACCTACTCCCTTTAATTCAGCAATGAGGATCTTGGTATTTACCGGGACATTTACTCCTGCCAATTTAGCTATCATCGAGGCGGGCAATCCAACGATTAAATGATTGATAGAATTGGTTTTTTCAAAAACTGCAACCTTTTCCACCATTAATCGCTCTTCTTCATTAAGAAAATAACAATTATTTGCTATCATTTCTTGCTTTACTTCTTCATAAATTTCTTGATCGATTATAAGAGCTTGTTCAGAAGCACAGATCATGCCATTATCAAATGTTTTTGATAAGATAATGTCGTTAACTGCGCGTTTGATGTTAGCGGTTTTTTCAATATAACAAGGGACGTTTCCAGCGCCAACTCCAAGTGCAGGTTTGCCTGAACTGTAAGCCGCCTTTACTAAATTTGGTCCACCTGTTGCTAAGATGAGGGATATCTTCGGATGCTTCATTAAGGCCTGAAAAGCTTCGTGTGAGGGAACTTCAATCCATTGAATACAATTTTCTGGAGCGCCTGCCTTAATAGCGGCTTCCTTAAGTAATTTTGCTGTCTCAGTACAGCATTTTTGCCCAAATTGCGGAAAAGCAAAAATAATTGGATTCCTTGTTTTAAGCGAAATCAATGATTTAAAAATAACTGTGGACGTCGGATTTGTAATCGGAATGACCGCCGCAATGACACCAACTGGCTCGGCAATCTCTACCATTCCTTCATTTTCGTTTTCGTTAATGACACCAACAGTTTTCATATCTCGAATATTGTTGTAAATAAACTCTGTGGCAAACATGTTTTTGAATACTTTATCTTCATAAACACCTCTTCTAGTTTCACTAACGGCAGACTTTGCTAGATTCTTATGATTTTGAAGTGCGATGAGAGCCATTTGTTTGACGATTTCGTCGATCATTTCTTGATTGAAACAACGGAATTCACCGAGCGCCTTCGCACCGTTATTAGCTAATGTATCAATCATTAAAGTAATCATCTGTTTATCTAGTACTGCCCTTTCTTCAACTGCCATTTAATATCTCCTCCAAATTCATTTCATTTCGGAAATTCGACTGAATATAGGTTTGTTTATAATTCAAATGCTATTAAGGTCACTCCCTTTTCTTTAACTGGCTAAAATATATCACGGTCGATAAATCGAAATTTGTCGAATTGTGCACAAAAATGAATGAATAACCATTCATTTTTAAAAAATTCACTAAATGTTCGAAATTTACGCAACATGATATTTCATCACCTTCGCTTTTGACAGGAAGAAATATATGAAAAAAGCCATAAACTCTTCTTTCGAGAGAGTTTATGGCTTGTACTTCAATATCAACCAGTATTTCGTAATCCTGCAGAGATCCCACTAATTGTCAGCAAAACTTCAATTAATAGTTCTTCATTAGGCTCTTCTTGATTTCTTAGTTCCTTTATTAATTCAACTTGTAAAAAGTTTAGCGGATCGACATATGGATTTCTTCTATATACCGATTCCTTTATATTTGGTGTATGATCTAACAATTCATTATCACCTGTTATTCTAAGGAGAACTTCTTTTGTTGTTTCGTATTCTTCAAGAATATTAGTAAAGATTCGTTCTGCAATGGTCTGGTCTTTCACAAGGGATAAGTATTCTCTTGCTGTCGTAATATCAGCTTTCATTAATGCCATTTGCAGGTTATCAATCGTTGATTGGAAGAACGGCCATTTTTCATACATTTGCTGAAGCATCTGCAAATTTTGTTCTCCATTAGCTACAAATCCTGCTAAACCAGTACCTGCTGCGTACCATGCTGGAAGCAATTGACGGCTTTGAGTCCAAGCAAACACCCATGGAATTGCCCTTAAATCTTCAAAGCGGCCCTGATTTTTTCTACTCATTGGCCTTGAACCGATGTTTAAGTCTCCGAGCTCTCTTAGTGGTGTCGCTTCCGTGAAGTAGGCAAGGAAATCTGGATCTCCAAATACAAGTGATTGATATTTGGTCAAAGCCAAGCTTGAAATTTCTTCAATCGACTCAACCCATATTGGATCACGTTGAAAACCTTGCTTCGCTTCTTTTGATATATGTGTTGCCGTTAAGAGCAGCGTGGAAGTAGCCTGTTCCAAACTCCGATAAGCAATATCCTCAAGTAAATAGCGTGAAGATAAAACCTCGCCTTGCTCCGTAATTTTAACCCCGTCGCCAATGGTTTCTGCCGGTTGAGACAGGATACTTTTATTTAATGGACCGCCGCCACGGCCTAACGAACCACCACGGCCATGGAAGAACTTAAGTCCGATCTGGTACCTCTTTGCCATTTCATGAATTTCAATTTGAGCTTTATATAGTTTCCAGTTAGCTGTCAATGTACCACCATCTTTGCTTCCGTCCGAGTAACCAAGCATTATTTCCTGCTGATCCCCCATTATTTGCAAATGATTTCGATAGACAGGCATCTCAAATAGTGTTTCCATAATTTCAGGCCCAGCAGTTAAATCGTCAATTGTTTCTAGCAAAGGCGCCACATGTAAATGACTTTCTAAGGTCCCATCTGCGTGAAGTCGATAAATCCCAGCCTCTTTAGCAAGAACAAGTACCTCTAGTAAATCACTAGGGGATTTTGTCATGCTTACAAGATAGACGGAAATCGACCGCTTCCCGAATTCTTCATGTGCACTCTTGATCATTTGGAAGACTTTAATCATTTCCTGAGTTTCCGCCGAATAATCTTCATTTAATAATAGAAGCGGGCGAGGATCCAATAGGATATTTTGCAGTATTTTTAGTTTTTCATCTTCCGCAAGCCCCGCATAATTATCGGAGATACTGACTTTGCGCAATATTTCGGTCATGGCTGCTTCATGTTCACCACTATGATTCCGAATATCTAGTGTCGCTAAATGAAAACCAAACAATTGAACTTGTCGAATCAGCTTTTGAATAGTCATTAATTCATGTGCTGCTGGATGATGCTTTTTCAAACTTTTTTTAATAATAAATAAGTCTTCTAGTAATTCATCGGAAGAATTATAGCCCAAGTCCGTTTTACCTACTTGTTTTACTCGTTCAATAATGATAGCAAATGCTCGACGGTACACTTCCGTTTGAATTGGCCATTTTTTCTCATCGGTTAAATATGTATCTTCTAGTTCAATTAACTTAAGAAGATCATTACTTACCTCCACTCTTGAAGTGGAATGACTGTATCGTTTCATTAAATCAACGAGAACATTTTTATATTTTTTTAAGACGAGTCTTCTCTGCCTATTTAGTGTCTCCCAAGTAACATCGTGTGTAACATTGGGATTCCCATCACGATCTCCACCGATCCATGATCCAAAACGGAGAAAATTTGGAACTTCCCATTGTGTTTGAGTGTAATTCTTCTCTAAACAATCTGCCACTTCCTGATGGATTTCAGGAAGAACCTCGAAAAGGGTCTGATCAAAATAATATAGTCCGTTTCTAACTTCGTCTAAAACCGTAGGCTTAGTTTGCCGTAATTCATCCGTTTGCCAAAGAATTGAAACTTCATTAAACAATCTCTCTTCAAGCTTTTTTCTTTCTCTACTTGTTAATAACGGATGATCGAGACTTTTTAGGATAACAGCAATCCGCTGCTGAATTTCAAGAATTGAACGCTTAGTTGCCTCTGTTGGATGGGCTGTAATAACCAGTTCAAGTGACAAAGTATTAAGGATATCTTGAATGACATCTTCCTTAATATTGTTCTCTTTAAGCGAAAGAATAGCACTCTCTATTGAAGCGGGTTGGACAATAGTTTCATCCTCTAGTTGGTACTGTCTCCGTCTACGAATACGATGATTCTGTTCTGCGGCATTAATTAAATGGAAATACATGGAGAATGCTCGAATAACTTGTTTCCTTAAAGGTGCGCTTAGACTAGCAATTTCTTCCTTTAATGCATCATAGATAGCTTGATCAAAATGTTCTCTTAATGTCTTACACATTAAACGTATTTTTTCCACTTTATCCAATAGTTCGGTACCACCGTGATTGAGCAGAATCTCTCCAAGCATTTTAGCCAGTAATTTCACGTCTTGTCGCAACGGAAGACTGCTGTCATTCAATTTCAATTCTATAGTCATACTGCCACCTTCCCTTAATCGAAAATTCGGTAAATTTTTTATTTATTAATATAACATAATTTTTTGCATCATGTTAAAAAATAAGTGCTGTTTTTTAAAAATAAAGTTTATTCTGATTCAAAAAAACCTGCCAAATGCAGGTTTCTTCAAATAAAAAAAATATAAAAGTTCTTCATTTTAAGATTCTTTATCAAATACTAGAACATATGTTTTTCGATCATCTTCGTTTGTTACGACAATAGAAATAATCGTTTTCGAGTCGTCTTCCAGCTTAATTGTTTCCTTAGTACTGCCTTCAATCAAAATTTCTGAATTGCTGGATTTTGCAATCGGGTTAAGAGTTACCTCGTCCATATCACTTGACACGGTTACATGGTAGGTAAACTCATCACTCGTAAAGGTGCTATCCCAGGATCCTTCTGAAACTGACAATGAGGAAAGTAACGCTTTACTTGTTTTTTCTACGTTCAAAGAACTCGCCTGTTGTGATGTAGGTTGGGTGGAATTGGACCGATTATTTGGTTGCGATGTTGATTGGGAAAGACCCGGTTTATTATTCTGATTTGAATTGGCATTGGTATTGGTTTTGGTATTGGTTTTAATCTCAGCAGCTGCTCTTGTAATGTGTAAGGTATAAATTCTTTTCTCACCATTTTCAGCTGTTACAGCTATAATAATATCCGACTCTCCGACGGGAAGTTCTACTGCAGCGCCATCTTTTGTTACTAAAGTTTCATTCACCTTAATAGTTGATGTTGTTTCAACAGATGTAGGTTTAATGGTAATCACAGGAACGTCATTTGGAACAACTACCTTGTAGTCTGTACCAGTAGAAGAAAAGTTTGGTGATAACTGCCCTTTAGATAGGTTAATACTTTGCAAAAGATTATTATCATTTTCCTCTCTCATTAAAGTCAGGTTATAGGTATTGGTTGAGTTACTGCCATTATCCACGGAAATAATAAATTTATTCTCACCTGTTTGAAGGGAATATGCACCGACAACTCCACTTATAACCGTCTGCCCATTTAATGTAATCGATGAATCTGGATTGCTGCTTTCTACTAATAACTTAATCGATTGAACCTCGTTTTTTACTGTGGCAGAATATTCCTTTGAATCTGCTGAAAACAGCTGGTCTAGCTTAATTCCTTCTATCTCTATTTTTGATAGTTTGCCTTCTTGTTGGTCCTCTTGGACTGGAGCCGTATTTGTTTCAGCATATGCTGTTGGTATGTAAGTTCCAACCCCCATCCATACCATTGAAATTACAAGCATTACATTTAGGGCTTTGCTTTGAATCGGTTCTTTCATATAGTCAATCCTCCTGTCTACTATCTTTGGGGATAGTGGAATTTGGACTAACTTTATCATTCATAGCTTAAGTTTATCTTAAGTTAAATTTTTATCTGCGATGAAATTCTTCTAGCTTTGAAGAGATTACTGATGCTACTTCTTCATCCGATTTTTGGAGCGCTTTTTTAAATAGCGAATTTGCTAAGGAGCCCATCGGCCCTGATGCATTGATTTCAAGAAAGCCTGTCACTCGAGTTTTATTTCTATTTATTGCTTTTGCTTCAAAGTAGCCTTCACCTAAATACTTTTCGTTTGACCTTTTTAATTCAAAACTTACCCTGGCAGGTTCATTCCACTCTTTAATATCAATCAATAAACTAACCTTCTTTTTCATAACGCCGAGGTCACTCTTAAATTCCCAGCAGATTTGACGTTCGTTTATTTTTTCATGTTGAATATAACCTGGTACAAGCGGTGCCCAATTATTTTCGTCTCGAATAAAGTCCCAAATCACTTCAATCGGGATATCTAATTCAAGATGTTGTAAATCGCTTAGCATTTGTATCCCTCTTTCGTCGTCAAAGTAAAAGACCTTCAAAGTGCAGAAGTTCCTTTTAAAAAATATATGTGGAATTTTTTGTTTATAGAAGAGACAAGTATCAGTTCACCAGAAAAATCCTAACACTAAAGATGTTAGGATTCATTAATTATTTTTTTAATGAGTATCCCATTAGGAATTCATGAATCCGTTCTGCCGCCAGTGAAAGGCGATCTGGAGGTTGTACCATGGCGATTCGGACATATCCTTCACCAAGATCTCCAAACGCATCTCCAGGAATCACTGCCACACCCGCTTGGTCAATTAATTCAAAGGCAAACTCACGGGAATTCCATCCTGAAGGAATTCTTGCCCACACAAACATGGTGGCAGGAGACTTAGTTACTTGCCAGCCGCTTTTTTCAAGCCCAGAAATCAACGCATCGCGACGAATTTCATATTCATTCACCTGTGTTTGAAGGAATGAAAAATCTGAAGTTAATGCCATCACAGCTGCCATTTGGATTGGATAAAAAACTCCATAATCAATATGGGATTTAAAGGAAGCCAAGATATCGATAGCTTGCTCATTGCCAACAACATAGCCTATCCGGCAACCCGCCATATTAAAGGTCTTTGAAAGCGAATTGAATTCAATTCCAACCTCTTTTGCACCGGGAACCGACAAGAAACTTATTTGTGGATTCCCATCGAATACCAACTCAGAATAAGCAAAATCATGAACAACCAAAATATCATGAAGTTTAGCAAATTCAACTACCTTTTCAAAAAAAGCCTTATCCGCTAATGCTGTGACTGGATTCCCAGGATAACTGATAATCATCATTTTCGTTTTATGTAAAACTTCTAACGGGATTTCATCCAGCTCTGGTTGAAACTTGTTTTCTGCTAATAACGGCATTGGGTAGATAACACCACCCGCAATGTTTACGCTAGCCTCATAGATTGGATACCCTGGATCCGGCACCAGCACATAGTCACCTGGATTAATTAAGGCTGTAGCCAAATGGGCGAGACCATCCTGCGACCCCATCAACTGCAATACCTCACTACTGGGTTTAAGTTCAACAGCATATCTTTGCTTATAAAAAAAACTAACTGCCTCATTAAATTCAGGTATCCCTTTCAGTGTGTAGCCATACTTACTGGGGTCTTTAGCGTAGTCACTTAATGTTTCCACGACAAATGAAGGCGGTGGAAAATCTGGACTCCCTACACTTAAATCAATTACATCTTTACCATCTTTGATAGCCTCTTGTTTCCGATTAGCTATTTCTTGGAAAATACTTGCCGACATCCTTTTTACTTTTTCAGAAGCAACGAGATTCATAGATATCCCCTCAATCACAATTTTGATAAATAATTTCAACTATTCAAATATATTTCAAATTATATCAGTGTAATGATTACAATTCTATATTTCTAATTAACAATTGATTATTATTGATTCATCCTTTAGAATCTTATGATAGGTTTAAATATTCGAAAAACGATGAGTAAGCGGAGGTAACTGAAGATGAAATTCTTTCAGTATTTCTTATTTTTTGCAGGATTAACCTTTTTCGGCTTGGGAAATGCGATTGCCGTTAAGGTTAAATATGTTGGGTTACACCCATGGGAAGTACTAAATGTCGCCCTATATCAGCATTTTGGTTTAACTATTGGTACTTGGGGAGTGATTTGCGGGTTAATTCTGATCTTCATTTCCTTTTTTGTTGCACGGAGCTATATTAGCATAGGTACAATCCTAAATGCCCTATGTATTGGACCTATCATGGACTTTTTTCTCTGGTTGGATATTCTCCCAAAAGCAACTGGTACATGGTTGGATTACCTCATTCTTCTTAGTGGAATCATGATTACAGGGATTGGTGGCGGCATGTATGTAGCAGCAGGGATTGGCGCTGGTCCACGTGATGGCTTCATGCTTTCGATTTCTGATAAAACAAAGTTGTCAGTAAGTCAAGCACGCATCATAGTTGAAAGCATTGTATTAATGATAGGTTTATTATTAGGTGGTCCTGTGTTTATTGCTACTTTCCTTTATACATTCATTCAAAGTCCTATTTTCCATCATTCTCTTAAGCTATTTAAGTCATTAGTAGAAACTGTCAAAAGGAAAAACAGCAAAACGCAAGAAGGTATTGTTATTTAAAATAACGGAAATTAAGCACTTGTTGGAAGTGGTGACTTAATTTCCGTTATTTCAGTTAAATAACTTCGACACTATCAGGAGTAAACTCTTTATAATATTTTCGATGGGAATCAGTGATGAAGGCCGACAATTTCCCTTCATAAATTAATTCTAAGGGTGCCGACTCCTTTATATCATGGGGAGTTACAAGGGATAGAGGCTTTTGACTTTTGATATCAATCCCGGATTCTTCCAAGATGGCTGCAACAAAATGGGAACAAAAGAAGGCATTTTTGCGGGTCATCTCCATATTCAGCATCACAGCAATTAACCCAATGAGATTGTACCTGTATTCTTCCTTATGGTCTTCCATATCCCTTAATTTACAGATCATTTTTTGAAATTGTTTTTCGGTAATCGTAATGCAATAAATAGCACAATCGGCATTCCTAAATAGACCACCACGTACGTTTTCTTCCACAAATCCTGCAAAGAAAGGATTTCTTGGATTTCTTCTCCCAAAACTATAAACCTTGTTGAATTGTTCATCAATCACAATTGAGGCATGATTAAGTGGTTTTTTTGTATAGAGCTTAATCATTTTCCCTAAAACTGTACCCGTGTCCGTTAGAAGAACATAAACTTTCCTGCTCATTTTTAAAACCCCCTATTCGATTGGGAGGAAAATATAGTAAATTCTAACCCTTATATTTTCTATAAGTTAATAATAATTAATTCAAATAAAAGGGAAAACAATCTGCAGATTTATTTTCTTCTAAGACCTAAGCCTTAGGAACAGTCTTTTTTTGCAAAAGGATGCAAATAAATATCCAAAATACTCCTAATATGATAAGGACTGATAATATTATGATAGTTCTTTCTTATTTAGAATTATAACAGTTCTAAGGGAAAATTTAGTATTTTTTACAAATAAAAGTATTAGCCATTACAAAATATTAATTACTTTATATAAGAAAAGCTTATAAAAAAACAGAAGATACACTTGGCATCTTCTGTGTTAAATATTTTTACGGATTGCCATAACCAAGGCTGCTAATGAAAGCGATGAAGCTATTCCTAATTAAATTAGTGATAAGTTTTTTATTGACTTCCCACTAAAACTTTGAAATCAGTGTCGATACTTTCTAACGACTTGGTTAGAACATGGACATGTACGTTCCAATGACCTGCCATGCTAAAATGCAAACCCTTCACTTCATACTTGCCATCAGCCGTTTTTGTTAAACTAACAGTTTCTTTTCCCATGTCCATTTCAAGCATGGTAAAGGTTAAGTGAATTTGTTCAATTTCTTTAATTGGCTTCCCTTCTCGGTCTTTTAAGGTAATCTCAAATAAATTCACTCCAATAATATTAGGCGTTGCTTCTAAAGTCACTTGCTTGGCTTGATTCACTATGTTAGTTTCCTTAAATGGTCCCGGAGATTGCATGGCTGTTGGTAAATTGGTTAAAACAACGGATAGGACTAAGATTAACAAACCAAGGGTAAGCTCACCCTTTAGAGATGCCTTCAGTCCCTTAGTGGTTCCCCTTTTTCCTTTAATAAAATTCACAGCTGCAAGGAGCAGCATCACCAAAAACAAAATAAGTTTCCACATTAAGGCTTTTCCATAGTTCGTTTGGACAAGTGCTGAAAGGTTTGGAATATATAAAAAACTGGTAAACAATCCAGTTAAAGTTAAAAAAAGAACAAGGATCAGTCCCCATTTGGAGAAACTTTTTATCATTTTCAAATAATTTTGCTTTATCTCTGTGTTTTTACGTAATGAAAGCAATGAGACAAAACCAGTTAAACTTCCGATCCAAATCGATGCAGCAAGTAAATGCAGAAAATCCATTGCTATTGTTAATAACGGATTTGGTTGTGCTGCGGCATGACTGGTCAATGCCTTTGTCAATAACAAGGCTGCCCCAAGACAAAAGCAAGTCCACAAAATAGCTCGTTTCGTGCTCTCGGCCATGCCTATAAAAGAAGTGAGCAGGGCAAGAGTTATAAGGAGAGCTATTTGAATAACCCAAAATTGACCATAATTTGTGTTCATTAAGATATTTTTGATGATTGAGAAGTTAAACACTTCACTCCAAGGATAACCAGATTCAATCGTTGCCTGTAATGGCAGACTTAACAGAATACTAAGAAATAGAAGAATCAAACCTGTGCTTATTAGCTTACGGAACTTCTTATCGACTGAACCTATTTCCCGTAATTCCTTGGGCACAATAACCATATAAAAAAAGATGAGTCCGACATAGAACGCATTGCTCAGATATTGCAGCCAACGGATAATGATTAGATCCGCTTTAGGGGTGTAGCCTTTCGTTTCATTATCTAAGGAGGTAGAGTCTTGACCTTTTTCACCAATTTGAAAAGGAATTACACCTTCAACAGGATGGCCGTCGCTTGAAACCACCTTCCACTTTATTCGATAGGATCCATTTGGAAGGTCCTTCTTTAATCCGCTCTTTAGGATAAAAGGTTGCTTTGGGTCAATCCGCCCATTTTTTTTATCGACTCGATTTCCTTCTGAATCAAAAACCTTAATTGAGTTAAAGGCAGGCTGGATAGTTTCATCAAATTTTATCGTTACTTCGGATGGGGCTTTTTCCACCGTCTCATTTTCTAATGGTGTAGATTTTTTTATATAGGCGTGTGCTGATGAAATAGACGGAAATAAAAGTACAAACAGGGACAGGATAACAAGAAATGTGCTGACTTTTTCTTTTATTTGCAATCCATCACTCCCCTTATTGTTAGAATCGTGTAGTAGTTGATATATATCACATGCAATAAAGTTTTCATTGTCGATACTATAATAATGATAAATTAGAATATTAACAATATCTTTATAGGACCAACTTGTGAATAATTGTTGAACTTTTTACAGTAATATTTAAGCCCAAACCTCATCGAGGACTTCTCTGAATAAATCATCTAGAATTGGGGTCATATCCTCTTTGGGAGCTCTAAGGGTTTTGGTGTATTCCTCAAGCCGGTTGATCTCTTTCTCCAAAAAGTCATTAATGGAAGTAATCTTTGGTTCGAGGTTTAGTTCATCTCCGCTAATTTTCCTTTCTAACAAGGTAAGGATTTCCTGCTTAAGTGGCCCCTCAACAAGGAGTTCCTCTATCAATTTCTGAAATTCAATCGGCGGTACTGAATTATATCTTTCAATCCACATACAAGCTAAAACTGGACGGAGGACATAAAAGTACTTTTTAATTTTCACTTGATCGCTTCGGAGGTAATCACGAAAATTACCTTTTGCCATATTTAAGTAGTGATATAGTGCTGACTGTGGCAAAAACACTTGATTTTGAATTGCTTTCAATTTATCTACTAACGAAAAAGCCTGATAATAAACTATCCCCGAATGGAGCCACTCCATTAGCGGGGGATTTGATTTTCTAAAAAGTTGGAGAGCTTTACGCAATTCCCAGCCATTAATATCAAGGAGATCATTAATTGGCAGTTCAATCACATCTCGCTTTTGGTCAATGCTCAAATACCAGTCCTTTTTATGGACATAAATAAACCGGACATCGTAATCACTATCCTTGGATGGGAAGCCCCATGCTCTGCTTCCTGACTCTACAGCAAGACAGATTCTTACTCCATATTCTTCCTCTATTTTTTTGATTTCTGTTAGTATTTTTTCTTTCAAGGTTATTCACTCCCTAAACCATTCCTTGACCACAGACTTTGACAATAATGGCGATATTCGCGATGTAATTGTTGAACTACTTGTCCCTGATTACCTGGTAATTGATGATCCTCAAATGTAGTAATTGGGACGATTTCTTGTATAGAATTGGTCACAAACATCTCATCGGCCTCATGAATGTGTTTTAATAAGTACAACCCCTCTTTAACACAAAGATTATGTTTCTTCGCTAATTCGATAACAAACTGCCGTGTAATCCCATTTAAAATACCTGTTTGTACTGAAGGAGTATATAAGACGTTACCTTTTACCCAAAAGATATTAGAGACGATGCCTTCAGCTAAGTATCCATCCTCAGTTTGGAAAATCCCTTCAATATCAGCAGCATTTCCAATCTCTCTTTTTGCCAGAATATTATTCATAAAATGATGTGACTTTACTCGTTCAATTCCTTCTGGACTGTTCCGTCTCAACTTCAATAAAACAGCCTTTTTTTCGGATAATTCTCCTGCCAGCGGTAACGGCTTAGGAAAAATAAGGATGTTCGGTTCCTTGTAAGGTTCCACCTGCAAACCAACATCACCTATTCCGGCTGAGACATTTAAGCGGATATAAGCATTAGATAAATTGTTTATTTCCAGTAAATCTTGCAAGATTCTATTCGTTTCTTCACGATGAAATTGGTAGGTAATGTTAAGCACCTCTAAACCTTGATTTAGACGTGCTAGATGATCATCTAATAAAAAGGGAAACCCTTCATACACTCGAAACGTTTCAAATAATCCCATTCCATATAAAAAACCATGATCCAACGGAGAAATCATCGCATCTTCTTTTTTTAAAAATTGTCCGTTTATATAAATCACCATACTTAATGACCCTTTTGCATTACAATATTTTTATAATGATGGACGAAGTTGCGCAAAAGATCTTTTCCCGAAGTAGTCAAAATAGATTCGGGGTGAAACTGAACTCCTTCAATTGGTAATTCCTTATGACGAATCGCCATAATTTCCCCGTCTTTTGTCCATGCAGAAATCTCAAAACAATCTGGAAGAGTCTCTCTTTTGACAATCAATGAGTGGTATCTTGTCGCTGGAAAAGGATTCGGTAAACCTTGAAAAATCGTCTTTCCATCATGATACATATCGGATGTTTTCCCGTGCATGAGTCTTTCTGCTCGAATAACCTCTCCATTAAATGCTTGGGCAATTGCTTGCTGACCTAGACACACACCAAATATCGGGATTTTTCCTGCGAATGCTTTAATTGCATCCAAGCTTATTCCCGCTTCATTTGGACTACATGGCCCTGGAGAAACCATTAAGAATTCAGGCTGTAGTTCTGAAATCTCGGCAATTGACGTTTGATTATTTCGCTTGACCACTAATTCTTCTCCAAGTGCACCTAAATATTGCACTAAGTTAAAGGTAAAGGAATCATAATTATCTATCATAAAAATCATTGTTGTTTACTCCTCTGCCATTTCTTTTGCCTTCCATAATGCAGCAGCCTTTTTCATCGATTCTTTGTATTCTTGCATTGGATTAGAATCAATAACAATCCCGGCACCAGCTTGAACATGAGCCATCCCATCTTTAATGAGCATGGTTCGGATGATAATGTTTAATTCTAGATCACCACTAAAATCAATCCAACCGAGTGAACCCGTATAAATTCCCCGTTGGACAGGCTCAAGTTCTTCTATAATTTCCATTGTTCGAACTTTAGGCGCACCTGTTATGGTCCCACCAGGGAATACTGCATCAATAATATCAATGCTAGATTTGTCTTCCGCCAAATCCCCTCTTACATTGGAGACGATGTGCATCACATGTGAGTATTTTTCAATGACCATAAATTCATTGACCTCAACGGTTCCGTACTTACATACCCTTCCAAGGTCATTCCGTTCTAAATCCACTAGCATTACATGTTCTGCTCGTTCCTTTTCGTTTTCAATTAATTCATTGGCCAGTTTGATATCTTCTTCGTGGTTCTTACCTCTTGAACGAGTGCCGGCGATGGGTCGGGTGCTTACTTCTTGTCCATTTTTTTTAACAAGCAGTTCTGGTGATCCACTTACAAGCTGAAATTCTGGTGTATGAAGATAGGCCATATATGGAGATGGATTTAAGGATCTTAATTGTTCATACACTTTAAGTGCCTCAACTTCAATCGGTTTTGATTGGCGGACTGCTAGGTTCACCTGGAACACATCGCCTTGTGAAATATATTGTTGGACTTTTGTTACTGCCTGTTTAAATTCATCTTCTGTCATCGAAACCTCTAATTGATCCATGTCAATCTTATCTGCTTTATGAGGTGGATTAGATGATGATTCATGAAGCCAGCGTTGTTCCCAAAATGCTAACCGTTTATCAATATCCTGATCGTTTTCAGCCACTATCAACAGCCATAATAGGTCTTGTTCATGGTCGTAAATAAACCATTCCTTTACTATGAAAAAGTAAATTTCCGGCATTTCTAAATCATCACTTGCTATCTCAGGCAGTTTTTCTATGTTACGAGCATGATCATAGCTGATGTAACCAATCGCACCGCCGAGGAAACTCGGTAGACCTTCTATTTTATCAACATGATACTGGCTCATCCATTCCTTCAATAAGAGAAGCGGATTTCCTTCCAACCTCTCGGAACCCTTATCATTGTGAATTTCAAGTATACGGTTCTTACCTTTGATAATCGTTTCAGGCTGGAACGCAGCAATACTGTAACGCCCGCCACGCCCACTTTCCAATAGCACATTATGGGTGCTATTCTCAGCAAGTACACGAAACTGACTGGAAAATCTTGAATAAGAATAAGGAATTTTTTTACTGTACAAATGAAGTTGATGCAAAGATTCCACCCCTAATTGTTTTTCTTTATATATCATACTTGAAATGGGTGTCAGGCACCACTGAAGAATTGTTAACTGACACCCATGGAGAGAGAACTTTTATTCAGTTATTAATGAAGGATTTTTTGAACTTTCTGTGGAATTTGGTAATAAATTAGTTGATTTATCTGGAGGCTTGCTTATGAAAAAGAATTCAATAATGGTGGTTGAAGACGAAGAAAAGATTGCAAGGTTATTGGAACTGGAACTAGAATACGAAGGTTATACTGTCACCAAAGTAATGGACGGAATGGAAGCTTTCCAGGTCTATAAGAATGTAAACTGGGATTTGATTTTGCTTGATGTTATGCTGCCCGGTATAAGTGGAATTGAACTGCTCCGCCGTATTCGTCTTCATGACAAGAATACACCGGTTCTTTTACTAACTGCCAAGGGCTCGGTAGAGGATAAAGTATCAGGTCTTGATTATGGAGCAAATGATTATATCACTAAGCCTTTTCAAATCGAAGAGGTTTTAGCTCGAATCCGCGCAGCTTTAAGGACAAAGGCAGTGGAACAAACGCAGGAAGACAGCAATTCTTTAACACTCGCAGACTTAAAAATCAATCAAAAAACAAGAGAAGTATTTAGAGGAGAAGAACAAATTGAATTAACTCCTAGAGAGTTCGATTTGCTTGTTTATTTAATGACCAATAAGCGGCATGTGCTGAACAGAGATCAAATTTTAGAAGCTGTCTGGGGTTATGATTTTATTGGCGACACTAATGTGGTAGATGTCTATATACGCTACGTCAGAAGAAAAATGGAACAGCCGAATAAACCTGCATTAATTCATACCGTACGTGGCGTCGGTTATGTCTTGAAGAAAGCAAAATGAAGCTGAGTAATAAAATAAACTTGTATACAACTGTCTTATTTGCCACTCTTTTAATCTTAATGAATATTTCTGTTTATTTTACCTTCAGCAAATTAATTCTAGATAGCGAGCTAAATACTTCCGCAAAGGAAATGGAAAAAACCACAAATGATATCGGTAAATCACTAGGTTCCGTTTCTGAAGCTGAACTTTTACGCTCTTACGCACCCATCAATGGAATGATTCAGTTTGTCACTTCCGATGACAGCCCATTATCTACAGTCACAAGCCCTACAGAGCAAAATTTAATTGAAAGAAAAACACAGTTTAATCAAGGAGAAGTTAGTACTTTCATTGTTTTTCAAAAAAGGACTTATACCTTTGAATCAATGCCAATTATTTTACTAGATGGGAATGTTGCTAATCTTCAAGTCACAAAAAGTATTAAAACAGCAACTGATAATTTAAATATCCTTCGTCTTGTCTTAATTTTGGTAACATTTCTTGCGTTAATTCCTGTGGTTGTTTCTAGCCGAATTCTGAGTAAGTTGATTACCAATCCAGTTACATCAATGATTAAAACAATGAAAGAAATTAGACAAAGCGGCCGCTTTAAACGACTAACTTTTGAGGGAAAATCTAAGGATGAACTTTTTCAAATGGGCGAGACCTTTAACCATATGATTCATTTGCTGGAAACAAATTACGAAAAACAAAAACAGTTTGTTTCAAACGCATCCCATGAATTTAAAACACCTTTAACAATTATTGAAAGTTATGCAAGTCTTTTAAAACGGAGAGGTTTAACAGAACCAGAGCTTTTTTCCGAATCAATTGAAGCTATTCATTCAGAGGCAATCCGCATGAAAGAAATGACCGAGCAGCTGTTACTCTTGGCAAAGCATCATGAGCAGTGGAATATTCAGATAGCAGTGCTTAATCTTGCCGAATTTTTGCAGGAAACAGTTAATGCTTTTCGAAGTGGATATCAAAGAGAAATTTATTTTCATACGAAAAATAGTCCCCAGATATCTGTTGTTACAGATGAAAAAAAACTAAAGCAGCTGCTGTATATCTTTCTTGATAATGCAAGGAAATACAGTGATGAAGTTATTACAGTCACTACTGGAATATTGCACGATGAGGCTTTTATCAAAGTAGCTGACAAAGGAATTGGCATCGATAATGATGAGCTGACAAAGGTCTTTGATCGGTTTTATAGGGTTGATAAAGCTAGAAATAGAAAAAAAGGCGGTTCAGGGCTTGGCTTATCATTGGCAAAGGAAATTGCAGATGCCATTGGTATCAGGATTCATCTTGAAAGTGAAGAAGGGGTTGGAACCACGGCAACTCTTTTTTTTAAAACTGATAAAATTTAATCCATTTCTCAGTAATTTCTAATCTTTATATTAGAAAATAAATGTACTTATACGTGGTGAGGTGAAAAAATGAAGAAAAAAACATGGATCTGGATTTTGATAAGCTTTCTACTATTTATTTACCTACTTTTTTTTAGTTGGCAAAAATTTGGAACTAACAACGTCTCCGCTGAAATTTTATCAAAGCAGGAAGCAAAAAATCTTGTCCAAGATCGCTATCAGGGAACTGTTACACAAATAAAACTAGCTGACGGGCAATTTCATATAGAATTAGAAAAAGAAGAAAATCTTTATAGTATTAAACTCGATGCTATCAGTGGTAAAGTCTTATCGTTTATCAAAAAAGGAACCAACTCTCCTCCTGCTAATCAACCTCCTGCTACACTTCTTTCTGAGGATGAAATTAAAAAAATCATCTTAGCTGTTGCAAATGGAACCATTACATCATTTGAAAAAATAGAAAGCGATAGCGGGACGATTTATAAGGCGGTTGTAAAAGAAGGAAATAAACAAACTACACTAACAGTACATGCCGTTACAGGTAAAATCCTTTCTTCGACCACTTCAACGATCAATGAATCCCCTAAAAGACTTACTGAGGCAGAGGCGCGGGAAATTGCTAAAAAGCAAGTGAATGGGACTGTTGATCATATTTGGCTTGAGACGAAAGGCGAACAAACCTACTACCTGGTAGAAATAAAAACCAAGGATGACAGAGAAGCAATCGTGCAAATTCATGCAATAATAGGCAATGTTATGTCTGTTACATGGGACGATGATAACAAAGATAATGATAATAATGATGACTCGAAAAATCGTAGCAAGGATGATAAAAAAGAAGACGATGACTAATTAATCAAACAGAGCAGTATATTTTCACTTACAATTATTCTCATTAATTTCTAATGTTTCTCCTCTATTTGCTCTAATCTTCACTGGATATTCTAGAAGTATAGAAACAAATACAAAGGAGGAATTATTAATGAAAAACAAACTTATTGTTGGTGCATTATCAGGGTTGCTTATTTTGGGTGGAGCAGTGGCTGTGGGAGCTTCAAAAAAGGATACTCGAGTGGATGACTCGATTCATCAGGATGACAAAAAGATAGGATCAAAGGTGAATGAGAAAAAGGTAGAAATTGAAACAGAACATGGTCAAACAGTGATAAAAGTAAAAGCTGATGATAATAGCAGTAGTGACATTACAACTGCCGATGACGGCGCTCATCAAAACAGACATAGCGGTGATGACGATAACAAGGCCGATGACGACAATAGCTGAGCTGAAAACAGAAAGAAGCCCATCCAATGGTTGGATAGGGCTTCTTTTTTAATAGTAATAGGATTAGTTAGTAAATGATTTAAGAAATTTTCTTTAGCTCTTCTGTTAACCTTAGGAATAATTCTTTATCCCCATGTTGTAATGTTTGGTCGATTTCCTTGCGGATTTTCTCCCTCTTAAACTCTAGCAGGGCATTGTTTAGAAACATCTCAGCAACTACAGCATCTGTATTCTCATCCGAATGTTGTGGTGAATTAAGTAATTTCTTTTCCATGGAAATCAACTCCTTACGTTTTTTCTAATTATACAAGGAGTTTTCTAAAAATTCAAACACTTTATTTCAAAAATCTAAAAAAAATTTTTACCAAATGATCAAAAACACAAAAAGCTGGTGTCAGGCACCGCAAAAAGACACTTTCCTCATTTGTCCACGACGGATGGATATACACCAAAAATATCCATTTTTATTAAGTATTATCAGATTTGTATAGGTTTTTTGTGCTAACTTTTTGAAAATTTTCGAACTATGTTTGGGCTGTTTTGCTATCTGCAGATTTTTTTGTGTATGTATCGATTTTTGGGGAACATTATACTCATCTATTTTATTGACGGAGCAGGTGAGGGATTTAGATGGAACAAACAGTCTTATCAGGTTATCGACCAGTTAATAACATTAATGTATATTATGAATTTTATCCAAATCATACATCGGAAAAAACGTTTGTATTATTACATGGGTTCCTTTCTTCAACCTTCACATTTCGCCATTTGATCTCATTATTGAAGAAAGACTACCAGGTACTATCCGTTGATCTTCCCCCATTCGGGAAAAGTGCGAAATGTAACCGTTATGTCTATTCCTACAAGAATTTAGCCCAAACTGTCATAAAACTTACGGAGTCTTTGGGGTTAAAAAAAATGACCTTTATTGGTCATTCCATGGGTGGGCAAATTGTATTAAATATACTTCATATGATGCCAGAGCTAGCAGACACAGCCATTCTACTCTGCAGTTCAGCTTATCTTAAACGCTCTAAATTGCCCTTAATCTTGACTAGCTACCTCCCCTATTTCCATCTCTTCGTAAAATATTGGTTTGCACGGACTGGTGTAAAAAAGAATCTTCAAGACGCACTATTTAACCATGCCATTATCAACGAAGAAATGATAAATGGGTACTTACAGCCTTTTTTAGAAGATGAGATTTTCGTCGCGCTTACAAGAATGATTCGTGACCGTGAGGGGGACTTGCCCGTTGAGATCCTAAACCAAATCAAAACACCTTGTTTATTACTTTGGGGGGATCATGATAAATCGATGCCGCTTAATGTAGGAGAAAAGCTAAATCAAGACCTAACCAACTCTGAGTTGATTGTGTTAAAAGATACTGGCCATGCCCTTCCAGAAGAGCGCCCTTTGGAAGTATTTGAATATATTAAAGGCTTTATTGATAATTACAAAACGGCAGCTGAAGCGTAGCTGCCGTTTTTACTGTAGAATATGAAGCCGAAATTTACTTACCTTTGTAACCTCAATTTGTTTGGTTTCTGGTATGGACAAGAAACATGTATAAAAGGACCGCTCCCCCACCAGCAGAAGAGATGACAATTCCCATTGGTATCGCTGTATGTTCTCCTCCTAATCCCACAAGGGGAGCAACAATTCCTCCAAAGGAAAGCGACATGACTCCTAGAAGAGCAGATGCACTGCCTGCTGACTTACCTTGTTTTTGCATAGCAAGGGAAAATCCTGCCGTATTAACAACCCCGACACTGGTTACCACAAAGAATAGTGGCAGTAAGACAAATAGTAAGTCAGCATGTAAAATCAAAAGAAGCAGTAGTATAATTCCACCCAAAAAAGACATCCCGATTCCAAAAACGAACAGCTTTGACTCGTGTATTCGACCAGCCAATCTTCCTGTCGTTTGACTAGCAATCATGATTCCAATTCCATTTATAGCAAAGATCAGACTAAACATTTGCGCAGAGGCGCCATATATATTCTGCACCACAAAAGGTGAGCCTGAAATATAAGCAAACATAGCAGCAAAAACAAGTCCTTGTACTAATGCATATCCCATGAAACTTCGATCCAGAATGAGGTTTTTAAAGGTAATAAATGTATTTTTCAACCCTCCTGCAGCCCTTTTTTCTTCAGGATGTGTTTCTGGAAGCCAGAAAAATACAACAAAGGACATCAGCAATCCGATTATACTTAAGACGATAAATATACCTTGCCAAGGTACAATTTTTAAGAACTGTGCACCCACCACAGGTGCTAGAATCGGAGCGAGGCCATTAACCAATGCAAGCAACGCAAAGAATTTGGTTAATTCTGAACCTGAATATAAATCCCGAACAACCGCCCGTGAAATAACAATTCCAGCGGAACCTGCGAGCCCTTGAATTAATCGTAAAATAATAAATGTCCAAATCGAGGGACTAAACACACATAATAGTGAAACAACAAAATAAGTGATCAATCCAATAAGCAACGGCTTACGACGCCCATAAACATCACTGAGTGGACCAGAAAACAGCTGACCAAAAGCTAATCCCAGCAAGAAAAAGGTTAAACTAAATTGAACCAGTGACGGATTTGAGTGAAAATCTTTTGCTAACTCAGGTAGAGCAGGTAAATACATATCAATCGACAAGGGACCGAATGCTGCTAACGTACCGAGGATAACAGCCATCCATAACCGTTGGGAGCGGGGCATTACCTTGCTGCCATCTATCTCATCTTTTATTGATTCTCCCATCATAAAATCAATCCCTTTCTGTAATAAACTTCCTTTACTTACTTTCTATTATAGTAAACTACACTTTTCAAAAAAATAAAACTTATTTGCAACCTTAATAGAGGATTGTCACCTGATTATAATTCAAGAAAAATTTAATCATTTATTTAGGATTTACATTTCCCCAAGTTTCTGACCTACTTAGATAATGCGAAAAAAAAGAGTGTTTTAACGGTGCCTGACACCGTAAAAACACTCTTTATTTGAACCAGCCTTTTTCTTTAGATTGAGTAATTGCTTCGATTCTATTTTTAACTTCAAGTTTGTCGAGGATGATGGAGATGTAATTTCTGACAGTTCCTGTTTTGATGCTAAGTTCTTCCGCGATTTCTTTCGTGTTTTTTCCGTCAGCTACAAGCTCTAGCACCTCTTTTTCCCGGTCAGTTAACGGGTTTTCTTCTCCATATACATCGTCCATTAATTCTGGTGCATAAATTCGTTTTCCTGACATCACACTTCGGATGGAGTTAGCCAACTCTTCACTAGGACTATCCTTCAACAAATAGCCGCTCACACCTGCTTTTAATGCCCGTTGGAAGTAACCGGTCCGGGCAAAGGTGGTTAAAATGATAACTTTACAGCCAAGACCCTTCAACTCTTCAGCCGCCTCCAGTCCGCTCTTGCCAGGCATTTCAATATCCATAATACAGACATCAGGTTGAAACTTTTTCACCAGCGCAACGGCCTCTTCTCCGTTCGAGGCCTTTCCAACAACTTCCATGTCATCTTCTAAATTTAGTAATGAACCAAAGGCTCCTAAAAGCATTTGCTGGTCTTCAGCAATAACGATTTTAATCATTTTTTATCCTCCTTATCCAAGCCAGGTTTGACATCATTTGGTACACTTATGATTAATGTTGTTCCCTCTTTTGTCAAAATGTCTAGACTGCCATTAATAAATTCCAGCCGTTCTTTCATGCCTATCAGCCCATGACCTTCTGCTAACTTTTCCTTCTCTCCCTTAAAGATACCATCATCCTGAACTCTTATTACCAATTCCTTCATAGTTTGTTCCATCGATATGGAACATGACTTAGCTTCACTATGTTTAACGACATTATTTACGGCCTCTTTCAAACACATGCTTAAGATATTCTCGGTTAACAGCGAGACATTTGATGGTGTAAAATCCCCTACACGCACAAAATTTATTTGGGCAGCGTTTAGGATTTGTTCAACACGGAGGATTTCGTCCTTTAAGCGGATCCCACGCATCGAAGAAACCATTTTTCTAACTTCACTTAATGCCGTCCGAGCTGTTTGCTGAACATCCTTCAATTCATTCCGAGCCTGATCAGGATCTTTCGAGATTAACTTTCGTGCCAAATCTGACTTCAATCCAATGAGTGAAAGCTTTTGACCGAGTGTATCATGAAGGTCCCGGGCAATCCGCTGCCGCTCTTCTATTTTGACTAGTTCCGAAATCCGTTTGTTCGCATCCACTAGCTTTTCTTCAAGCTGCCCTCTCTCCTTCCGGTTATGGATGCTAAACGGGAGAAGGATAACACTAATCCAGATAATGATTACAAAGGGCAATTGCTGTAGAAATAATTTTTCATGCATAACGATACTGAAGTTAATTGATACCGACGTACTAAACAAATGAATAAAATACAAGGTCAAAAAGGCTATCCTATCTTTAATATTGCCGATAAAGTAAGCAAGAAAAAAAGCAAAATAAACATAATTGAAAAGGCTGTTCGCAGTGATCGAAATACCGATCAAGATCAACGTCCATAGATAAACAGGCCAGCCTTTTGAAATAAACGCAATTCGGTAAAAGATAAAGAATAGCAGCGTGAGTAAAATACCTACAACAATTTCAATTGTGGAAGGTGATTGAAAAATAAAGTAAAACGGCAATATACCAAGAATCGTCCAAATATACGGTGCAATACCATTATTTTTTTGAAATGTCATATACTTTTTTATCATGAGCGAAACCTCATTTTCACTTAAAATCCTCTTATCCATCTATCATAACTCAAAGCAGCCTAGTTTTTCTCCCTTACAGCATTCATTTTAGCTAAAAACTTTACTCCTTTAAACCTGACAACATTTTTCATTTTAGTTACCATCTGCATTCCTTCCTCTTGTTTTCTCACTTTAAAGGATAAAAAGACTACGTGTACCTTTATATGTGTTTTACACCCATATGTAATATTTTCCCACAAGCAATTATATAATAAAATAATCAGAAGTATTTATGTATACACCGTTCAAATATTGGGAACATAAGTTGTATAAAACAACTAGGAGGAATGTAGGTTGAGTAAAATATTCAATAGTTACTCCGAGATTCCTTATTTGCGTCTTGGCGCCGGTGAGCCGTTAGTCTTTATTCACGGTCTTGGTGAGGTGAAGGAGGGTTGGTCACATCAGTTTGAATTCGCTAACCAGTTCGACTTAATTATCCCTGATTTACGCGGACATGGAGAGTATATTTCACCTGGGGAGATATCGATAGAAAACTTTGCTCGTGATGTAATCAGTTTAGTGAAAGGGCTTGGATTTGAAAGCGCACACATTTGTGGATTGTCTATGGGTGGAGTGGTAGCGCAAGAAATATATCGTCAAGCACCTGAAATGTGCCGTTCCTTAATGCTTGTAAGCACTTTACATTATGCTCCAAGAGAACTAGGCAAACTTTTTATAAAATTCAGGAAATTACGTGCAGAAAATAAAGCTCTCGAGGCTATAACAGAAAGTTCAGCAAAGGTCTGCCTCTATTCTTGGTCAAAGGAAAATCTCGAAAACTTTTCAAAATTTTACAAGCCTAACAAAGAATTTTTCTTTAAAGCAATGGAGGCATGTCTAAAAGTAAATAATTTAACTTTACTCCCTAAGATAAAAGTTCCAACCTTAATTATTGGCGGGCAGTATGATTCCGTAACCCCTATATGGATTCAATGCATGATGCATAAACAAATTCGCCATTCAGAATTTGTTATTTTCAGGAATACTGGCCATATTGTAAAATTAGAGGCGAAAGATGAATTTAACGAAGTTCTACGGACATTTTTGAACAAACATAAAACGGCAAGTTAGAGAGGAAGGATTTTCCTTCCTCTTCTATATTGCCTACACTTATTATATATTTCCTTGTCCCAAACTTTATTACACAATCATTTTGAAAGCGGATTTGAGCGACTGGATGCCCATTGATCAACAATTCCCGCAAATAAGCCAGATAATGCAAGTCCAACATGGCCTGATTCAACGCAAAGATACGTTTTATCCTTACTAGATACTAAATCCATAATTGGCTTACTTTGTTCTTCGAGAACTAAATTGTCTCTAGAGCCAGAGATTACAAATAGATTGGCATCAATATTACGTAAATCTGCCTTTTTATTTCCAACTACAAATTCCCCTTTAACCAGCTTGTTATCTTTAATCAGGTCATTTCCTAATTGTTTACAAGCCTCACCGGTAAATGGAACCTGATCAAGAGTCCACTTATTCATTCGACGCCACTTATCCACATACCGCTGATCGTGGGCTCGATTTAAAAGCATCGTATAGTTAGTAAAATAAATTGGTGATCCAACCGCTCTAAACATCATTTCAACATATTTTGGTGGAACAACCCCATAAACATCAAGGAAATGATCGATGTTAAAATCTCCCTCTTTGAGGCCCTCAGCCCATTTATCTGGCCCGATAAATGTAGAGAAATCAATTGGTACGGTTGCAACAATTAAATTTTTTATTGGTTCTTCCGCAATCGATGCATAGATTGCGGCAATCGTCCCGCCTAAACAGTAGCCAAATAATGTAATTTCTTCTACTCCTGAATGGCGGACAGCCCGTTTCACCGCTGTTTTTAAATATTTCTCAATATAGGTGTCAAGACCGATTTTTTTATCTTCATAGCCTGGTGTACCCCAATCCAATAAATACACATCATAGCCCATGTCGGTTAGGTTCTTAATAACACTTGTCTTTGGGTCTATATCTAAAATGTAGGGTTTATTAAATAACGAATACACGAAAAACAACGGAATCTCATACTTCTTCTGTTTTGCAGAATAATACCATAAAACTGATTTATTTTTTTTCCATACTTCAGTTCTTGGAGTCTGACCTGTCTTAGGCTCAGGTTCACTCAAAATCTTATAGACATTAGCCCAACGTTCCATTTCTTTCTGATAATCCAATTCGGGAATGAACCCCTTTAATGGTGTTTCAGTTGACAATGTCATACCTCCGTTTCATTTTTATTTGGATGAGCCTGATCCAGTTAACTCTTGTTCCGTACTTCTGTCTTTAAGAATAAGACCCTTTAAAGTCTCAAATTCTTCTTTAAAATTTGTTAATTTCATGATTTCAAACTTCATTTCTTGAAGTTCGGCGTGTAATTTTTTTGTGTCTGTCTGCTCTTTTTTCGTTTTTACTAATTCCGTTTTAAGCTGCTTAGTCAGTTTAATAATTTCTTTGGAAATTTCTATAACACTCTCAATCTCTTTGCTTTGCGTCTTCATGGAATCTTGCAGTTCCCAAATTTGTTCCTCAAGTGCTTCAATTTTCTCTTCCGCTTGGATCGTTAAAGTCGCAACATTAGAGACATCATTTTTAGTAGGCAAATTTAGTACACCAGCAAGTGCTTCTTGATTCTTTTTTAATTCCTCCAGAAAACGGGAATTAATTTCAGTCCCAAATTTGGACGTTTTCACGAAATCTTTGTTATCAGTCAACAGATAGATAAAATCATTAATCTGTTTTTCCCACAATAAACTTAACTTATGAAGGGATTCATATGGATCGTAAGGTTTTTTACCTGACATTACTTACACTCCTATATTGTTATTATTTAGGTTGCTCGGTTACGTCCTTCATATAATTTTGAAATGGCAGCATCGCTGTTTTGACTTGTTTAGTCAACATGTTCACAAATACTTTTTGATTTTCAAATAAAACATTGCTAGTTTTCTTTACACTCTCAATATATTTTTCTCTGCCATTTTTTCGATAAGCAATATATTGTTCAACTGTTTCCACATATTTATCTAGTGCTTCCAATTGACCAGTTATTAACGCTTGAGTAGGTGTTAATAATAGATTTGCAGTTTTATTTTGAATGTCATCTACTACTTGGTTAATTTCTTCATAGGATTTCACTGGAAAAAAGTTCTGTAGTGAAGTTGTGGTCACAAGTAATTCTTCGCGTGCTGCTTTCTCCCACTTTTTAAGTTCCATGCCAAATTGAACAGCAATCGTGATTGCATTTTCCTGATTCTGTTTAAGCTTTTCCACATAGTTCTTTACAGTCTCTAAGAAAAGTTCATCCTGTTTGTTAAAGCGCTCTGCCCAGGCATCCAATTCATTAAAGCCAAGTTTCCATACAAGGTCTAGACTTGTTAAATCCTTTTCCCCATCTACCACAGTTTCTTGGTTTTCAACTTCTAGTACAGTTTCAGTTTTTTTCGTCATTGTTATTCTCCTCCAAATTTAAATGATTTGTAAAAAAAAATTGTTTTAATTCTAAAAGCTCTGATTCTAGGCTTTTTATCTTGCAGTCGTGGATATCCTTTACTTCCTTTTCTAAAACGGATAGTAGGGCTTCACATGACTTCCGAACCATTCTTAACTGGGCATTATTCTTCAACTGGCTTTGTTTAATCTCGTAGATCGCATCATCAAAAAAATCTAATTTTTCCTCATAATCTACGATTCTTACAGAAATAGCACTTATTTCATCCTTATTCGGAAGGTCTAAATGCTTTAACCACCTAGTTGTCAACCTTTTGTGAATTCTTATCTGTTTCACATGTACTTCCAATGCCCTCCCAAAAGCCAAAGTAAAGCTGCGTTTGTTGGTATGGGCATGGATTTGTTCATTCCATTTTTTTTCAAGCTTTTTATAAAAAGCATCCATTTCTTGATGGGTGTACTTCATTTATACCCCTCTTAACTGCCTGTCAGTATCTACCTTTTACTGTACACTGGCAGTCGTGCCCCCGTCAACGACAAGTACATGACCATAAACATAGTTAGAAGCATCCGAAGCTAAGAAAAGTGCAGGTCCTTTCATATCATCATCAGAACCAAAACGGCCTGCTGGTGTTCTCTCAAGTATTTTTTCACCTGAATAGTCCAAGATGGTTTTAGCCATTTTAGTCGGGAAAAATCCAGGGGCAATTGCATTCACATGAACATTAAATGGTGCTAATTTAACGGCTAAATCTTTCGTTAATGTAATGACTGCGCCTTTGCTTGCAGCATAACCAATCGCATCCATTACTAATGGATCTTGACCGCCCATGCCAGCAATTGATGCAATGTTGATAATCTTACCAGCCTTTTGCTCCACCATTATTTTTCCAACGGCTTGAGAAAATAGGAACACCGCCTTAAGGTTAATATCCATTACCTTATCCCATTTATCGGCAGGCATCTCTAATGCAGGTGTTCCCCAGCTGCTACCACTGTTATTAACCAAAATATCAATCCGTCCAAATTCCTTCATGGTTTCGTCGACGACAGATTGGATTTCGTTTGGATTGGATACATCACATTTTAATGCAAGCGTGCGAACCCCCTTTTCTTTGAGGGCTTCACTAAATTGCTGACAGGCTTCAAGATTACGCGAACAAATCACCACATTTGCTCCTGCTTCCGCATATGCGACCGCGATTTGCTGTCCTAAGCCTCTTCCGCCGCCAGTGATAATAGCCGTTTTCCCTTTTAAACTGAAAAGTTCTTGATTATTCATCGATTTTCTCCCTCTCTATTAAGCTTTAACCCCTGATCTCTCCTGGTCTCTTAATACTCTTCTAAGGAGTTTTCCGACAGATGATTTTGGAAGCTCCTCAAGTATTTCTACTAGTTTTGGTGCCTTATAAGGGGCAAGGTTTTCCTTACCAAATTGTTTGATATCCTCAGCGGAAATAGTATATCCTTCTTTCAATTTGACAAATGCCTTTACGGTTTCACCGCGGTATAAGTCTGGGACACCAATGACAAGCACCTCTTCGATAGCTTCTAGATGATGAAGCACTTCCTCGATTTCACTAGGATAAACATTGTATCCGCTTGCAACAATCATATCCTTCTTCCGGTCTACAATATAAAAATAGCCGTCTTCATCCATTTTTGCGATATCACCTGTAAACAGCCAGCCATCCTTTAATACTTTGGCTGTTTCTTCTGGGCGGTTCCAATAGCCTTTCATCACCTGCGGACCTTGGATAATTAATTCACCTTCTTCTCCAACTGGTGCCTCGACATATCCGTCATCCGTTTCAAGAACTATTCTTGCGACCGTACTTTGGACAGGAATTCCAACACTTCCATATTTTCTCGGGACGAATGGTGGACTAAAAATGGCGGTTGGAGCTGACTCGGAAAGACCATAGCCATTATAAAGCATTGCACCTGTTTTCTTCTCGAAGGCTTTTACAGTTTCAACGGGCAGCGGTGCTCCACCGCAGCTTATGTAGTATAAATCATTAAATCCGCTTTCTTCTAAACCTGATTGACTGTTTAATGCAGTAAACATGGTTGGAACAGCTGACATTTGAAATGGTTTTTCAAGCTTTACGGTTTCCATGATTTCTTTAGAATCAAAGCGAGGTAAAACGATTTGATTTGCCCCTTCCCTAATACCGCATAGCGCAATGCTAGAGAGTCCATAAACATGGAACATTGGCAGAACCGTAATCATCTTCAAATCATCCGGTAAATTTTTACATGGTCGATAGCTAAAATCACAAACTTGGGTGACATTGGCTAAAATATTATAATGGGTAAGCATAACACCTTTAGAAACACCAGTCGTTCCTCCTGTGTATTGTAAAAGTGCTACGTCCTCATAATGATTAATCTCAACCTCTGGAATATTTACTTTCTTATGCAGGAATTCATCAAAATAATGATCGCCTTCAGCAAGGTCTATTCTATCTTCACCGAAACTGACAACGATTACCTTTTTTAAAGATGTAGTTGATTGAATCGCTTTAATCTTTGGATAAAATGCATCTAGTACGACTATGTATTCTGAGCCAGAATCATTTAATACATGTTCAATTTCTCTTTCTACATACATTGGATTAACTTGAACAGCGATTCCACCAAGACAAAAAGTACCAAAAAGCGTGAATATGTAATGCGGGCAATTAGGAAGCATAATAGATAAACGATCGCCTTTAGCAAATCCAGCTCGATGTAAGGCAGAAGCAAATTGATCTGTAATCACTTCTGTATCGTTGAAGGACCAAACCTTACCATAAAAGGTGAATGCAGGCTTTTCGTTATAAAGGTTTACTGAACCTTGTAAAAAATCGTAAAGTGATTTGTGTTCAATATTTACATGCTCGTCAAGACTGGGGTCATAAATTTTTAACCACGGTTTTTGCTGATAAACCATTAGATACGTTGCCTCCTTAGGATGATTTAAAGTCAAATATTAAATATTCCGTATAAATAAGGCTGCAAATTCTTCGAAGCTTTCGTCATTATCGTTAATTAAAATATTAATATAGTTACGATTATTGTAGTTAAATGAAAATTTGTAAACCTCGCACTCTCGACAAAATTCATCAAAAATCCACGTTTCCTCGAAAGAACAAAAACGAGCCTCTAGAATACTAAGCATTAGTATTCTAGCTGTTTTGCAAACACTAAAAATATAGCAAAAATTGTCGGAATATTTTTTTATTCCATCACTGTCCAAATGGTGAAATATGTAAAACCAAAACATAAAACCTACTACCCTCAAGACGTCCAAATGAACCTCAAAAATAAAAAGTAGTATTCTCCTATAATAATTCCACTTATATTTAGAATTTTCCTAGTGTGGTGTCAGGCACCAAATAAATACACCTGTCCACCAAGGGAGGACAGGTTAAAATAGTACATTTGTATTATTCTGAATTTTATAAAATTGTCACTTTACAAATAGTGGCAACCCCATTTATGATAAAAAGCAATAGGAGGGGTTAAATTTGAGTGAAGTGTCTATTAGTTGCTCTAAAATTCCTTACTTACGTTTTGGTGAAGGTGAACCTTTGGTCTTTATTCATGGTCTTGGGGAGGTAAAGGAGGGCTGGAACAATCAGTTTGAATTTGCGGATCAGTATGACTTGATTATTCCTGATTTACGTGGACATGGTGAGTACATTACTAATGAAAAAATATCTATCCCACACTTTGCTCGTGATATTGTCAACTTATTGAAGGAACTTCATATTGAAAGCGCTCATATCTGTGGCTTATCAATGGGAGGTATGGTTGCGCAAGAAATTTATCGTCAAGCACCTCAAATGTGTCGATCCTTAATGCTAGTGAGTACATTTCATTTTGTTCCAAAATCTCTGGCAAGGCTCATAGTAAACTATCGGAGAGTTCGTTCACTTTCAATGAATCCTAGTCTTCCAAAAGACATAGCTGCACGTATTTCACTTAATTCATGGCAAGGAAAAATTTATGAAGACTTTCAAAAATTTTACAAACCAAACCATGAGGTCTTTCTTAAATCAGTTAAAGCCTGTCTAGAAGTCAACAATTTAAATTTACTTCCTAAAATTAAAGTCCCTACGTTAATCATGGGGTCGCAATATGATTCAGTAATTCCTGTATGGATGCAACTTTTAATGCATAAAAAAATCCGACACTCTGAATTTGTCATTATAAGGAATACTGGTCATATTGCAAAGTTAGAGCAAAAGGATTCCTTTAACAGGATTCTTCGCAACTTTTTGAAAAAACACTCAAAAGTAAGTTAAGGGGAGGATGATTCCTCCCCTCCTCTATGTTCTTTACTATTGCACATTATCATATAATTTACCGTTATCTATGAAAAGGAGGAGTTTTTTAGAATGCCAATAACCAACGGGAATGGAATTAATCTTTATTATGAGATTCATGGTGAGGGTGAACCCTTACTATTAATTATGGGGTTGTCACTAAATTCAAAATCTTGGTTTAGAACTCTACCTGCTTTAAGCGAGCATTTTAAGGTAATTATTTTTGATAATCGCGGTACAGGTCACAGCGACAAACCAGATACTCCCTACTCCATCGAGAAAATGGCAGAAGATGCAAGGTGTGTCTTGGATGCTGCCGGTGTTGACTCAGCCCATGTATATGGCATATCCATGGGTGGGATGATTGCACAAAGATTAGCACTTATGTATCCCACACGGGTCCGTTCGCTTGTTCTAGGTTGTACAACCTCAGGCGGAGTAAATCATGTACAACCTAGTGCCGATGTCTCAATGTTAATGCTCTCAAGGGGCTCCTCTATTGCAACACCAGAAGAAATGGCATGGGCCTCGGCTCCAATCCTTTACAGTCAAGCATTTATCGAAAATCAGCGGGAATTAGTTGCAGAGGACATCCAAAAAAGAATAGAGATACCTGTTCTTCCCTATGCATATATACTTCAGCTCCAGGCCTGCTTAGCCCATGATACTTACAGCGAGATTGACCAAATCAAGGTTCCTACATTGGTGATCCATGGGGACGAAGATAAATTGGTCCCATACCAAAATGGGGTAACATTAGCAGAGAAAATTCCGAATGCTGAATTTTTGACTATACAAGGTGCAGGTCATATCTATGTAACCGAAGCCAATGACTTAGTGAATGAAAGAGTGCTAGAATTTTTAAAGAAACAATAGCTCTCTAGTTACCTAAAAAATGCCCGATCACATAGGTGACCGGGCATTTTCGTATAGTAAGATAAGCTTTTCTTACTCTCAATTAAGCTTTTACCTTCGCAATCTCTTCATCTCTAAGCACTCTTCTTAGCAATTTACCTACTGAGAAAATCGAAATCGTCATTTATAACAAGTAAACACCAAGGAAAAACTTTAAACTTTTTAAATTAATGAGCCTGAATAGAAATATCAATAGTCTTATAGGCTATGAGAAAGGTTGCTAAAGAGTAAAATGCCTCTTTAGGACCAAATATGAAAATGGAACTTCCAAATATTAGTATATTAAATAACAGAATAATTTGCCCTATTGAAAAAGAGGAACGTTTACTAAACAGAATGGCCAACACCTCTGTCCCATCAAAACATCCGCCAAACCGAATGGTTATTCCAACTCCGAGTCCTAAACTAATACCTCCAAGGACAATCACCACGATCGGGCTATCAGTTATGACAGGAAACGGTTCTAATAAATAGGTTTCAATTGATAGGACAAGAATAGCAAATAGGCTTAGCATGAGAAATCTTCTACCCAGAAATCGATAGGCAATTAGGAAAAAAGGAGTATTTAATATCAACAAAAACAATCCTATTTCTTGACTTGTAATATGTGCAAGAAGGATGCTTATTCCAATAATCCCCCCGTCAATAATATGATTTTCTACCAAAAATAATTGCAAGGAAATAGCGACCAGAGATGCCCCCAAGAAAATAATAAAAACCCGCTGATAAAAAGGGAACCCACCTGCCCTGCTAAAATCAATATAGAATTTTATTTTTTTCCTATACATACTTGTCCCCTTTTGAATCCAAAGTACGGTCACATGTGTTCTAAAATTATATTCAATTTATAGAGAAAAATTCTTTATAGCTCAAATGAATAAAAAAAGAGCCGCTGCAACAAATTCACATTTGTTACTAGCGACTCTTTTTTAGGTCAATATTTTAATGCTGCTAAATTATTTTAACATCTTAAATACTTGCTCCACATCTTTATCGCCACGGCCTGATAAGTTAACAATCAGCACATCGTCGTTTGCCAACTCTTTTGCCAACTTAATGGCGTATGCTACAGCATGAGAACTTTCTAACGCAGGAATAATGCCTTCAGTCTTGCTTAATACTTGAAACGCCTCGAGTGCTTCTTGCCCGGTTACGGTTACATATTCGGCTCGCCCGCTGGTTTTCAAATGGCTATGCTCAGGACCGACACCAGGATAATCAAGTCCTGCAGCAATCGAATACGTTGGTTTAGGCTCGCCCTTCTCATCAAGTAACGTTAAACATCTAAAGCCATGGATCACAGCTGGGACCCCTTCAGTCATCGTCGGTGCCTCAGCTGGTTCAACTCCAATTAAGCGCACATCATTTTCGTCAATATAATGGGCAAAGGCACCAATGGCATTGCTCCCGCCTCCTGCACAGGCAATTACAGCTGTTGGAAGCCTGCCTTCTTTTTCAAGGATCTGACGTTTCGATTCTTCGCTGATAATTGCTTGGAAGTGTTTGACCATTGTTGGATAAGGATGAGGACCCACGGCCGAACCTAATAGATAGAAGGTATTTTTATAGTTTTGCACCAAGTCGCCCAAGGCTTCATCGACGGCATCCTTTAAGCGGCCCTGCCCTTTATCAACAGGTACAACTTTGGCTCCTAATAATTCCATTCGAAAGACGTTGAGCGCTTGGCGTTCCGTATCCAATTTACCCATATAAATAATACATTCCATCCCAAACATGGCACATGCGGTTGCAGTTGCCACACCGTGCTGGCCTGCTCCCGTTTCAGCAATAATTCGCTTTGCACCCATTCGTTTTGCTAAAAGAATCTGACCAATTGCATTATTAATTTTGTGTGCCCCTGTATGATTCAAATCTTCTCGTTTCAGATAAATTTTTGCCCCTTGATTTTGTTTGGTTAAATTTTCAGCGAATGTTAACGGATTCTCTCTGCCTACATATTCTTTTAGGTAATATTTGAATTCCTCAATAAATTCCGGATCATCTTTATAACGGAAAAATTGCTCCTCTAATTCGTTCATTACTAGTTGTAAATCCTCTGGTACAAAACTTCCGCCGAACTCTCCAAAATAGCCTTTATTCTCTAAACTCACTTTCTCCATGCTCTGCTCGACTCCTTCTAATATATTATTCTAGCTCAGCCACAATTTAATTATATTAACTGAATATTCCTATAATTATTTTATCATACACTGCATTTTCTGCAAACATTTAACTATATAGCAATATATAAAAAGCCTACACAGCGTGTAGACTTTATTAACTAGATTACTTAAAATATACTTTACTCATATCTCAATGAGTCAATCGGGTCAAGTTTGGAAGCTTTATTTGCTGGAAGCAGTCCAAACACAACACCAATTACCATCGAAAACAACACGCCGCCTAACACTACTTGCCAAGACACCAAGGATGGCCAGCCAGCAAAGAAACTCACTATAGTTGACGTTCCCCAGCCTAGTAATATTCCAAGGATGCCGCCAATAAAGGTTAGTGTCATAGATTCTATTAAAAATTGGGTCAATACTTGGCCTCGAGTTGCACCTAATGCCATGCGGATTCCTATTTCCCTTGTTCTTTCTGTCACCGAAACAAGCATGATATTCATAACACCAATCCCGCCAACAAATAAAGAGATACCGGCAATACTCCCGATAATTAAGGTCATGATTTTTGTAATTTGCCCTACTCCTTGAGCGATTTCCTCCATATTGATAACCTGATAAGACTTTTCCGTATTATGCAGATTATTTAAAAGCTTAGCAGCCTTTTTACCTGCAACCTGCAATTGCTCAGCAGACTCTGCTTGAAGGGTTACTTGAGTAAAATCGCTGCTTCCGTATATAGTTTTCCATGTTTGGAAAGGTAGATAAACTTCCATTGAACCAAAGGAAAAAAGGCCGGTTGGTTTTTCTAAAACCCCAATGATTTCAATTGGTTGATTGGCTACCGTAACAATATCTCCGACGGGATTTTTCCCTTTAAATAATTCCTCCTGCAATTTGTTACTGACTAACCCCACACGGCGCCCGCCCAGAAAATCAGAAGCTGAAAAATTTCTTCCCTCTGCTACTTTCAACTCATTTAAATGGATATAAGCTTGATTTATACCGGTGGTAGTCACATCGCCTGTTTCCTTTTGAAATCGAAAAGTAGACAATTTTGTGCTTGATGCAACCACACGATTAATTTCCGGAATTTGTTCAAGCGCCCTGATATCATCCTGTTTGAAGGGAGCTTGCTGAAATACATTAGGGTTTGCGCGCATTTCTTCATCAGAAGGCTGATAAAATATCTCAATAGTATTCCCTGGACCAGTAATCTGTGATTTAAGCATCGCCTCTCCGCCCTGTCCGATTGCTACCACGATTATGACAGCACCCACACCAATAATAATTCCAAGCATCGTAAGAATGCTTCGCATCTTATGGGCTTTAAGTGAGCTTAAAGCCATAAAAAGATTTTCCATAAAACTCATAGGGCCGGCCCCCTAACACCCATAGAAGGCGATTGAATCATTCCATCTCTAACCATAATCGTTCGGTTCGCGTATTCCGCCACTTCTGATTCATGGGTAACGACGATAATGGTTACACCTTCCTCATTAAGTTCCTTAAATTGTTCCATAATGTCCTTGCTTGTCTTCGAATCAAGAGCACCCGTGGGCTCATCCGCTAAAATCAACTTTGGTGTATTGACAATTGCTCGCGCAATAGCTACACGTTGCTTTTGTCCCCCAGATAGGGAATTGGGAAGATGGTTCATTCGATCCGAAAGACCTACTTTTATTAGTGCCTCTTCAGCACGGGCCTGTCGCTCTTTTTTTGAGATTCCAGCATAAATCATTGGCAGTTCGACATTTTTTAAAGCTGATAAGCGCGGCAGCAAATGGAACTGTTGAAAGACAAAGCCAATCGATTGATTTCTAACTCTCGCCAATTCTTTGTCATTATAATGAGATACATTTTCCCCGCCAAGGTAATACTCTCCCTCAGTCGGTTTATCCAAACAGCCGATAATATTCATTAAGGTTGATTTCCCAGAACCTGATGGACCCATAATGGCAGCAAATTCACCTTTACGAATCGTGAGACTGATACCGTTTAAGACATGAACGCTCTCTTTTCCAAGCAAAAACGATCTTGTGATGGATTCTAGCCGGATCATTTGATTGTCACTTCCAACCCATCCTTAATATTGTCGGGTCCATTAACGATGACTTGGTCTCCTTTTGAAACACCTTCAAGGATTTCAATTTTCTTTCCTGATGTGATGCCAGTTTTGACATTCTGCTTATTAGCCTTGCCATCCTTTACAAGATACACATATGGCTTATCTCCATCATCAAATAATGCATCGAGCGGCAGGACCATCGCTGTCTTTTTGTCCGTTTCAATCTCCATAATGACTTGGAAACCTGGTTTTAACGTTTTGGTATCACCGGAAATTTTTACTGTTACGGGATACTGTACAGCCTGGGTGCCATTTTGCAAACTAGTTTGGTTCTGCTCTGGCAAAATAGCAGTCTTGGTAATTACACCCTGCCACTCTTTTCCAGGTACTGCATCTGATCGGATAATCACTTTTTGTCCACTACTAACTTTTAGTGTGTCGTATTCAGACAAAAGTCCCGATGCAGTCATTCCTTCTAACTTACCAATATGTATAATAGGATCGTTTGCTGCTTCGATCGAAGATGATACTGGCTTTTTTGATGCTAAAACGATTCCATCCATTGTACTCTTAATCTCTAAGTCACCCTGGCGTTTGCTAATCAGGTCTTTTTGAACCTCTGTTTGTTTTAGTTCTATATTCGCTAACTCTATTTCCATCTCAAGTTGTTCAAATTCAGGGGCAAGCTGTTTTTTCGCTTCTTTTTTACCTACTCCAACCTGCTCACTCAACGTTTTTTCTTTCTCTTCTAGCTGCTCTATTTTTTTATCTATTTGGCTTATTTTTAGGTTAGCTGATTGGATCGATAATTTATTTTGCTCGATTTCAAGCTCGAGCTGTGCGTTCTGCAATTTGGCCAAGACTGTTCCTTTCTTTACTGTTTGACCTTCTTTTACTAGCAGTTCCTTGATCTCCCCTTTATCAGGAGTTGCATACACAAGTTGTTCCTCTGGAAGTTTCACGGTACCGGGAATCATCAAAAGTGAGGAGATCTCCTCTTGGCTGATTTCTGCGGTTTTAATGGAAGGTCCTTTTGCAAAAACTTGCCGGTAGACACTGACAGAAATCATAATGATGACCAAACTAATTACACCTAGCGCGATCCAAGTTTTCTTTTTCATTATAACTTCGGCGCTCCTTGCAATAGAGTTCCTATCAAACCAAAGCCAATACTAATTAGGAAGAATATAATTGCAATCGTCCATGCAAGCCCTTTAGAAAATTGTGCTGTTTTATTCAGTCCAAGTGCAGTTAATACAACTGACCAAATCCCAAATACCTCGATAGAACCTAAGACACCTGCTTTTTCTTGATTCAGCAGCCCTGCTAAACTAGTAATATATATTTCTGGGTTTCCACCGATTGCAAAGCTAATTGCCATATTTAAAATTAGACCTGCTGCACCGATTATCATGATATAAGTATTCATAGAAAATAATTGTTTAAAAGAAACCGTTGAACTAGCGATTCTTGCAATTGCTAATTGAATCGCACTGCTGATTAACACACCAAAAATAGGCGTAATGATACCTGTTACCATAACGGTTACTTTTGTAATGGTTAACACCAAATCTATCTGGTCTTTTGGCACTCCCTGTTCAATTAAAGTATCCGCATCCAAAGATAGCGCCATAAAGGCCATTCCGATCACATAGAGGAAACTAATAACAATAAGCGGTACCCATATTTTCGGGCTTTGCTTAATCCTCTCAAACTGCATACCTGGACTTGTAAACATTCCCAATAAATTCGGATTCTCATTCAAAGAATTCACTTCTTTTTGCAATTCCATGTTTAACACCCCTATTCCACTTATGTAAAATATTCCTATTAAGTATACGATAAAATGAGGCGAAAGTTTCATTTTTTTCCATGGTGCCTGACACCATGAAAAATTCTATAATTTGTCTTCTGTTCCATGTTTTTGATATAATTTTAGCTATAATAAAAGAAAAGTCTGTGTTAAAGGTCATTGTTGAATTTATAGCCAGGTTGATTGGTGTGGAAATCAACAGCCAAGTTTAAAAGACCAAAGAAAAAGGGGTACATAATGTCAAAAAGAAAATTCCAGTACGGGTTAATCCAGATCCTACTAATTTTAACTATCATCTTTGTTTCAACAAAGATTTCATTTTTATTCATGCCGATTGGGATCTTTTTCTCTACTCTTTTTTTCCCAATTCTTATTACCGGATTTCTATTTTTCTTACTAAATCCAATCGTTAATTTTCTTCAGCGTCAAAAAGTGCCAAGAATTCTTGCCATCCTCATCATTTATGTCGTGTTTATTGGCATTCTGGTATTAGCGATTGGCAGCTTGGTCCCTGCCATCACAGAGCAATTCACCGCCCTTGCGAATGCACTTCCTGATTATGCTAACAAGACCTTGCAGTATTTTGATAATCTATCACGCAGTTCTGAATTCAAATGGATCATGAAAGAGCAAAATGACCTTTTGGAAACAGGTAAACAAAAACTGATTGCCTACGCAAATACCTTACCGGATAGGGTTACCGGTGGCATTACAAATATACTCGGTGTGTTTGCTAATATTGCGGTCATTTTAGCCACCGTTCCTTTTTTATTATTTTACATGTTTAAGGATGGACATAAGTTCCCTAAGGCCCTCACTAAATTCCTCCCTGCAACATATAGAGATGCCGGGTTGATTATGTTGAAAGAGACTGGTGAAACACTTTCCTCCTATATTCAGGGACAAGTCATTGTAGCCCTGTCAGTAGGAACTCTTGCTTTTGTTGGATACTTGATTATTGATTTGCCATTTGCGCTAGTTATGGCCTTAATTGTAGCGTTTACCAACATAATTCCTTATGTCGGGCCAATTCTCGGCGGTGCCCCTGCTGTGATTGTTGCTCTTTTTGATTCACCTACCAAAGCCTTATTGGTTATCGTGATTATCGTTATTGCTCAGCAGGTTGAAGGCAATGTCTTATCTCCGCTCATCCTTGGAAAATCATTGGATACCCATCCAGCGACAATTATTATTGTTTTACTCGCTGCAGGAAATTTAGCTGGGATCTTAGGGATGGTGTTGGCAGTACCGTTCTATGCCGTAGTAAAAACGATTGTTTTAAATGTAATAAAGTTCCTAAGGGCTCGAAAAATGGCAACGATAACTGACGAACCATAAGAATTTATTAATAAAAATTAATAGAATATAAAAAACTGTTAGGAGAAAGGCCTCCTAACAGTTTTTCGATTTTCTGGCAAGGGTATCACCATCCTCGGCCTGCACCACCGCCACCGGATGAACCTCCTCCGCCCCCTCTAGAACCACCACTACCACCACTACCACCGCCTCCTCTACCTCCACCTCTGGAGATTATAGATAAGAGAAGGTAGGTGAGCGTTCCTCCAAAAAACTTAAAATCTAAAAACACAACGCCAATAATAACAATGACCATTAACCAACCAGGAATACCCAATCCTTTTTCACCGGTTGCCTTTGTCTGTTTACTTACGTCTCCTTCATTGCCATACTCAGCGAGGACTTCTTTTGTTAGAGCTTTATAGGTTTCAACAATTGCTCGATTTGGCTGTTGATTTTTTAAAAATGGAATGGCATATCCATCAAGAATTCGACCTGCTTTTCCATCCGGAATTCTGCCTTCCAATCCATAGCCTACTTCGATCCTTACTTTGCGTTCTTGCATAGACAAGACGAGCAATACACCGTTGTTTTCCTGTTTATTTCCGATTCCATATTGCCGAAAAGCTTCATTTGCAAACTCTTCTATCGTTTGGTCTCCTATTGTTTCTACTGTCAAAACTGCAATTTGTGCCGTTGTTTGGTCTTCAATGTTCCTGCCTAAATTAATTAATTCTGCTCTTTCTGTTTCGTTTAATACATTGGCAAAATCCTGTACGTAAATGTCTCCAACAGGTGCCGGAATTTGGACATCCTCAGCTTGTGCATTTACAGCACAGAGAAAAAAAGTGATAAACACCAACAAAAGGCTGAAGATCCGTTTTGTTTTCATTATTGATCGTCCCCAAAGTCAACTTTTGGAGCCTCTTTGGCACTAGGGTCCGCTTTAAAATATTCTTTTTCATCAAACCCAGTTATACCTGCAATAATTGCCCCAGGAAATCTTTTTACTTTTTTATTGTACACCGCCACTTGATCATTATAATCTTTACGTGCGACAGCTATTCTGTTTTCTGTTCCTGCAAGTTCATCCATTAATTGGGTAAACTGCTGATTTGCTTTAAGATCGGGATAATTTTCTACGACTACAAGTAGACGGCTTAACGCACCTGAAAGTTCTGCGTTTGCTGTGGCTTGTGCCTGCGGCGTATTCGCACCGGCTAGTCTTGCACGTGCATCTGAGATTGATGCAATCACTTCTTTTTCATGCGAAGCAAAACCCTTCACTGTATTTACTAAGTTCGGAATTAAATCCAGCCTTCTTTGCAGTTGGTTTTCAATTTGAGAATAGGACTGGTCCACATTTTCCTCTAAATTGACAAAAGAGTTATAGCTGGAAATTAACATTGCACCAAAAATAACAATCACTGCTACAATTATTCCAATCACCATATAACCTTTTTTCAAAATCATCACGTCCCTTCCCTTATAGTATATTTCAATTTCAAAAATTTTTCCTTTTCCAACAGTTATCATTTATAAAAAGCACCAAAATTACATTCATATTTTAGCCTTTTCACAAAATAGAGCCTAATCCATATAGGCTTAGGCTCATCTGTATTTAATTATTCATATTTCGATGGATCAACAAAAGCGATATAAACCTTATAAATCACCATGCAGATTGCCGTCGTCAAAAATCCCCAACCAAGCGTGATTTGCTCGATTACAAGGTAGTTATTACATAATTGCACTGGCGAGTCAATGTACAACCAGCCCATTCCAAAAAACAAGATGGCAAAAAAGTAAAAAGTAATGTCCTTCCCAATTGGGCGAAGTTTTTTCCAGCTATCCCTTAGTGGTATACCAGCTAGTAATGGTAAACTGACAAATTTAAATAGTTCCATGCTTTGTTCATTCAATGCTTCATCCATTGAACGAGGCAGCGTCCAGTAAACAACTATGATAACAAACAACAAAATTCCTGGTACACCATTACCATTCCATTTTTCAAAAAAGTGAGGGAATCGCAGTTGAAAAAATCGTGCAATTAGAAATCCTGTAAAAATTAACAAAGGCATTTGCATATGCATGTGAATAACCATGACTGATTCCATTAAATTTGCAACAGGAGAAAGTATTAAGGCAAGAAGTAACAATAAGCCATAGATTGATTGCTTCAAGATTACTCCCCCGCTTCCTTCTTAAGAATACCTACTAGCTTATTAGCAGCTTCAGCAATCTTTTTATAGTCTAAGACATCAAGCAGACTGCCATTTTTATCCACTAAATAAAAAGCTGAATTATGTGCAAAACTTCCATTTCCGTCAGGAATAACAATAACACCAAATTCTTTTAACAACGAATCCAATTCAGCTTGATTTGGTATTCTTGCCATCCTCCATGTTTCTCCATCACTATTAAAATAGCCTCGGTATTTTTCTAATGTACCTGGATCATCCCTGACAGGATCAAAACTTATGCTTAAAAATTCAATATCTTTGCCCATATATTTGCTTGGTATCTTATCGTAAACCTTAGACATGTTCATTTCTAATTGCGGGCAAACTGTTGTACAAGACGTATAAAGAAAGGTAATAAATACATACTTGCCCTTAAACTCAGAAATAGAATAATTCCGCCCCTTACTATCCTCAAAGTTTACTTCTGGGAATTTGGGCTTATCGCCAATTAGTTTATTGACCCGTGCCGTTTCTGACGTAAATGCTCGGAATCCATCGGTTCCTATATAGAACAACGCACACCCAAATAAGATAACAAGCAAACACGCAAATGTATTATGCCGAGTTTTGATCACGAAGATCACTTCCCAAATTATTGATTTTGCAATTATATATGACTAAATTAAGAATAAAGAGATAGCCCAAACCAACGAGCTATCTCTTTTTTAATTAATAATATATTACCAAGTTTTGAATGGTGGTGATCCCGGAGGTGCATTAACGATAAATTCAGTTAATGGGATGACATAGGCCATTGCAACAACTAATAGCATTATCACAATCCAAAGGCCCCAACGCTCTGTCCAATATGGAGTTTTAGTTGCATTATCTTCTTCCTCAGCAATAGGAAATTCTGTTTCTCCCTTTGGTGCAAAAAACATCATATTCATTACTGCATACACTTGAAGAATAACACCGATAATTAATAAGGTGCCGCCAACAGCTAAGCACATTAAATATGGGCTCCAGCTTAATGCTGTTGCATTGTCTCCATAAGTTGTAAAAGAAGTTCTACGCGGGGAACCAAGTAATCCAACCCAATGCATAGCACCTGACATAAAGATCATTCCTATTGTCCAAATCCAAGTTTGGATCACACCTAATTTATTTATTTGCGGTGTTAATACACGTTTTGAAATATATGGAACTAACCAATAACTAATGCCAAAGAACGTCATCACTACAGACATGCCAAGCGTTAAGTGAAAATGTCCAACAATCCACATCGTATTATGAACGACCTGATCCAATTGGTTAGTGCTTTGAGCAATTCCACCAGCACCAGCAGGTATAAAGGCAATCATCGCAATCATTGGAGCTAGGAAACGAACATCGCCCCATGGCATTTTTTTATACCATCCGATTAAGCCTTTTCCACCTTGTTTTCTTGCTGTACGTTCAAAAACGGCAAACATGGCGAATGCTGTCATTAAGGACGGGAATCCAATCGCCAAACTCATAAATACGTGCATAAATTTAACGGCTGGATCAATTCCTGGGTCAACAATTTGGTGATGGAATCCACCTGTAATATTCATAACTACTAAGCCAATAATAACAACACGGGTTAACGTATCACTCCAGCGTTTTCCACCAATAATTTTAGGTACAATGACATACCATGCGGAAACAGCAGTTAAATACCAAATATTAACTAACGTATGTCCAAAGGCCCAAAATAGTGTACGTGCCACCATAACATTGATTGTTTCGACCCAGCCAAATGACCAAGGAATAATCATAACGATTACTTCTATCGCTACAGGTATGGAACCGAAAAATAATAGGACAAATACTCCAGTAGCAAAATAAGCAAGGATTGGTACATGCTGTCCTTTGTTATTCTTTCTCCAATTCGCAACTTGGATAAAGGCACCGAAAGCACACATCCAAACACCAACCACAATTAATGCTAAACCAATATAAAACATTGGTGCAGCTGCCATTGGCGGATAGAAAGTATACATTACAGATGCATCACCCATAATGATTGGAATTACTGCTAAAACAAACCCGACAATCTTCAATCCAAAGCCAATCCATGCGATCTTTCTTACTTTAGGAAGAATCCCCCCTAAAGTATGTGAAAGACTGGCATAAAAATAACCAATCGTAAAGAAAGCAGTTAATACAACAACTAATATTAAACCATGTGCTGTTAGAACTTGATAATAGTTTATCCATGATGATAATTCCAGAATTTCGGCACGGTTCAGTCCCTGCACAAGGCCAAGAATTCCGCCAAGAAGTAATGCTATAAATGCTACAAATATATATGATTTCGTTAATAGGGCATCTTCCTTGCTGATTCCCATCACTCTACCTGCTTTATCTTTAAATGTCTGTGATTTTGCTGTTTGCATTTTGCTTCCCCCCTTTATTTAACCGTAATTGTTGTACTCATCATTTGGTGACCGGCACCGCAATATTCATTACATAACACTAAATACGTTCCCGCTTTATTAAATTTTTGAGTGATTTTTTGAATATGTCCTGGCATGACCATTGCATTTAGGTTCGTACCTGCAACTTCAAATCCATGGACAACATCTTTTGAGGTTAATGTAAAATGCACTGTCGATCCAGCAGGGACTTTGATATTACCTGGATTAAAACTGAAAGCTTGTAATGTCATAACTACTTCATATTCATTTTCGCCAACCTTGGTAATACCCGGTTTATCGAATGGCGCTGTTTGGTCTACCTTTTGTGGATCAATTAGTTCATTATTACTCGGTGGTCCCATTTCCAAGGCAAATGCTTGATAGCCAGTAATAAGCATGAATATCATGATCATACCGAAACTCAAGGTAAGCCATATTTTTTCATCAAGATGCATTTTCATATCTGTCATCCCCTCCTATACTCTAGCCATATAAAGGCCATATATTATTAAATACGTAGCGAGAATTACGACCCCAACCAATCCTACAGAAATCCATGTTCCTTTTAATGGAGCCTCGTGCCCTTCGCCATGCTTTTTTTTGTTGTTAACTTTTGTGTCCCCCACTGAAAATCAACCCCCTTATATTTCATACCTTAATAATAGATGGGAATGATTATCATCGAAGTGAACTGTATCACATTTGCTCAGCTTTTTTCGTGAACACCCAAAAGGAACTGCCTTTTTTCAAACACAAAAAAGCTGCTCCATTAGTTTGCAAATAACTTGCATACTTTCGGAACAGCTTTCACTTATCTATAGTTTGAGTTTCATTTGATCTCGACTAACTAAATACCGGCAATGTAACAATTACCATCAAGAGAAACAATATTGTTATATAATTAACGGAATATAGAAAATTCACATGTGCCCATTTTAAATCATCTTTAGTAAAAAATCCGCTGATACTCACAACCAACCATCCAACGTTAAGCAACGTAGCAACCACTATAAAAGTATTTCCAAGCATCGTTAAAAAAAATGGTAATGGAAATAAGCAAGCAATATAGATCACCATTTGCCGTTTAGTCACAGCCAATCCGCGAACAACGGGAAGCATGGCTACTCCAGCTGCTTTATATTCTTTATATTTCTTTACGGCAATCGCAAAGGTATGCGGCATTTGAAAAATAAACAAGATAAGAAACAAGATCAATGGGACTCTTTGAAAACCAGGTGCGATTGCTGTCCATCCTATTAAAGGTGTAACGGCACCAGAAACACTTCCAATTACTGTATTGATTGTATACCGCCGTTTTGACCACATGGTATATAAAATAACATAGGTAAACCATCCGACAAAGGAGTATATCGCCGCTTCAACGGTCGTAAAGAGTAAAAGGATTTGACCTAATATACTTAGAGCAATACCTATTGTTAAAACTGCGTTCAAAGAAATATTCCCCGTTACTGTTGGACGACCCTTTGTTCGATCCATTACAGTGTCAATATCAACATCGTACCAGTTATTGAGCACGAGTGCCCCAGCCATTACCATTGTACTTCCGAAAATTGTTAAGAAAAATAAATCCAGGTGGGCTGTAAATGAAGCATTGGTAAAATGTAAGGCTAACCAGAATCCTGCAAAGACAGGCAAAACATTAGCGATTAATACATTTGCTTTAAAAAGTAACTTTAGATCATTCATTATGTTTGATGTATTTCGTTGATTCAATATCGTAACTTTTCCATCCTTCTGTAGAGAAGGTATCTCATTATTGGTCATCTAATATCCTCTCCTAAGAAGTCTTCCAAACAAACCAAAGTTAATTCTATCATACTACATTTCGATTATCTCACAAAATCCGGTGTCAGGCACCTAGAAATGGCTGTTGGATATTTCCATTTGGAACTTCTAGTATTATTCTTTTGTCCTTTTTAAAAAAATCCATACCCTATGTTTTAATCGTAGATTAATAAAACAGGCGTGGAGAATCCTTTGTTTAAGAAGATTCTTCACGCCTGTTTATTTAGTGAACTTCGGTTAAAACATCTTGATTAATTAATGAAAGCGGCTGTTTACCCTGCAATCCAAGGACTAGATTTTCCGCTGCAACTTTGGCCATTTTCAATCGAGTTTCGTAGGTAGCTGACCCAATATGCGGCAGGGTGACTACATTATCCATTGATAAAAGTGGGTGATCTGGACTTACTGGTTCCTGTGCGAAGACATCTAACCCTGCAGCTAAGATATCCCCATTTTGAAGGGCCTGAACCAAGGCATCTTCATCCACAGTTGCTCCACGCGAACCATTAACAAAAATGGCGGATTTCTTCATTAGTTTAAATTCCTTTTCTCCAATTAGCTTAACTGTCTTTGGTGTTAGTGGTGTCATTAAGCAAATGAAGTCTGCGTGCTGACAAATTTCTTCAAGGGAACAGTAGGTTGCTTGATAAGTTTGTTCGGCTTCTAAATTTCGTGAGCGATTGTGATACAAAATGGGCATATCAAAGCCAAAATGTGCACGTTTGGCAATGGCTGAGCCAATCTCTCCCATTCCGATAATTCCCAATGTCTTATGATGCACATCCACTCCATACAGATTCTCACCCACTTGCGATGTCCACTTCCCTGACTTTACAATCTGATTTAATTCCGGCATTCTTCTAGCGGTTGCTAGTAATAAACCAAAAATGGTATCGGCAACACTATCATTTAAAACCTCTGGAGTATTAGTAGCCATAATTTTTCGCTTAGTTATTTCAGGAATATCTAAATTATCGTAGCCAACTGAGATATTGCTGACAATTTTTAGTTGAGGCGCAAGCTCCAAAAACTTTTCATCCACTTTTAGTCCAGAGCCCAGAATCCCTTCAGCATCCTTTAATTCTTTATAAAAGCTAGGAAGTGACTCCGAATCTAATTTTTCAAAATAAATAACTTCACAAGTTTCACGTACATATTCTATAACAGTAGAATCGACTTTTTTATAGACAATAACTTTTGGTTTCAACTAAGATTCCTCACATTCAGAATTAGATTCTCTATCATTCAGCGATTAACATTACTACATAATCAATATACACGTAATTGCATGAATAATAAAAAAATTTGAATGTAACAGCAAGATAAAAAAATATTTTTTTTACTTTTATGATAATAATAGAATATAGCAAAAGGAAGGGGTAGGAAAAATTGTCCAACACACTTGGAGAAGAAATTAACGAAGTTAATGAATATATTGTCATTCCATTGCCTGAAGCGTTTGATATGAAAGCAAACTTTGGATATCTGCAGCGGAATAAAAATGAATGTATGTATGAAATTGAAAATGATAACATTACAAGAGTCATCGCGATTGGCGAAATTCAAACACTTGTACAAATAAAAGTAAACGAGAAAAACCAAATGGTTGTTCACTTTTTAAAAGGTAAACCGCGCGATCCTAATAAGGTAGTCCATTATATTCGAGAATGGTTTGACCTCGATAACGATTTAACTCCTTTTTATGAAATTGCCAAAGCTGATCCCTTACTTAAAATGCCCGTAAAAGACTTTTATGGATTACGCCTTATCGGCATTCCCGATTTGTTTGAAGCTCTTTGCTGGGGGGTCTTAGGCCAGCAAATTAACTTAGGATTCGCTTACACATTAAAGAGACAATTCGTTGAAAAATTTGGTGAGTCCATTGAATGGGACGGCAAAAATTATTGGATATTTCCGTCCTATGAACGAATTGCACAACTCACACCAAAGGATCTCGCAGATATTAAAATGACCGTCAAAAAGAGTGAATATATTATTGGAATTGCCAAATTAATGGCGAGCGGCGAATTATCCAAAGAAAAATTAATGGAAGCCGGTCATTTTAAAGAGGTCGAAAAAAGCTTAATTAAAATACGCGGGATTGGCCCATGGACTGCCAATTATGTGCTGATGCGCTGCCTTCGTTTTCCGACTGCCTTCCCGATCGATGATGTCGGTCTAATTAATGCGATAAAAACGCTATTAAATATGGATAGAAAGCCGACCAAAGAAGAAATCCTTGCATTATCAATCCCCTGGGCAAATTGGGAATCCTATGCAACCTTCTATTTATGGCGAGTTCTCTACTAGTCAAAAAGCACTAGCTAGGTTTAGCTTGTGCTTTTTGGCAGGTGCCATAACTATTCTATTTTAATTCACCCTATAGAATTTATACCCTTCCTCTAAACCTTCTATTTTGATGACATCTCATCAAAAGAACATTCCTTTAGTGGAACGACCTTCGATTTATGAACGAGTTTATACCCGAGCCATAATGCCAAAAAGATCGGTAAACCAATATACGACACTGCTACTCCATACCAATCAATCTCACTTGCTAAAAAAGCTTGATAATTTTGGCCGAAAATGACAAAGACACACATTGCAAAAGCGAGAATCGGACCAAGCGGGAACCATTTCGCTTTAAATTTCAAATCATTCATGTCCCTGCCCTGGGCCAAATATGCTTTTCTAAAACGATAATGGCTGACTGCAATTCCTAGCCATGCAATAAATCCGGTTAAGCCTGACGCATTTAATAACCATGTATACACTTGATCTCCAAAAATGGACATTAAAAAGGCAAAGCCTCCGATAATCGTCGTCATGACAAGGGCATTCATCGGAATTCCGCGATCATTTACATTTTGTAAAAATTTAGGAGCCTGGCCGTCTTTTGCCATGGACCAAAGCATGCGTGTCGATGCATATAAACCGGAACTCCCTGCCGATAAAACCGATGTCAAAATGACCGCATTCATCACAGATGCTGCAAATGCAATGCCCACTTTCTTAAATACAAGGGTAAAAGGGCTGACAGCGATGCTATCGACATCCCTGCCTAACAGGTTTGGACTTGTATAAGGAATGATTAGGCCAATGACAGCAATAGCAACGATATAGAATAGAAGAATACGCCAAAATACTTGTCGAATCGCCTTTGGAACGTTTTTCTCCGGCTCTTCACTTTCTCCTGCAGCAATCCCCACGAGTTCCGTACCTTGAAAGGAAAAACCTGCAATGAAAAAAATACTTAAAATGGACAAAAGGCCGCCATGAACAGGAGCATCTCCTATAGTAAAGTTTTTAAACCCGATAAACTGTCCGCCAAGAATACCGAAAATGGTAAGCAAACCGACTCCAATGAAAACGATGATTGTCACTACTTTTATTAAAGAGAACCAGTACTCGGATTCTCCGTAACTTTTAACCGACAAGGCATTCAATAAAAAGATTAGGCCTAAAAACAGTGAACTCCAGACGATGCTCGGTACATCCGGAAACCAGAACTTCATAATAATTGCTGATGCAGCTATTTCAACCGCCAGTGTAATAGCCCAGTTGAACCAATAATTCCAACCAAGCGCAAAACCAAATGCCGGATCGACAAAGCGACTGCCATATGTTGAAAATGATCCCGAAACCGGCATTAAGGTAGCCATTTCTCCGAGACTTGTCATTAAAAAGTAGACCATGATGCCGATAGCCCCATAAGCTATTAACGCTCCACCAGGTCCAGCTGTTTGAATGGACGCCCCTGTCGCTAGAAATAACCCTGTCCCGATTGACCCTCCAATAGCAATCATCGTCATGTGACGTGCCTTTAGATTGCGTTTAATATGCTCTTTACTTTCCTTATTATTCTGATGTTTCTGATTATTTTGGTCATTATTATAGTTGTTGATTGCTTCCATTCTTGTCCTCCTTAATTTTTCATCTATTAGCATCTATCTAACTTTTTAGAAAACATATGCCATCTCCCACTTAATATTGAAAAATGAGAGATGGCTTCGCTAATTATTTCGAAAAATCAAAGTAGTTTCGCTTCAATAAGCGTGGAGCGGCCATAAGTGTTTCATACGTCATACTTTTTTCAAGCTTTGAGCAATCAATTAAAAATAGATGATCCTCAATTTCTTTCACCGTGTTATCTGTTTGATAGGTCATACCGCATTCCAAGCAATGAATGGATGGTGTATCCTTAATTTCGATCGCATTTGTTCCATCTGGAAGTTCCCAATACACTTTGTTTCTCGTTTCACGTGCTTTGTCAGATTCGCACCATTGACAAATCAAAATTATTCCTCCTTTGCTCCTACTGTTTCATATTTCTTCATTTGTGATTGGAATTTTTTCTCTTTTAACTCGTCACGTTTATCACGTTTATCTTTTAATGAACTATGCTCAGTATTTTCCTTATACGTTTTGCGGCGATCTAACCGTTTTAATCCTTCTGGTGTAAGGTTAAATTTCGTATCATCAATAATGGATAGAACACCATTACTTTCAAATTTTTCAAACACTTCAGGATAAACCTTTTTGTAGTAATCCTCTGCACTGCCTGACTGATAATTTGTTGGTTCTGGATAAGATGTAATGACACCTTCAAAGTTACGTAGTACGACTTTATTAGAACTTTGAGAAATGATATAGTTCGGCTGCAATGGAATTTTACCGCCTCCACCCGGGGCATCAACAATAAATGTCGGAACGGCATAACCCGATGTATGGCCGCGAAGTCCCTCCATAATTTCCAATCCTTTGCTGATTGGTGCACGGAAATGGCCAATCCCTTCTGATAAATCACATTGGTAAATATAATATGGACGAACGCGAATTTTAACAAGGTCATGCATAAGCTGTTTCATGATCGGCACACTGTCGTTAATGCCTGCTAAAATAACCGCTTGGTTACCAACAGGTACACCAACATTTGCAAGCATTTCACATGCACGCTTCGATTCTTCAGTAATTTCAATAGATGTATTGAAATGTGTATTCAACCAAACTGGATGATACTTTTTCAAGATATTGCAAAGATTTTCTGTAATTCGCTGTGGGAACACGACAGGTGCTCTTGTACCGATACGAATAATTTCTACATGCGGAATCTCACGCAAATTCTTTAAAATATATTCTAAAATATTGTCATTAATAAGGAGCCCGTCTCCTCCGGAAATTAACACATCTCGAATTTGTGGGTTAGATGCGATATAATTAATCGCTGTGTCTAACTGTTTCTTTGGTACGCCCATTCCGATTTGTCCGGAGAAGCGTCTTCTTGTGCAGTAACGGCAGTACATGGAGCATTGGTTTGTGACTAGGAACAACACGCGATCCGGATAACGATGTGTTAACCCAGGTACTGGTGAATCTTCATCTTCGTGAAGGGGATCTTCTAAATCATATCTTGTTTTATGCAATTCCGCAGAAATCGGAACAGACTGCATTCGAACCGGACATCTTGAATCATCAGGATCCATAAGCGATGCATAATATGGCGTGATGTTTAATGGGATTGTTTTTGTTGAGATTAAAACCCCTTCTTCTTCCTCTGGTGTTAAGTTAACTACTTTCTTTAAGTCTTCTAAATTTTTGATAGTATTCGTCAATTGCCAAACCCAATCATTCCATTGCTCATCCGTTACATCCTTCCAAAGCTCGATTTCTTTCCAATGTCTTTTCGGTTTGAATAAATTGTTCCTCATCATAAACTCCTCCTAAAATTAGCCTATATTTTATTGACCATTTTTGATGAATTTTCCTCTCATTACTATATTAAGAAATGAGGTATTCCATATAATAGCGATTTTCCCCTTCACCAAATTCATCGAATCTCGTCTCTTTTATGACAAACCCTAATTTTTCATATAACTTGACGGCTGCCTTGTTTTTAGTACTGACCGTTAAACAAACCTTACGAAAACCATCTTGTTTTAGAATCGGATAAATTTCCTGTAAAAATAATTTCCCGATTCCTTTCCCTTGCTGGTCGGAGCGGACATAAAACCCAAAAATATAGGCTTTATGAATATCATTGTAAGCTCTCATCACTTCGCAAATCGCAATCGGCCTTGGATCATTTTGCTGCCGGTATTGGATCAGTTTCCCGTAGCGTGTAAGCGGGACAAGGGCTTGTTCATCTACTGCTCCTAATCCCGGAAACGCATCTTCCTCAAGCTCCATCATCATTTTTAGCTGTTCTGGATTCAATGAAGCTGGTACTTCGACATAATAGGTTTTGTTCAATGTTTCCATTTTTCTGTCCCCCTCACTTCTACTTCATATTGGATATCATTCAGCGGCCAAATTGGCTTTGGTATGTGACGATACTTAAAAGTTGTTAAACGGTTGGATGCAACACCAGGTGCATCCACATAAATGATACGGCCAACAATCGGCTCAAACGCTGCCCGAAAATGATTTTTAGCCTTTAACCCAAGAATTCTCTTTGCCTGCGGCTCAAGACCAATATGACGAAACATTTCCGGATCATTCGCTGACATCGGCCTTCCAATGAGGAGGATATCCATCTCTCCAACGCGAATGTGAGCCGCCCCTTTTAAATCGACTTTTAAATGCTGATTGAACGGCCCAGAATTGTGAAATACACCGTCTGATAAGGCCACTACCGTTGCTTCGACCTGTACGGGCTCCCCAAATTCAGGCGATACTTTCCCTCCAAGAGACAACAATACCTTATTTCCGGCTCCCTTCTTGCGGCAAGCCTCAATAGATTCTGGATCGTAGAGTCCTCCAAACAGCGTGTTAGGAATGTTCATCTTCACCATCTCCCGAAGCAGCTCTGTTGTATCCCCGCTCCCGCAGCTTAGAGGATTATCCGAGATGTCCGCCAGTACTACCGGCTTGTCATCTTCAATCGACATCGCCAAATCGAGCCCTTCTTTCACACTGGGCAAATCCATGATAAATTCTTCTCTTACACTCCAGAACAAGGAAGCTATCTTTTGGGCAGTCTCTTTTCCTTTTTGTGGATCGAGCGAAACAACAAGTACACTTGCACCGACCATGGGAATATCCGAGTAAGGAAAGCCACCAAATACAGACACATTATAAATGCCTTCTTCCTCTTCGGCTTGTTTCGCCCACTCTATCATTTTGTGCATCGGCCCTTCTGCAGTTCTCATATTGATAGAGGGAGGCATCATCGGCAATTTTTCAAAAGAAGCGTAGTAAGTCACACTTTCCTTTAATTGTTTTATCAAAGCGATTGCCCCATGAATGCCTTGTTCGTACATATCAATATGCGGATATGTTTTAAATCCAAAATGAAGCGGTGTGTAATCAATCATTTTTTCGCTTAAATTGGCGTGCATGTCCAGCGTCGTCGCGATTGGAACATTCAATCCGATAAGCCCGCGAATTTTTCCCAGTAAATGCTCTTCCGGATCAAGGAGGTGCTCCACGACCATCGCTCCATGCAGTGCAAGCAATAATCCGTCCAGCCTTCCAGCCTCCCGGATTGACTGGAGCATTTGCTCTTCGATGATTGAATACGCTTCTGTTGATACTACGCCCGATGGGACCGCCGCCGCACAAAGCAGCGGCACGATTTCTACATCCTCTTCCTGTTTCAATATATCTAAAAACCCGCCCACTTCCGTTTTCGTACCAATATAGGCATCATAAATTTCATCGCCGATAAAGTATCCTTCATTTCGAAACTGTTCGATTTCAGTTTTCATCGGGCTGAAACTGTGGGATTCATGGTAAAAGAATGCAATACCGATACGATGTTTTCTCATGTTCTCCCCCATCCCGTTCATTTAATAGTTCGTATAAATCGACTTCCACTCTGTCATGACATCGAATGCATGATGGGAAACTTCACGGTGCCCATTTCCGGACATTTTCATGCCTCCAAACGCCACTCCCATTTCGGCATTGGATGTTCCGTTATTAATATAGACAAGTCCGCTTACTGCTTCCTTTGCAGCACGGTTCGCATAATGAAGGCTCTCTGTATAAATAGAAGTTGATAGCCCATAAATTGTCCCGTTATTTATCTCCATGGCCTCCTCATATGAATCTACTTCAATGATGGCAAGAACGGGACCAAATATTTCTTCCTGTGCAATGGTATCATTTGGTTTCACATTCTCAATGATTGTCGGCTCATAATAATAGCCGCCCAATTCTTTGACACGCTGCCCACCTGACACAATTTTCCCACCTTCTTCAATCGCTGTTTTTACATATTTTTCGACTATATGAAGCTGGTCTTCATTTACGAGAGGTCCCACTTGTTTCCCTTCTTCAAGTCCATTTCCTATTTTCATAGATTTTGTTATTTCGACTACTTTTTGTACGAGCAGTTCCTTTACTGGATGCTCGACGATTACTCGGCTTGCCGCTGTACAGCGCTGACCAGTTGTTGTAAACGCTGATTTTACGATTCCGTCTGCCGCCTTGTCCAAGTCCGCATCCTTCAGGACGATCACTGCATTTTTCCCACCCAATTCCAATGAAATACGTTTTAATGTTTTACTGCTCATTTCAGCCAGCTTTTGTCCGACCTCTGTTGAGCCCGTAAACGAAATGACTTTAACATCCGTATGCTCTGCGAGTGTTTGTCCGACTGTTCTTCCTGAACCGGTAATTAAGTTCACAACCCCTGCTGGAAATCCGGCTTCATCTAACACTTCCACAAATATCTTTGCCGATAGCGCAACCTCTGAAGCAGGCTTCCATACGACGGTATTACCAGCAATCAGAGCTGAAAAGATTTTGTAGGAAGCAAGCGCAACTGGGAAGTTCCATGGGGTAATGCACGCCGCAACTCCAAGAGGTTCACGAACCATTCTTACGTTCCGGTCTGGGAAGCCCGCAGGGACCGTTTCTCCAAAGAGGCGTCGTCCCTCGCCTGCCATATATTGAGCAGTCGCGATGACCACTCCGACTTCGCCTAAAGACTCTGGCAGCACTTTTCCCATCTCCATTGTCATAACGCTAGCAAGTTCCTCTTTTCGTATTTCAAACAATTGGGCTGCTTTCGTTAAATAAGCCGCTCGTTCTGGAATGGGAGTGTTCTTCCATTGTGAATACGCTTCATTCGCTTTTGCAACAGCCTCATCCACTTGCTCTGTTGTGGCGGCCGCACATACGCCGACAAGTTCCCCCGTTGCCGGATTTAAGCTTTCAAAGTAGGACTGATCGGGGGCACTTACCCATTTTCCATTTATATAAAGATCTCCCTGAAGAATATCTGTTTTGATTTGACTAGACATAAACTTGACCTCCTTTTTCGTGGTATTCCGAGGAATCGAAAATTAGTTTCCGGATATAATTTCTGTTATCACATCTTCTAAAATCGTTAATCCTATATCTAGCACATCTTCTTGAATATTAAGAGGAAGCATTAATCGGATCGTTTGCCCGCTTACACCGCAGTTCATAATGAGCAATCCATTTTCCAGTGCTTTCGATTTAATTTTCGGTACAAAGAAAGCAGCAGACTCAGAATCGAATTCGATACCAATCATCATGCCGACTCCTCGGACTTCAACAATGCCCGGTAAACGTCCTACCGAGTTATGAAGTCGACCGACAATCTTGGCACCGAGTTTAGCACTGCGTTCTACTAACTTCTCTTCCTCAATGACCTCAATGTTTGCCAATGCTGCAGCACAAGAAACTGGATTTCCTCCAAATGTCGAACCATGACCTGCCGTCGGCCATTTTTCATGAAGCTCACGACTTGCTACAATGGCACCAAGAGGCATTCCGCCGGAAAGGGCTTTTGCCAGTACTAAAATATCAGGAGTCACATTCGCATGCTCTGCCGCGAACATTTTGCCTGTACGGCCAAATCCTGTTTGTACTTCGTCAAAGATAAGCAAAATGCCGTGTTCCTCTGTAATCTTTCTTAACTCCTGCAAAAAGCTTGGCGGTGCTGGATAATAGCCACCTTCACCCATTACCGGTTCAATGATGATAGCCGCTACACGTGAAGGATCCACGCGTAGATCGAACAATTTTTGAAGCTGATTCAAGCAATACTCTTCAGCTTCTTCTTCTTTAATGTTTTTCAGCTGGCTGGGATACGGATATGGAACGTGATACACCTCACCTAAAATCGGTTCATAATAACGGCGGTATTTAGAGCTTGATGCTGTTATGGCTGTTGCTCCTAATGTACGGCCATGAAACGATCCTTCAAAAGCAATGATGGCGGGTCTGCCTGTGGCCGCCTTTGCTAGTTTAAGCGCACCGTCAATGGCTTCAGCTCCCGAATTGGAGAAAAAGACAGTGTCTAGATTTCCTGGTGTGATTTGAGCAAGCTTTTCCGCCAAATTCGCAGCCGTTTCATAATAACCATAGTTCAATCCAAGATGAATCAAATTTTCAGCTTGCTTTTTAATGGCATCAACCATTTTATCGTTCGTATGCCCAACTGCATTGACGGCCACTCCTGAAACAAAATCAATATATTCCTTTCCGTCTGTCGTCCAAAACTTTGCGCCATGCGCTTTTTCAATGACAAGCTCCGTTACCCTCGTCATAACCGGTGATAAATGCTTTCGTGCTTTTTCTTGAATTTCGTTTGTTTTACTTTGCAATTTCATATGCCTCATCCTTTCTAAATTGGCCCTCGAATATCGATAATGATTCATCTAGTATTCTCACAATTTCATCAATTTCTATTTTCGTGACATTTAAAGGTGGACTGATGATAAAGTGCTCCCCCATTGTGCCGTCAATTGAACCGGAACCGGGATAAAAAACCGCACCGAGTTCCATCGCAATTCCATTCAATCTTTCAGCAGCTTTTTCAGATGGATCGAACAATAAATCCTGCTCACGATCCTTCACAAGCTCCATACCGATTAAAAGCCCTCTGCCCCGGACATCGGATATACAGATATGTTTATGCTTAAGTTCCAAAAGCCTATCGAAAAGGTAAGAACTCTGCTCTTTCACGTTTTCCAGCACCTTGTCACGCTCATATACATCCAGGGCAGCAATGCCCGCTGCCACTGCCACAGGATGCCCGCTATAGGTATAGCCGTGAATAAATTTCCCGTCACTGTTTTGAATGAGCCCATCTATCAATCGTTCATGAACAATCATTCCGGCCAGCGGAGCATATCCTGCCGAAACCCCTTTTCCAAACGTGATGATATCAGGTTCGATTCCAATCTGTTCTGTCGCAAAGTTGGTACCAGTACGGCCGAATCCAGTCATCACTTCATCGATAATTAAGACAATTTCGTAACGGTCACAAAGCTCTCGAACTCTCTTAAAATACCCTGGCGGCGGTGGAACAGCTCCTTGCTGGCTTCCGACAATGGGTTCAGCGATAAATGCCGACACGTTCTCAGGACCAAGCTCTAAAATGGTTCTTTCAATATCCGTAACGCACGTCCAGTTTTGTTTAGAGAGACAATCATCTTTTTGACGATCGTATGGACATCGGTGGCAGTAAGGAGAATAGACATGGGCATAGTTTAAAAGATTAGGAGTGTATGCATGCCTTCTTTTAACGTCTCCTCCTGCTGATAAAGAACCGATGGTGTTACCGTGATACGATTGCCATCGCCCGATCACCATGTGTTTTTGGGATCTGCCGGCGTCCCTATGATATTGCCTCGCAAGCTTCAAAGCACTTTCATTTGCTTCTGAGCCTCCGGTTGTAAAATACACTTTATTTAAATGGTCGGGGGCCATTTTTCCGATTGTTTCAGCCAGTTCATGCAACGCTTTCGTCTCGAAGCGCATTGTATGGACGAAAGCTGCTTTTTTTGCCTGTTCTGCCATGGCCTCTCCTATAGAACTAATCCCATGGCCCAAGTTGGCTGCAACTGCTCCCGAGCAAGCATCCAAATATTTTTTCCCATTCTCATCTATGAGATAGACCCCTGCACCGTGGGTAATAATCGGGTACTCCTTTTTTAGATCACGATGAAACACGTAGTCTTTTTTTATTCCATCCATCTTTCCACCACCATTGCCATTCCTAATCCCCCCGCGACACAAATCGTCGCAAGGCCAAATTGCCGCTTTTGTTTTTCAAGCTCATGACATAATGTAGTGATGATTCTTGCACCGGAGCACCCAAGTGGATGACCTAAGGCAATCGCCCCTCCGTTTACATTCACATTGTCTCCTTTTATGCCCCATTCTTTTAAACAAGCAAGACTTTGAGCGGCGAATGCTTCATTTAATTCAATCAAATCGATATCTTCTAAACGAAGACCCGCTTTTTTCAATGCAATTTGGGAAGCAGGAACCGGACCGATTCCCATTTCTTTTGGTGATACACCCGCTGCAGCAAAGGAACGAATCGTTGCCATCGGCACCACTCCAAGTTGTTTCGCTTTTTCTTCCGACATCAACAGCAGCATCGAGGCTCCATCATTTCTTCCGGAAGAGTTTCCGGCAGTTACCGTACCATCGTTTTGAAACATAGAACTTAGTGTTCCTAACTTTTCAATGTCCGTCAATCTTGGGTACTCATCTATCGCAAAGTGTCTGATCCCCTTTTTTCCTTCCTTTACCGGAACAGGAATGATTTCTTCTTCAAAATGGCCCATTTCAATTGCACGTTTCGCTTTCTGCTGACTCGTGAAGGCAAATTCGTCTTGTTCACGGCGGCTAATGTTATATTTTTCAGCTAGCCACTCAGCTGTTTGCCCCATCGTGAAACGACCATATATCTCCTCCGGCTGCGATTTTGGCTGACTCTCCGTATTTGAATCATACAGCGTCAGATCTCCCATCTTAAGGCCGAATCGAGTGCCAACCGTATAATGAGGCGCTTGTGACATGCTTTCGACACCTCCTGCTAAAACGACGTCCGCCTGACCTGTCAAAATGGACATCGCTCCGTTAATGACGGCCTGCATACCCGAACCACACTGACGATGAACAGTATAAGCAGGAATCGATTCTGGAAAATGGGCCTGTAATGCGGCAACTCTTGCAATATTCGGAGCATGCGCACTCTGCTTTGTTTGGCCGACGATGACTTCATCGACAATATTGGCACTATAACCAGAAGACGAAAGATTATTTTTCATGATGAGAGATACGAGCTCTTCCGGGCGCGTATCCGCCAGTGATCCACCGATGCTTCCGATAGCAGTCCGAAATGCATTTACGATTACAACCACTACACAGTCACCTCTTTGCCTATATTGAAAGATTCAGCAATATGGAAGGGTGCATCCGTTTTCTGTTGAACTTCCTCAAGGGAAATTCCAGGGGACAGCTCAATAAGATGAAGTCCATCTTCCTTTACAGCGAACACCGCCAAATCGGTAATAATTAAATCCACTATTCGTTCCGATGTGATCGGATAGGTTAATTCCTTGACGATTTTTGAATCTCCCTGGTTAGACGTATGCAACGTTGTTACGATTACCTTTTTGGAGCCCTCCAATAAATCCATCGCCCCGCCTACACCAAGAACACTTTTTCCTGGTACGGCCCAGTTGGCAATCCGCCCAATTGCATCGATTTGCAGCACACCAAGAATCGAAACGCTTACATGTCCTCCGCGAATCATCGCAAAAGAGGAAGCGCTATCAAAATAGGATGACCCTTCCAATACTGTGACAGGAAGTTTCCCTGCATTGACAAGATTTTGGTCAATATGCTCTGGATCAGGGGTAGGACCTACTCCAAGGATGCCGTTTTCCGAGTGTAAAAAAACTTTAACATCTGATGGAATGTAATCAGCAACCAGCGTTGGAATCCCTATGCCCAAATTGACGATATCGCCATGCTTTAATTCCTTCGCCGCTCTTGCAGCAATGTATTGTTTCACGTTCAAGCTAGTTACCTCCCTTCACAACGATAAAATCAACGTATAAATGAGGGGTCACAATTTCTTCAGGAGAAATTTGGCCTACCTCCACAATCTCGTCCACCTCTGCAATAACCACATCCGCAGCTGTTGCCATCATCGGGTTGAAGTTTCTTGCCGATTTGTTGTATATGAGATTTCCTAATTGATCCGCTTTTTTCGCTTTAATTAAAGCAAAATTGGCTTTAAGAGGCTCTTGGAACACATATTTTTTACCGTTAAGAGTACGCTCTTCTTTGTTTTCGGCGATTTTTGTTCCTACGCTGACCGGTGTATAAAACCCTCCTAGTCCCGCACCACCCGCTCGAATGGCTTCAGACATCGTTCCTTGCGGTAGCAGCTCCACTTCCATTTCCTTATCCTGATAAGACTTAACCACTTCCGGGTTGGATGTAAAATACGAACCTATCGCTTTTTTCACTTGCTTTTGCCGTACTAAAACTCCAAGACCTCTGCCTGGTTCACCAAGGTTATTACTAATAATCTCTAAGTCTTTCACTTTCGATTGAGCCAAAGCGGCTATTAAACTAAGCGGACTTCCTACAAGTCCAAATCCCCCTACCATAATTCGTGAGCCGCTTTTAACCTTTTTTACAGCTTCTTCGCATGTAATCAGCTTGCTCATCTTTTTTCCCTTCCTCTCCATCGACTTTTGTGGGTGTTAACAGTTCGGTAAAATAAAAAACCGAGCAAAACATAAATCTCTATAAAGAATGTCGTTCCAACGAACATTCCTTACAAAGAGTTCATGTTTGCCCGGTTTTAATAAGACCATGGGAAGAGGTCATCTTCCCACTTTATTATAACCAAACGTTATGTATTCATTTGCTTCACATTATCCCAGTAACGTTGAACTGCAGCTTGTAGAGCCACAATGATCGCTTGCTGGGATGGAGCAAAATAAAAACTTTGAATTCGTTTAATCAACTGCTCGACACCGTCTTCAAGACAGTAGCCTATCAGCAGTTTTTGAAAATAATTTTTAGTTAGTTCAGTTACGAATGTGAATTCAGCTCCGATAATCTTATGATCTTTCAGATTCACTTCGAGAACAATTCCCGCATGCTTATATATTTCATACATGGAAGTTCCCTGTGGAGCTTTTGCATATCCTGTAACAATCACCGTTTCCAGTGTTTGCATGCTATAATCCACCTTTCAAAAATCCACTGAACATGTTTCTAACACGAGTATACGGGTCAGAATAAACAATGTCAATGTGAATATTTTAAATTTTCAAAAATGTTAAAGCGCTTTCACCAATAAGAAAGAGCTTACGACTATTTTTTAGACCTATACACAATAAATAGATTATTCTCCCCTGTATGTTAAAATCCTTCTAGAAAGATTTTAAATTTTTACCAACCACGTTCCTGCATTCGCGCTTCAGGAGACAGAGTTGAAATCTCAATACCTTTCATTGCAATTCCAAGATTTTTTGAAATCTCTGCAATTAGTTTATAGTCCTTATAGTGGGTTGTTGCTTCCACGATAGCTCTAGCGAATTTTGCTGGGTTATCAGATTTGAAGATTCCAGAACCAACAAATACTCCATCAGCACCTAATTGCATCATAAGTGCAGCATCAGCAGGCGTTGCTACTCCACCAGCTGCAAAGTTTACTACAGGCAGTCGTCCATGACGCTTAATCTCTAGAAGAAGTTCATAGGGAGCTCCAAGTAGCTTAGCCTCTGTCATCAATTCATCTTCACTCATTGTAGCGACTTTACGTACTTGTGCATTTACCTTACGGATATGACGAACAGCTTCTACGATATTACCAGTTCCCGGCTCTCCTTTTGTACGCAGCATAGATGCACCTTCACCTATACGGCGTGCTGCTTCGCCAAGATCACGGCAACCACATACAAATGGAACTGTATAATCATTTTTATTTAAATGGTATTCTTCATCTGCAGGTGTTAAAACTTCACTCTCATCAATATAATCAACGCCCAATGATTCAAGAATTCGGGCTTCTACGATGTGTCCGATACGTGCTTTTGCCATAACTGGAATGGAAACCGCATTCATAACTTCTTCAGTAATTCGTGGATCTGCCATTCTTGCTACTCCGCCACTTGCACGAATATCAGAAGGAACGCGCTCCAATGCCATTACAGCTACCGCTCCTGCTTCCTCTGCTATTTTTGCTTGCTCAGCATTCACAACGTCCATAATGACGCCGCCCTTTTGCATTTCAGCCATGCCTCTTTTTACACGATCCGTACCTGTTTTCATTGTTAAGCCCCCTTAGATGATTATGGACATCAAAAAATGGATACCAATACATATTTATCCAAGATTTAATTTTCACTTATAAACTTGCAATTACCGTGCCAATATTAAAAACTCCTATTTGTTCACTATTTGTGGAAAGGATATGCAAAATTTATTGGCACTTTTCTTGTTTTTTTGCACTTAAACTGCAAAATGAATATTTGAGGTACGGTGGACACATTTATTAGAAAAAATGGAGAGGCTCTAGTTCCATTAAAGGACCAAACGGAGCGATTTGAAATAAATTTTAACTTAAAATAAGAAACTAAAAGATATAAAAAAAATCCTAACATCATAAAGATGTTAGGATTTTAGTTGATGACCTGTGAGGGATTCGAACCCACGACCCCTTCCCTGTCAAGGAAGTAAAGTGAATCTGATTATAACAGTTTAGTTATGAAAACGTTGATTTAAAAGGATATTATTTCATCCATAAATGGTTTAATAAGGTGGAGTTGGTGGCAGAATGTTGGAGTTTGCCACCAACTTGCCACCATTGTTTCTACATACACTTGTGTCGTAAGCTGGTCACTACTTCCATTGACCAGAAAAGGGTTAGAAAAACCGTAGTGCATAATAAGATGCTTGTTTTCCTTCAGCTCAATTTTATGAATAAGCTTATGAAGTAACTCCGGGGTTATATCATTTATATTTATAAGCTTCTTTAGTTCATTTTGGACTTTTCAACCATCTCTGTACTTTTTGTGTATCGTTTTAACATATCCTTCTTTTCAAGAATTTCTGATTGTAGCTTTTTTATTACATTTCTATTTTCATTAACCGCTTCATCATAATCAACTTTTTCTATTACTTCATTCGCTGACAACTTTAGAAATTTCTTATTTTCCTTTTTCAGCTCAGCAATTTTGTTTTCCCTGATTCCTATTTCTTGACTGTATCGCTACACTTTGAGTTTTGTAAGCTTCAAGCTCACTAATTTTATGTTTAATCCGTTCCAAACAAATCTGGGTGTTTGTTTCTTTGTTATAGGATGCCTCATCTACACTGGTTATCGATTCGGTGATGATAAACCCATTGGGCAGCTGGACCGCAACCATAGTGCATCTTCCAAAAGCCTTAACAACTTTAACCTGAGATTTTTCGATCATTTCATTGATATCCGCTGGTACACTATGATTTATCATTAGTGCCTTTGCTTGTTGTTTCTCAATAGAGGAATAATCGGATGATGGTTCAAATGCCATTTCAAAGGCTCGCATTGTTGTTTCAATGACCTCATCATTGTTGATATCCCTAACCTTCACTTTCCCATTCTCTGTGATTTCCAACAATTCCATTACACTATCTGGCGACCCTTTCACTTGGTATATCTTCAAGCTCTTTCCCTCCACCATGCCTTTTTAAATAAGCTTCCATTAACCTAGTCTATTCAGCATGTAGAAAAGCTGTGAAACTTGAGAAAAAATTACAACCGTTCATACGAAAAAAGCCAGGCCACATCGCAAGAAGGCCTGACACTAACTAGGAATCATCGCTCTTTTTCAAATACAATCATATCTAAAGCTCTTTTAGGTGAATTGAAAATAGGAATATACATCATTCTACATGTTTCGCGGTCAAAAGGCGGTCATAAATCAATAGTAGGTTTACATCATGCCGCCCATTTAACAACTGTTTAAATAAACTAAAATAGGAAGTTAAAAGTGAGCGAAAATGTGGTTCTAAAGGGTTAATAATAAAATCTTTTTCAATACTTTTAAAAATTTTTGCGGACAAACTTGCGGACAAACTACCATTGAAAGAGCGTATTTCTTACGCTCTTTAATTTATATTATAAATCATTCTACATGTTTCGTGGTCAAAAAGCGGTCAAAAATCATGAAGGAATATAATAGAACAAATTTTCATTAAAGAAAATAATGGTACCAGAAAAAATTGCTTTTTTTGAGTGCAGATATAACCCGGTAATTTAGTAGACAATTCTGAAGATAAAAAAAGCTGTCGAGAAAAGCCGACAGCTTGGACAAACTAGACTTGGTTAGTTAATCAACGAACTTAAGGATTAGTGAATAATTCAAAGCGCATGTGTGCATCGGTGTCCCCAATGCCACATTCTTTGTTTACCCGATATTGGTCGGCATTAGGACCATTTAAATTTATCTTACATTCGTTATCTCCAATAAATGGATTGTTCCAATATACTTCAAACTCAATTCCCTCTGCTGCATACGTAATACTGCCTTCTGTTCCGGTCATGAAATCTTTATCTTTTGAACCAAAAATTAATGCATAGTTCGGGGGGATTTCTCCCTGTGGAGTAACTGACCAACCTCCATCAAAGTGATGTTCTGCAAGTTTAATTAGTGTTTGATCCGTATGGTTGTCGATTTCAAGAATTACTGAACGTGCTGCGTCTATATCGTTAAAAATCTTCTTAAATTTATCTATTGCATCCATACTCCCACTCGCAGCATCAATCGCCATTAAAATCCCACTTCCACCTGACAAGATAGATTACCTCCTTAAAATACATAAAAATGTTGTCTATTATTAATTTATCTAGGTACGACCGAGGTTTATTCCGATGTATCAATCAGTTTCTTCGTCTTTCTAATGAATAGGTTCTATCTTTTTTATTATTAGTAAAATAGATGAGTAATCGATTACGACAGAAGTTCCTTTCGGAACCTCTTCACCGGCACTAGGAACCTGATTTTTAATGACATCAAACGGCTGATCCTTTGTAAAGAAAGGTCTTAATATCGGATTTAGCCCCTGTGCTTTAAGGACTTCCTCCGCTGTTTTCTTATTGAGATTCATAACATTAGGCACTTGTACCCGTTCTTCTTTAGGTGCCTTCTTTATGAAAACAAATGAAAGGAGTTCTTCAGACAGGTTTTTATCATAATTACTAAGCACGAAAAGATCAGGTTCAATCTCTTTATTCATGATCTTGTGAGCATGTCGGTTAAGGTAATTCAGAGCGTTCGTGTACTGGGCATTGGCATTAATGAGATCTGCATCATTAAATTTGTAATTTTCAACTGTACCTGTTAATTGTGTAGTTTTTTTACAAGTATCTTCAAACAACTGTTTATTTTGTCCTACCACTTCCAGTTCTGCAAGGATACTCTGATATTTCAATTTCACTTTTGCACATTCGGTCAGAGCTTCTTCCCTTAACTGAATGGCAAGTTTGTCGAAAGGTGGTAGAGTAAGAACTTCATAGTCGACGATTTCAACTTGGAAAGGATACGGGGCTTCCTTAACAAACTGTGGGAATTTCTTCAAACGGTCTAGTATCTCTGGCACGTCAGTGACAGGAGCTGCAGTTATACCACTTCCCGCTCGCTGATAAAAAGTTATCTGCTGAGACGATAGTGTTTTCATTGACTCATGAACACTAGTCACAGCAGCATTCAGTTCGCCCCCAGCAAGCAATCCTTCTACTGCTATCTGAAGAGATACCGCTGTTTTTTCTTGTTCTTCAGTACTCGAAGAGGTGAGCTGAAAAAGTACGTAAAGTTCACCCCCAGTGCATGTCCCCCTAATAAAACTGTTCCCATAACTATTATTAAAGACTTCTGGCCCATCATTGGTCATTATTTTTGCAGCTTCATCTTTTAGTTTCGGATCAGCGAACGTAGTATACGGATTTTCTACTCTGCATTGAGCTACGACGTATGTTGATTGCGATGTAACTGTGGATTGCTGGGAAAATCCAAAGCTTGCTTCACCTGAAAACGCGCCGTAATGCATACTAGCCTCGATAGATACATTAAGAGTATCCAGCATCTTCTCTTGGGAATTGACGATAGTAGCCGTTGATATCACTTTTTGTCCTTGATTTTCGGATGGATTGATATCTCCAGTAACAACATTGCCCCTTGCCTCACCAGTTAAAGTATTGAATCCCCGTCCAAGTTCCATACCTGGACGATAGGGGATGAATTTCTGCATAACTTTTAGCCCTCCTAAATTTTAACTTTTGAGACTACATGTTTCTCGGTTTTATAACAACTATATTCTTTACATTTATTATAAATATATAAGCTAAATTTCAATTACCACATAGTAGTTGGTTTTCGAGATGCATTGGAGTAACAAATAATAACTTCCATTTGGATAGACTCTAACTATTACTTATATCATTTCCAATAAACTTACCGTCACCGTAAATCTACATGTCGCTTACATTTCGTGCACTGAAAAAGATTAGTTTCCACTTCTCGATGCTTCTTTAATTTCCGGCATGTTTGACAGGAAAGGGTGACATATCGGCCATATAAATCATTTACCACTACCCCTGATTCCTTATCCACTTGAATTTCTTCTTGTTCATCCTCCAACACACGGCTAAATAATGCATACGTTATAAACACAGTAGTAATCCCCGAAAAAAAACTCACCCAATTCATCTAACCATCCTCCCTGCCGTTTAATAGGTAAACTAGATCTCCACCACCATTATTAACCAGGACCACTCTATATGAGGTTTGAGTACAGTACTGTTTCTGCAGATTATTCACTAATTCTGCGTTGTTCAAGCTTATTTCGATTAACAGACCCCCAAGTGTGGTCGGCTTCATGTTGCAAGCTGTTGCCAGCCGGTTCAACTTGTACGCTTGCTTATTCGTTAGCGACAGGTTCACCCGATGATTTTTCTTTCCACCTAACCCCTTCCCTTCTATCAAAACGCAAAACCCCTTTCCAATCGTCATGACAATTGACAACGTCAACCGTGTTACACTGTTACGAAATGCCCGCGAGAGAAGAGGCTACTCCGTTTTCAATATTAACGGCGTCCCTTTAGTTACGATTGCAGTATGACCAGTTGGTGCTTGAACAGTTGTTCTTTCGGATTTAATGACCTTCCGCTGCCGCATATCCTTCTCGATCAGCCGCTTGACATAGCCGCTAAAATTGACGTTCTCGATGCGTTCCAAATATCGCCTATCTTCTTCGTTGGTAACGTTGAACGATACCGATTTGATGACCTTATTTTTGCTCACCTATCGCTCCTCCTTTCGGTTGATTACTCTATGGTATGAATGGTATTACCCAAATATGAATAAATAAGGTATGTTTAAATGAATTTTTAAGGTGAATTTTTAACCCTAAACATTCATAGAGGAATTACTGCCAATTTGCGGTATTATTTTTATAGGTGATGATAATGTGGAAATGTAACATCGAGGCACTAATTAAACAGAGCGGACTAAGAAAAGATTACATAGCTGAAAAAATAAAGGTATCTCCGCGCCAGTTACGGAAATACGAAAAATTCGAGTTATTCATTCCAACCGAAACTGGCTTATTGTTGGCCGAAATGTTAAATTGTAAATTCGACGATTTTTACGAAAAAATAAAAGATGAATAAATAACCGTTTTACCGCTAATCTACTGTATGTAATTAGGTACATTACCGATGGTAATTACGTTTAGTGTTCCTACTATACTAGACCCACAGCAGCTGATTTACTCGAGTTAAGCGTAGATGACTTGTGTGAACGTAACAAAGGCCCTATCGACTAGCGAAGGGCCAGGCACTTGAATATTCTCAAACACAGGAGGCGGTTACTTGAACGACTTACTTGAAGCAAAACTAACAATAGCTCGCATTAAAGTTAATCTGCTTGATTTAGCTGGAGAGCTGATTGCCGATGACCTGTCCGATAAAGAGTACGCGATCAAGCGAATACTGAAGGTCGTAGAATATATTGATGAGTCTGACGTAAAGGTTAGAGATATAGATTTATCATGCCATTAGCTTACTGGTATGACCGCTAGTTTACCGCATTGAATTAGGGATATTACCCAAGATTATTCCGCTCCCAACAGAGTTTCTTCTATAAATAAACATTCAGTTGGCATTATAGTAATTCCGACTAACCTAATACCGTTACTCCGACTACATAATCAAATGCCACCGGTTCGAATTCACCTGGCTTCACCTCGACCTGGAGCAGATGAGTTATCGGATTAATGTTATGAATTTGGCCAGTTATTTCTTTTTAAAGCCATCCTCCCATACCGTTAGCTTCACTGCCAATTTATATTCCATTGCGTAAGCAATGTGCTGGTCAAATTCCTGGGTTTCGTATTCATCTAATATTGGCTTTGGCATACGCTCCTGATCCTTAAACATCTCGCGCTGCATCTCGAATGCTAACGGCATGAACGAGGCGGGCTGCCATTTTAATTTACCTCTGTCTCGTATCGCCATTTCGGTCACCTCCTTCGTTTTGTCACCCTTATTATACACGAACAAGCGTTCTGTATCATACAAAACTAAAACGCCTGGTTAGGCGTCAAAAACTGCTCTTCTTTATACAGATAGGTAAGGC